>CAZMUZ010000013.1:21356-50826 GCA_964569315.1 uncultured Rhodospirillaceae bacterium | reverse complement strand
AAGAACAGCGTCTCGGCGCAGCGCTTGCCCTCGTCGTAGCAGGCGCGCGGCCCGATCGGGTTCACGTTGCCGCGGTAGCTCTCCGGTTGCGGGTGGATGTCCGGGTCGCCATAGACCTCGCTGGTCGAGGCCTGGAACACCTTGGCACGCAGCCGCTTGGCGAGCCCCAGCATGTTGATGGCGCCATGCACCGAGGTCTTCGTCGTCTGCACCGGATCGTGCTGGTAGTGGATCGGCGAGGCGGGGCAGGCGAGGTTGTAGATCTCGTCCACCTCGACATAGAGCGGAAAGGTCACGTCGTGCCGCATCAGCTCGAAATGCGGATTGCCGAGCAGATGCGCGACATTGTCCTTGGTGCCGGTGAAGAAGTTGTCGAGGCACAGCACATCGGCGCCCTCGGCCAGCAGCCGCTCGCAGAGATGCGAGCCGAGAAACCCGGCGCCGCCCGTCACCAGGACGCGCTTTCGCAGCATCATCGCCATTGTCCCCTCTTCGCCCCTTCCGGCGCCCGTCCTGCGGTTGGTATCCGCGACTCCTACCCGCGACGGGCGATGTCCTTCGACCCGCGGCGGCCCCGGCCCCTCGCGTCGAACCGCCCGGCAAGCTCGCCCGGCGGCGGTATGGGAATGGTAAAGAACCGGAGGGTCTTTTGTCGCTAGCGCTGTTTGGCGAGACCTAGCTGCTCAGCAGCCGGCGTTCCGTGCCTTCGAGCGCGAGGCAGGTGAGCCGGCCCGACATGAAGGCGCCGGTGTCGATGCCGATGCGGTTCGGACGGATATCCGCGTCTCGCGTGATCGAATGGCCATGCACGACGATCTTCTCGTGCCGGAGATCGGAATTGAGGAAGCTGCCCCGGATCCATAGCAGATCCTCGCGGGACTGGCGTTCGAGCGGCAGGCCGGGCCGGATGCCGGCATGGACGAAGAGATAATCGCCTTCGACATGAAAGAGCTGCAGCCCCTCCAGGAAGGCGCGGTGCCGGATCGGCAGGGTGCGGGCGAGCTCGGCGCGGAGCCGGCCCCATTCATGGACCGGATCGAGCCCGTAGCTCCCGAGCGTCGCATCGCCGCCGTTGCGATGCCAGTCGGACCCGACCGACGGATCGGCGAGGAAGCGGAGCATGTAGTCTTCGTGGTTGCCGCAGAGATGAATCGCGCGGAAGCCCGGCAGAGGCCGTTCGATCAGATGGTCGAGCACGCCGGCCGAATCGGGCCCGCGATCGATATAGTCGCCGAGATAGACGATGATCCGTTCTTTTGCGCCGCGCGCCGTGGCATCCGCCAGGATCCTTCGCTCCAGACGCTCGAGCGGCGCAAGGCAGCCATGGATGTCGCCGATCGCATAGACCGCGCGGCCTTCCGGCACCCGAAGCGATGTCTCCTCGGTCGCGTCCATGCGCCCAAATCTAGGCGATCCGGCGCGTCCGGGGGATGCTCGACGTGGAAAGGCAGGGCGCGCGCGGGTTTCCTCGGCTCGGGCGAACCCCGGGCGACCCGGATCAGCCCGGGCCGGCCTGCTTGCCCCATTCTTCGCGGCCGCCGCGATTGTCCATGAAATTGACGAAGGCGGCGACGACGCGGCGGTCGAAGGCGCGGCCGGCATCGGCCTGCACGGCGGCGATCACCGCGTCGCTCGACAGCGGCGGGCGATGGGCGCGGCGGCTCAGCATGCCGACCACCGCGTTGGCGAGCGCCACGACCCGGGCGCTCGGGAGAATCTGCTCGCCGGCGAGACCTTCCGGCAGGCCCTTGCCGTCCCATTGCGCGAGCGACTGGCGGAGCGTGTCGACCACCGGCCCGTCGAACTCCACGCCGGTCAGGAGATCGGCGCTCGCCAGCATGGCGCGCCGCACCTGCTTGCGCTCGTCCTCGCTGAGCGAGCCGGTGCGGGTCAGCAGCTCCTGCTCGATCAGGATCTTGCCGAGATTGAGGAGTTGTCCCGCCGTTTCCGCCGTCAGGATCTCGGTCGGCGTCAGCCCCATCTCCGTCGCGACCTCATGGGCGAGTCGCGCGACCCGCGCCGAATGCTCGGCCGCAAACGGATCGCGCCGGTCGACGATGCCGACCAGCGAGCGGACGAGCTGCTGCTCGAGCCGCACCCGGCGCTCGCGCTCGCGGAAGGCGTCGGTCAGATCCTCCTCGACGGCGAGCACCGCGGCGCCCTCGCCCTCGAGCCCGCTCATCGGGATGTGCGTGACCTGGATGATGCGCTCGCCGAGATCGGTCGGATCGCGCCGGATCTCGCTCTCGCGCTCGTTGCGGGCGAGCGCCTGCTCGGCGAGCGCCAGCACCTGCTTCGCCGCCGCCGGACCGACGACATTGGCGACCGGCTTCCCCACCACGTCCTCGGATTCGAGGCCGACCTTCTTGGCGGCCGTGCGGTTGGCGAAGCGGTAGCGGCCTTCGGCATCGATGATGGCGATCGACGTCGGCTGATTGTCGGTAACGAGCTGCAGCAGGCGGCGCTGCGCCTCGAGCCGGTCGGCGGTATGACGCAGCCGTTCCGCCGCATCGGCCGCGCGGCGCGAGCTGCCGTAGAACCAGGTCGCCAGCACCACGATGCCGAAGAGACCGACCACGAGCAGCAGGATGACCAGCAGACGCCTGGCGCGCTCGTCGCTCGCCGCCATCGCCTCGTCGCGATCGACCGTATAGACGAGCGTCCAGGGCGCGCCCGAGATCGCCCGCGACGCCGCCAGCACCTCATGCCCCGCATAGTTCGAGGCCTGCGTAAAGCCGGCCTCCTGCTCGAGGGCGGCCGCGGTGTCGAGATCAGGGGTGTCGCGATTGAGCCGCAACCCGAGCGGCGCGGTGCCGTCTGCGAGCGGCGAGATATATTCGATGACGGCGCCGTTGACCCGCACCAGCAGCACGTCGGCGCTGGCGTTGGTCTCGCCCGGCTGGCGCAGCAGGGGATAGAGTTCCTCGGCGACCTGCTTGATGCCGAACACGAATCCGACCAGCGAGGTCGCGTCGGTATTGCCTTGCACCGCATAGACCGGCTGGACGAAGCCCATGGCGGGCTTCTCCGTTGCGTCCATATAGAGGTCGAGAAGCTGCGCGCCGACCGGCTTCAGCGCCGACACGAAGCTCGCGATGCGACCCTCGATCGGCGGCATCCCGGGCGTCGCCACCAGCACCCTCCCCTTCGGGTCGAGCAGCGCCAGCCCTGCGGTCCGCGTGCGCGGAAGATTGGCGCCCACCTCGGACGGGACGGGCAGGCCGTAGCCCGACCGATCGGCCGAGACCAGCAGCAGGTTCATGAGATATTGCGCTTCGGCCGGCGGTTCCTGCTCGCCGGTCTCCTCGTCGAGGCCGCCCGGCGTGGCGTTCCCGCTGACGAGCTGCGTCATATAGATCTGCAGCGCCGGATTGTCGGCGAGCTTCTTGAGGTCGGCGAACTGCGTCTGGAGCCAGGTCTCGACCGCGGCCTTGCGGCTGTCCGCGACGATGCCCAGGCGGACCTGCAGGGAGGTCATGTCGCGCTGCCGCTCCGCATCGACGAAGCGGAGCACGAGGATCACGCCGGCGACGGCGATGCCGACGAGCAGCAGGAACCCCAATATCGCGCCGAAGCCGGCGCGGCGCCGCTCCTGCGCCGCCTGCTGATCGATATCCCGCACCGACATAGGACCCCCGCCCGTCCGCTCGCCACGGCCATTTCTACAATATCTACGACCGTTTAACCAAGTTACGGCGTTAGAAATTAACGCGGCGTTAAGCGCGATTTGGGATCGTCGAGGAAGGATCGAGCGCGATCCGAACCGATATTTCCAGCACCGAGCCGAGCCGGAGCCTCTCGAACGATGATGATGATCACGCAGTCCAGGCGGTTCGACGGAATATTGCGGTGGCGCGACCTGGTCGTGCTGCTGCTCGTGCTGTTCCTCGCCGGCCTGTTGCTCGTCGGACGCGCCGATGCGGCGTCGTTCCAGCCCGACGTCTTCGGCAGCAAGACGCTGCATTCCACCAGCCTCAAGATGTTCCCGAAATGGCGCGGCGTGATGGACCGCTTCCAGAAGGAAGAGGGCGCCTGCGACAACTGCAACAAGAAGTCATGGGAAGCGCTGCGCGACAGCCTGCAGAGCGCCGATCTGGCGACCCAGGTGAAGAAGATCAACAGCGCGATGAACAAGCATCCCTATATCATCGACCCGATCAACTGGAACAAGCCGGACTACTGGGCGACGCCGTTCCAGTTCCTGCGCAAGAACGGGGATTGCGAGGACTACGCGATCTCGAAATTCATGGCGCTGAAGGCGCTCGGCGTCTCGAGCGACATCATGCGGATCGTCGTGCTGAACGACCTCAATCTCGGCCTCGCGCACGCGATCCTCGTGGTCGATGTCGGCGACACGCCGATGGTGCTCGACAACCAGATCAAGAGCGTCGTGCCGGCCTCCAGCATCCACCACTATCAGCCGGTCTATGCGGTGAACGACCGGGGCTGGTGGCTCTTCCGGGCCAAGTCTTGAGGAAACCGCAGCGGAGCCGATGGCCGTGAACGAACGCGCCCAGAGCCGGGATCCTTCCCAGGAACAGCTACTTCTGGATTACATCCAGCGGCTCGACCGCTATCGCGAGGGGCGGCGGGCGATCCACATGCATCTGTCGCGCCTGCAGCCCCATAACCGGCGCGAGCACCATCTGCGCATCGCCTGTTCCTGCTTCGACATGCTGACGAAGAAGTTCGACGGCGGGCTGTTCCGCATCGGCAACGACGATCTCGTCTTCATCGCCAAGGGTGTCGGCGTCGTCGATCTCGAGGCGGTGGTGCAGAAACTCCGCTATCTCTTCGCGCACGACCCGTTGCTGCAGGCGGGCGGCGACGATCTCAGTGAGTTCTGTTCCTGGTACGCGCTCGAGGAGGACTACGCCGCGCTGAAGCGCGTCGCCGACGGGCTCGAGAGCGAAGCCCGCCTCCACCGCATGAAATCGGCCGAGCAGGCCCGGCCCGCGAGCGCGCCCATGGATTCGCGCCGCCTCGCCCAGATCGAGCGCGCGATCGACGCCGCCGATCTCAGCTTCCTGATCCGGCGCCAGCCTATCTGTTTCGTGGCGCCCGGACGGACGCCCGAGCCGCTGATGCAGGAGATCTACGTCTCGATCGACGAGCTCGCCCGCGCCGTCATGCCGGGCACCGATCTCCGCGGCGACCGCTGGCTCTTCCAGCATCTGACCCGGCTGCTCGACCAGCGCGTGCTGGCGACGCTGATGCATCGCGACGAGCTCGACCCGGCGAGCGGCTTCGCGCTCAATCTCAACGTCTCGACGACGCTCGGGCCCATCTTCCAGGATTTCGATCGCGAGGTCGGCGCCGCGCGCGCCCGCGCCGCCGTCATCGAGCTCCAGATGATCGACATCTTCGCCGACCCCAGCAGCTTCATGTTCGCGCGCGACTGGCTGAAGGGCCGCGGCTACAAGCTCTGCCTGGACGGGGTGAAGCCGCTCCTGCTGCCGCTGATCGACCGCGACTGGCTCGCCGTCGATCTCATCAAGCTCGACTGGGGTCCGGACCTCGCCGGCGATCTCGACGCGCCGACCGGCGCGCGGCTCAAGACCGCGATCGAATCGATCGGCCGCGACCGCGTCATCATGTGCCACTGCGACACGGCACAGGCGCTGGCCGTCGGCGAGCAGCTCGGCATCGCCATGTTCCAGGGCCGGTATTTCGACCGGCTCCTGCGCGAGCCGGCACGCCCCGTCGCCCGCCGCGCCTGAGCGCGGCTTTCCCGGCCTTCCGTATTCGGAGGACGCGGCCCGCGTCAGGCCTTCGGCGCGTATTTCTGCAGGATGCGCTGCAAGGTCCGGCGATGCATGCGCAGGCGGCGCGCCGTCTCGGAGACGTTGCGGTCGCACTGCTCGTAGACCCGCTGGATATGCTCCCAGCGCACCCGCTCCGCCGTCATGGGCTGCTCGGGCGGCGGCGGCAGGGTGCCTTCGCGCTGCAGCAGCGCCGCCTCGACCGCATCCGCATCGGCCGGCTTCGAGAGATAGTCGACCGCGCCCGATTTCACCGCGGCGACCGCGGTCGCGATATTGCCGTAGCCGGTCAGCACCACGATGCGCGAATCGGGGCGCGCGCCGCGGATCGCGGTCACCACTTCGAGGCCGCTGCCGTCGGTGAGGCGAAGATCCACCACCGCGAAGGCGGGCGGGTTCGCACGCGCCGCCGCGATGCCGCTCGCCATGTTCTCGGCCTGCGCCACCCGAAAGCCGCGCCGCTCCATCGCGAGCGCGAGACGCTGGCGGAACGGCGCATCGTCATCGACGATCAGGAGATGGCGTTCTCCGGCGATTTCCGGAAGCCGGCCCTCGGTCGGGGTTTCCGCAGCGATGGTCATGGGGAATCCTCTTCGCGCAAAAGTTCAGCCGGGCACGGCAAGCGAGGCGCGGTCCCACCTGACGGTGACCTCGGCGCCTTCTTCCGGCCGGTTGGCCATGGTCACGACCGCGCCCGAGCGCGCCAGCAGGGTCTCGGCGATGAAAATGCCGAGGCCCATATGCTCGTGCTCGCTGCCGCGGCCGCGATCGCCTCCTGATAGATAGGGTTCCCCGAGCCGCGCGAGAAGGTCCGACGGGAAGCCCGGGCCGTCGTCCGAAATGGTTAACGTGACCGAATCGGCGCTCCAGAGGATCGGGACATGCACCTCGGCGGTCGCGAATTCGATGGCATTCTGCAGCAAAGTGCCGAGTCCGTGCAGGATTTCCGGGCTCCGGCGCACCGGCGGCGCCCCGCCGCCTTCCGCGAGCCGCTCCTCGACGGTGAGCCGGATGCCCGGCCGGGCATGGGCCGCGGCGGCCTCCCGCACGAGGTCGGCGAGCCGCCCGCTCTCGAGGAACGGGCCGCCGCGCACCTCGGGCCGGGCCGCGAGCGCGGCGAGGATGGCGCGGCAGCGGTCGCTCTGGCTCTGCAAGAGGGCCACGTCGGCGGCGAGCGGGCTGCCGGGCGGCAGGTCGCGGGCGAGCTCCTTGGCCACCACGGCGATGGTGCCGAGGGGGCTGCCGAGCTCGTGTGCGGCGGCGGCGGCGAGCGCGCCCAGGGCGGAGACGCGCTGCTCGCGGTCGAGCGCCATCTGGCTCGCCGAGAGCGCATCCGACATGCGCCGCGCCTCTTCCGCGACGCTGAAGACATAGGCCGCGAGAAAGAGGCTCGAAAGGGCGAGCGCCACGCCGAACCCCAGCAGATAGATCGGCGGAACCGCGAAATCCGGCGTCGGCCAGGGCAGCGGCCGGTGCCAGAGCCCGAGCCCGAGCGCCACCAGCACCGCGAGTAGCGAGAGCGTCGCCGTGCTGAAGCGCGACAGCACGGTCGCCGCCACGGTGACCGGCGCCAGGATCAGCACCGCGAAGGGATTGGTGAGGCCGCCGGTGAGGAAGAGCAGCGCCGCGAGCTGCAGCAGATCGAAGGCGAGATAGCGCGCGGCGGTGCGGTCGCTGAGCCAGGTCCGCCGCCGCCCCAGCGCGGTCACCCAGAGATTGACCGCCGCCGAGGCGCCGATCGCCAGCAACACCTCGATCAGCGGCAGCGGATAGCCGAGGCCGAACTGCACGAACAGGACGGCGGCGAGCTGCCCCAGCACCGCCACCCAGCGGATTGTCGCCAGCGTCCGCAGCCGCACACGGCGGCTGGAGCCCGGCGCAGCACCCGTCCAGGCGCGGAGAAAGGAGCGCAGCATGATGCCGGGAGAGAAGCCCAACCGCACCCCGGAGGGCAAGGGCGGTCACGGCATGTCCCGGGCGATAGCGAGGCTGGCGCGATGGCGAGGCTGGCGCGATGGTGGGGTTGGCGCGACGGCGGACCGGGGCGGCGGCGGCGCGGGATCGAAACTGCCGCCATGCGCCGCCCGCAACGGCGCCGCGCAAGCGGCTCCGCTACCGGGCGAAGCGAGGAACGGGCATAGTGGCGCCATCATGCTTGACGCTTCCGAGCCTGCCATCCGCGTCGAAAACCTGAGCAAGCGGTTCGGCAGCGTCATTGCGGTGGACGGGCTCAGCTTCTCCGTGCCGCGCGGCGCGGTGGTCGGGCTGCTCGGCGGCAACGGCGCCGGCAAGACCACCAGCATCGCGATGCTGCTGGGCCTCCTCATCCCGTCGGACGGCACGATCCGCATCCTCGGCGAGGACATGCTGGCGCACCGCTATCGCGTGCTCGAGCGGATGAATTTCTCCTCGCCCTACGTCGCCTTGCCGAAGCGCCTCACGCCGCGCCAGAATCTCGACGTCTATGCGCGGCTCTATGGCGTGCGCGATCCCGTCGCGCGCATCGCGGCACTGGCGCGGGAGCTGGCACTCGAGGATTTCATCGACCGCCATACCGGCAGCCTCTCCGCCGGCCAGACCACCCGCGTGCTGCTCGCGAAATCGCTGCTGAACCGGCCGGAGCTGCTGCTGCTCGACGAGCCGACCGCCTCGCTCGATCCGGAAACGGCGGACTGGATCCGCCGCTATCTCGAGGCCTATCGCAAGGAGAGCGGCGCCACCATCCTGCTGGCCTCGCACAATATGGGCGAGGTGGAGCGGCTCTGCAGCGAGGTGCTGATGATGCGCAAGGGGCGCATCGTCGATCGCGGCCGCCCCGACGAGCTGGTGCGCCGCTACGGCCGCACCAACCTGGAAGAGGTCTTCCTCGACATCGCGCGCGCAGGCGCCGCCATCGACAAGACGCCGGCCGGCACGGGCGAAGGCCACCCGGTCGCGGGAGACGGCGCATGAGCCTTGCCGCCTCCACCCGCCGCATCGGCGCCGTGATGCGCCGGCATATCTACGTGCTGCGCAGCTCCTGGCCGCGGCTCCTCGAGATGGCCTACTGGCCGACCATGCAGATGATCATCTGGGGTTTCGTCAGCCAGTTCTTCTACACCCAGAGCAGCTGGGTCGCGCAGGCCTTCGGCGTGCTGCTCGGCGGCGTGATGCTGTGGGACGTTCTCTTCCGCGGCCAGCTCGGCTTCTCGCTCTCCTTCCTCGAGGAGATGTGGGCGCACAATCTCGCGAACCTCTATGTGAGTCCGCTCAGGCCCTGGGAGCATATCGTCGCGATGATGGCGATGAGCATCCTCAGGACCTTCATCGGCGTGCTGCCGGCGGCGCTGCTCGCGATCCTGCTCTATCGTTTTTCGATCTTCGATCTCGGCCTGCCGCTCGTCGCCTACTACCTCAACCTGATGATGATGGCCTGGGCGGTCGGCATGGTCTCGACGGCGCTGCTGATGCGCTTCGGCCTCGGGGCAGAGAACCTGGTCTGGTTCATCGTCTTCCTGCTGGCCCCGATCAGCGCGATCTACTACCCGGTGACCGTGCTCCCCGGCTGGCTGCAGCAGGTCGCCTGGGCCCTGCCCTCGACCCATGTGTTCGAAGGGATGCGCGAGACGCTGTTCCACGGCCGCTTCGATACCGGCCATTTCTGGAGCGCGGTCGCGCTGAACCTCGTCTATCTGGTAGCGGGGCTCCTCATCTATTTCCTCGCCTTCACCGGCGCAAGGCGACGCGGGCTCCTCTTCCAGGTCGGGGAATAGGGCGGCTTCGCTTGCGGGCGGCCCGAAGCCGAAGTTTTACGGGCTGAAGATCAGCACGAGATAGACGAAGAAGACGACGAGATGCACCGCGCCCTCGAGCATGGTCGTGCGCGGGCCGGAGAAGGTGAGCGTGCTCAGCATCAAGGTCACGGCAAGGAGAACTATTTCGGCCGGCTCGAGCCCCAGCACGATCGTCTGGCCGGTGACGAGCCCGATCCCGAGGATGGCCGGAACGGTGAGGCCGATGGTCGAGGCGGAGGCGCCGAGGCAGAGATTGACCGAGCGCTGGAGCTGATTGTCGAGCGCAGCGCGCAGCGCCGCGATCGCCTCGGGGGTGAAGACGATGAGCGCGATCAGCACGCCGCCGAGCGGCGGCGGCGCGCCGAGCACGGCGATGCCGTGATCGATCAGCGTCGCGAGCGGCTTCGCCAGGAGGACGATCGGCAGCATGAAAAGCAGGAGAAGCAGCGTGTGGCGCAGGATCGCGCCGGCGGACGGGACGGGCGCCTGCGGGCTAGCGGCGGCGACCGCCTCGGGCGGGCTCACGGCGACGGCCGCCTCGGGCGGGCTCGGTGCGGCCGGGATCGATGCGGTTGGCCGGGGTTCGGCGAAGAAACCGCGATGCCGGCCGGTCTGGATCGCGAGGAAGATGCCATAGAGCAGGACGGTGAAGAGCGCGAAGAAGAAGGCCTGAACCATGGTCAGGCCCCCCGAGGCGCCGGAGACCGTAAAACTCGGCAGGATGAGCGCGATCACGGAGAGCGGCATGATGATCGCGAGATAGGCGACGGCGCCTTGCAGGTTGTAGGACTGCTCGCGGTGGCGAAGCCCGCCCAGCAGCAGGGACAGCCCCACCACGCCATTCAGCACGATCATCAGCACCGCGAACATCGTGTCGCGGCCGAGCGCCGGCGCTGCATCCGCGCCGAGCATCACCGCGGCGATCAGCACGACCTCGATGATGACGATCGAGAGCGTAAGGACGATGGTGCCGAGCGGTTCCCCCAGCAGCTCGGCCAGATGGTCCGCCTGCTCCACGACGCCGAAGGCGCACCACATGATGACGGCGAGGAGCCAAAGGAAGAAGCCGGCGAACCTGGCGGTGTCGCCGAGATCGGCGAGCCAGCCGCCGCCGAAGACCAGGAACGCGGCGACGGTCCCCCACCCCACGGCAAGCCGCCCGATTTGAGCGATAGCGCCGAACGCCGCTGGCCGCGATGCCTTCGCACTCGTCATGCCGGTATCCTTCCTGGCCTGCCGGCCACTGTACAATTTCGGCGATGTAGGCTCTATTTTCAGATCGGGATCGCGGCGGCGCGAGTGTCGGTCGGGGCGAGCCTCGGCCGCCGGGCGATCGCCCGAACGGATCGCCTCTTCCCGAGCCTGTCGAGGGACGAGGCGCAGCATCCTCATGGGTCGACGAGTTCGCCCTGAGGACCTCCCCTGCTACCGCCGGCTACCCGATCTTGCCCTTGAGCGCGTCCTTGAGGCGTTTCTCCACCCGCGCCGGCACGCTCACCGTCTCCGCGCCGGCGATGCCGGCGAGGCGATGCACCGCCGCGCGCAACGCATCGAGATCCGCGGGCGCCACAAGCTCGAGCCCGCGGATGCGCCAGCGCTTGCCGTCGAGCTTGGCGTCGAGCTGCCCCGCCATGACGCCATCGGCGACGATCGGGAGCGCGAAATAGAACTTCCGGTGACGCTTCGGCGTGTAGGCCTCGAACTTGAAATCGACGCCGAAAAGCTCGCTGAAGCGGGCGCGGCTATAGAGCAGATGATCGAGCGGCGGCACCAGCCGCACCGCAGCGCTGCCGGCTGCGCGACGGCCGATCCGCGCCCATCCGGCCGCATCTTCCGGCAGATGCCAATAGAGCGGCGCCTCCGCAAGGTCGGGCACGCGCACCGCCTCGGCGAAACCCGCTTCGAGCGCGCGGGCGACGGCGGCGCGCCAATGCTTGATGCCGCCGCCCGGCCGCCAGGGCCCGTAATGATGGTGGACGCGCTGGGCGAGCTGCTCGGCGGTGGCGAGCTTCAGCACCGAGAGGGCGGAGAGAATGAGGAACCGCTCGTAATCGACCCTGGGCGGCGGCGCATGGTCGGCGAGTTCGGGCGTGCGCCGCTCGACGAGATCGAAGAGGCGCTGGAAGTTGCGGTCGCGCCCGGCGATCACAAGGCGGCGCTGCGACCAGAGCAGCTCGAGCGCGCGGGTGGTTTCCTTGACCGTATTGAATCCGCCCACCACGCGGCGCGAGGTGAAGGCGCCGGGACCGGTCGGTCCGTTGGCGCGGATATGCGCCTCGACCTCGTCCATCACGCGCCGGATGCGGCGGCCGAGCGGCTTGCGGCGGATCGCGGGATCGGCGATCGCGAGCGACAGGGTCGGCAGCCAGTCGCGCCGCGTGGCGAAGACCGGATAATGCGTCTCGACCAGCGCGCCCTGCCCATAGAGCAGATCGTAGAACCCCTGCGGCGGCGTCGCGCTGCGCGCGGCCCAGGCGAGCTCCTGGTTGCGCAGGCCGGAGACGCGGATCGAATCCATCTGCCACATGCCGAGCGCCACGGCGCGCGCCTCGGCTTCGGCGGCGCTCCAGTAGTCGCCGGCGAGACCGAGGCGATCGAGCAGGAAGCGGCGCGCCTCCCCGGCGCTGGCCTCGCGAATGGGCGCGGTGGCGTTCTTCATCGACGCCTCAGGCGGATTTGCCGCTGACGCCCGCCTCGGCAAAGGTCGCCATGCCGGTATGGCAGGCGACCGCCGCCTTCAGCAGCGGGATGGCGAGTGCTGCCCCCGAGGCCTCGCCGAGCCGCATGTCGAAATCGAGCAGCGGCCGCTTGCCGATGGCGGCGAGGAGCTTGCGATGGCCGGGCTCGGCCGAGACATGCGCCACGAGGCAATGATCGAGCGCACGGGAATCGATCCTGTGCAGCACGGCCGCGGCCGCCGTGCAGGCGAAGCCGTCCAGCAGTACCGGCGTGCGCGCCATGCGCGCGGCGACGATGGCGCCGGCGATGGCGGCGAGCTCGCGCCCGCCGAGACAGGCGAGCGCCGTCAGCGGATCGCCCGCGGCGGCATCGCGATGGCGCGCGAGGCCGGCATCGATCGCCGCGATCTTGCGACCGAGCGCCGGTCCGGTGACGCCGGTGCCCGGGCCCGCCCAGCCCCGGCCGTCGCCGCCGAACAGCATGGCGGCGAGCGCCGCGGCGCTGGTCGTATTGGCAATGCCCATCTCGCCGAGCCCGATGAGATCGAGCCCGGGTTCGACCGCCATCATGCCGTAGCTCATGGCGAGGGCGCAGTCGGCCTCGCTCATCGCGGCGCCCTCGGTGAAATCCGCCGTCGGCTCCTCGAGCGCCATCTCGTAGACGCGGAGCTCCGCGTCGGCGCTGCGGCAGAGCTGATTGACCGCCGCCCCGCCGGAAACGAAGTTCGCCACCATCTGCGTCGTGACCGCCGGCGGATAGGCCGAGACGCCTTTCGCCGCGACGCCGTGATTGCCGGCGAAGACCGCGATGCGCGCACGATCGAGCGCCGGCGGATGATGGCCCTGCCAGCTCGCGAGCCAGGCGCCGATCTCCTCGAGCCGGCCGAGCGCGCCCGCGGGTTTGGTGAGCTGCGCCTCGCGCGCGGCCGCGAGCGTCGCCGCGCCGAGATCGGCCGCAGGCCAGGCGGCGAGGATGGCGCGGATTTCGGCGAAGCTCGCAGGCAGGCTGGTCGTCATGGAAGGCTCGCGAACGATCGAGGAGAGGGCGATGTCCCGCCGTCGCGGCCTTGCGGGCGCGGGGACCAGAACCGGCGGGGAAGGCCGGCTTTGCGGACGGGCGGCAACTGTCCTATAACCGCCGCGGCAAGACCAGCCCGAAAAGCCGGCGAAGCGTCCCGGCGCATCGAGCCTTTCGGCCCCCTACCGGGTTGCCGAATGGCGACATCGCCGTCGCACCGACCGCCCTCTTCCGAAATCGCATCGCGAGCCCTCCGACGTGACAGACCTGCCGCCCGATTCCGAACGCTTCGACCGCAACCGGCCCGCGGCCTGGTTCGCCGACCTGCGCGCGGCCACAGCTTTCCTGACCCGCATCCCCGTCCGCGACGGCGGCGGCGATCTTGCGCGCGCCACGCGCCTCTTCCCGATCGTCGGCGCGCTCGTGGGCCTCGCGGGCGGCATCGGCTATGCGGTCGCGATCGAGCTCGCGCTGCCGCGGATGCTGGCCGCCACCATCGCGATCGGCCTCACCATGCTGATCACCGGCGCGCTGCACGAGGACGGATTCGCCGACAGCGCCGACGGCTTCGGCGGCGGCCGCGACGAGACCTCGCGGCTCGCCCTCATGCGCGACAGCCGCACCGGCGCCTTCGGCGTGCTCGCCCTCGGCTTCTCCCTGATCGCGCGCGTAACCGCGCTGGCCGCGCTCGGCGCCGGCGCCGGCGTTGCCGCCCTGATCGCTGCCCATGCGCTGGCACGCGGCGCCTTGCCGGCCGCCATGGCGCGCGGCCGCCTCGCGCGGGAGGACGGGCTAGCCGCCACGGCCGGGCGCCCGCGCGAGGGCGATGCGCTGATCGCGATCCTACTCGGCGCGCTCGTCGCCTTCTTCGCGCTCGGCCTCGGCGCCGGCCTGGTCGCGATCCTCGCGACCGCCGCGGTGACGATCGTCGCGATGCGGTTCGCCCGTGCGCGCATCGGCGGCTATACCGGCGACGTTCTCGGCATGGTCGAGCAGCTTGCGGAGATCGCCGTGCTCGCGGTCGCCGCCTCGGCGCTGGCGTGGTGAGGATCGCGACATGACGGAGGCGCTGGTCACGCGATGGTGGTGGATCCGGCACGCGCCGGTGACCTCCCATGGCGGCCGCATCTACGGCCAGACCGACCTGCCTGCCGATTGCAGCGACGCCGCCTGCTTCGCGGCGCTCGCCCGCCAGCTTCCGCCGGAAGCGGTCTGGGTAACGAGCCAGCTCTGTCGCACCCACCAGACCGCCGCCGCGATCCATCGCGCCGCCGGCCGCGAATGCCCGGCCTTCGTCAGCGAGCCCGGGCTCGCCGAGCAGCATTTCGGCGACTGGCAGGGCCTGACCCACGCCGAGCTCGCCGACCGGCGCGACGGTCATTGGCATCGCTTCTGGCTGGCGCCGGCCGAGCTGGCGCCGCCCGGCGGCGAAAGCTTCGCCGCGGTGGTGGATCGCGTCGGGCTCGCGGTCGAGCGGCTGACCCGTGCCCATGCCGGCTCGGATATCGTGGCGGTCGCCCATGGCGGCTCGATCCGCGCCGCGCTCGCCGCCGCCCTCGGCCTCGCGCCGGAACGGGCGCTCGGCTTCGCCGTCGACAATTGCTCGCTGACCCGGATCGATCACATCGAGGGCGCCAGCTCGAGCGCGGAGCCGGGCGCTGCGCGGAGCTGGCGCGTGGTGCGGGTCAATCACCATCCGACGGGCAGCTTCGCCGATCTCGCCGGGTCCGTGCCCCCGGCCGCGTCGATATCGAGCCGCTGAGCGAGACCGCCCGCGGGTGCGCCGGCCGGTTTTCGGCCCCCGCGCCTCGGAATTGCCAAAATCGGCCTGTTCTCTAAGCTCCGCCTTGGACGACTCGGCGGGGGGGTCAAGTCAAACGGACACTGCCTGGAGGAATTTTCATGATTCGGCGCAATGCGTTCATCGCGGTGATCGGCTTTCTGCTGCTCGGGCTCGCTTTCGCCCGTCCCGCGATGGCGCTCTCCGACCAGCAGGAAATCATCGACAAGGCGCGGATCACCTTCGACAAGCTGATCCAGAGCCCCGAGTTCGCCGAGCTGCCGAACTATGTGAAGCGGGCGAAGGCCCTGATGATCTTCCCCGAGCTCATCAAGGGCGGTTTCATCATCGGCGGCGAAGGCGGGTCGGGCGTGCTGGTGGTGCGCGACACGAACCAGGGCTGGAGCAATCCCGCCTTCTATACGCTCGCGGCCGGCAGCCTCGGCCTGCAGATCGGCGGCCAGGTCTCCGAGGTGGTGCTCACCATCATGAGCGAGAAGGCGCTCGATGCGGTGATCGACAACCAGATGAAGCTCGGCGGCGAGGTCAGCATGGCGGCGGGCCCGCTCGGCAAGGGGCTCGAGGCCTCGACCACGACCAATCTCGAATCCGACGTCTACAGCTTCGCGAAGACCGCGGGGCTGTTCGGCGGCGTGTCGCTGGAGGGCGCCGGCATCCTGAAGCGCGATAGCTGGAACGCGAGCTATTACGGCACCGGCGCCACGCCCTATGCGATCGTGATCGAACGGCGCTTCACCAACCCGAACGCGCAGCCGCTGCGCGACGCGCTCTCGCCTTATTGACGTCTCGGGGCAATAGCGGAGACGCTCTCGTCATGCCAAAAGGCCTTATCGCGCTCGCCGCCGCCATTCTCGGCATCGTGCTCGTGCTTGCCGTCGGCATCTGGGCGTTCCTCAAGTCGCAGGAGCCGCTCGCGAACGGCGGCAACGAGATCGGAAGCCTGCCGACCGAACCCTTCGTCGGCGCGGAAGCCGACGGCGGGCCGCGCGGGACGCTGCTCTGAACCGATGGCGCGCAAACCCAGGCCTTTCTGGAAGACCAAGACCCTCGCCGAGATGAGCCGGCCCGAATGGGAGTCGCTCTGCGACGGCTGCGGACGCTGCTGCACCGTCAAGTTCATCGACGAGGATACCGGCGCGATCGAGTTCACCGACGTCGCCTGCCGCCTGCTCGATGCCGAAACCTGCCGCTGCAGCAACTATGCGAAGCGCAAGACGCTGGTGCCGGACTGCATCAAGCTCAGCGCGCGCATGGCCGGCACGCTCTCCTGGCTGCCGCGGAGCTGCGCCTATCGCCTGATCGACGAGGGCAAGGATCTCCGCTGGTGGCACCCGCTGGTCTCGGGCAGCGCCGAAACCGTGCACCAGGCCGGCGTGTCGGTGCGCGGCAAGGTGATCCCGGAAACCGAGGTCGAGGACGCCGAAGAGCGGGTGATCGACTGGATCCGCTGAGGCGCCGCCTCTCGGGGTCCGAAGCGCCGTAGCTCAGCTTGCGAAGACGCGGCTCATGTCGCGGAAGGACTTGAATTCGAGCGCATTGCCGCTCGGATCGAGCAGGAAGAAGGTGCCCTGCTCGCCCACCTCGCCCTTGAAGCGGACATGCGGCTCGATGATGAAGCGGGTGCCGGCGGCGGAGAGCCGGTCGGCGAGCGCCTGCCAGTCGTCCCACGCCAGGATCGCGCCGAAATGGCGCACCGGCACCTCGTCGCCATCGACCGCGTTGGTGCGGGCAAGCGCGGTTTCCTCGGGCTTCACATGGGCCGAGATCTGGTGACCGAAGAAATCGAAATCGATCCAGGTTTCGGCGGTGCGCCCGACCCGGCAGCCGAGCAGCGACTCGTAGAAACCGCGCGTGCTTGCGAGGTCTTTGACCGGGAAGGCGAGATGAAAGGCCGGGAGCGCCATGAGCCGAATCCTCGGAAAGGATGCATCAGGCTAGTCCGGAATCGGCCGCCCGCGCCAGCCTCCGGAAGCCGCGGGGAGAGCGCCCGGGACCGGCGCAGGGCCCGGGGGCATCCTCGCCCGAGAAATCGCCGCAAGCTTCGGATAGCGGGCGCAGGCTGGCAGCCTTAGAACGATGCCCGGCCGCCATGTTCGAACCCGGAGAAGCCCCATGTTTTCGCCCGAGGCATCGGAGACGGAGATTGCCTCCACCGCCGAACGGAGCCCGCCGCGGCGCCAGCTCGCCGCGGTCCAGCGTGCCTGCCGCTATATCGAGCGGCGCGTCGCACCGGACAATGCCGAGGCCGAGGCCGGCCCGGTGACCCTTGCCGAGCTCGGCCGCCATTGCGGCATCAGCCCCTGGCACCTGCAGCGGCTCTTCAAGCAGGCGATGGGGGTCACGCCCCGGCAATATGCCGATGCCCACCGGGTCGGCCGGTTCCGCGCCGGGCTGCAGCAGGGCGCCGGCGTTGCCGCCGCCACCTACGATGCCGGCTTCGGCTCGGCGAGCCGGGTCTATGAACGGGCCGCGGCCGAGCTCGGCATGACGCCGGCGAGCTATGCCAAGGGCGGGCTCGACGCCAGGATCGGCTATGGCGTCGCCAGCTCGCCGCTCGGGCGGCTGCTGGTCGCCGCCACCGAGCGGGGCGTCTGCTTCGTCTCGATCGGCCAGAAGGACGAGGCGCTGCTGGGGGCGCTTCGGCGCGAGTTCCCGGCGGCCCGGATCCGCCGCGACGAGGCGGCGCTCGAGCCCGCCCTCGATGCGCTCCTTAACCATCTGGTGGGCCAGCAGCCCCATATCGACCTGCCGCTCGACATCCGGGCAACCGCCTTCCAGCGCCGGGTCTGGGAGGAGCTGCGCCGGATCCCGGTCGGCGTCACTCTCAGCTACGGCGAGATCGCCCGCCGGGTCGGCCGCCCGGGCGGGGCCCAAGCGGTCGGCCAGGCCTGCGCCGCCAACCCGGTCGCGGTGATCGTCCCCTGCCATCGCATCCGCCGGGCCGACGGCGAGATCGGGGGCTATCGATGGGGCAAGCGGGTGAAGGCGGCACTACTCGATCGGGAGGCGGACGGGACAACTATCCACAGGAAGTAATTCCCATGCCGGTCGGCGCCCTCTTGCCGCGAGGGGTGCCGACCGCTATAGCGCAAGGATGGCTCGCGCGCGTACCCGTTCCCCCTCGACCCGCCGTTCCGTTGCCGCCAAGAGGCGGGTGAAGCGGCTTGCGGGCGCCCAGGTGCTGACCCTGGACGCGCGGCGTATCCCGCTGATTTACAAGAAAAATAACCAGGCCCATCGGATCATCCTGCGGCTCGATATGAGCGCCGGGAACGTGGTGGTGGTGCTGCCCCGCCGGGCGAGCCGCGAGCAGGGCCGGCATTTCGCGCTCACCAACAAGGCCTGGATCCGCGAGCGCCTCAGCCTGCTCCCCGAAGGCATCCCGTTCGCGCCCGGCAAGCAGCTCCCGTTCCTCGGCCAGCCGCATCGCATCCGGCACCGGCCGAAGGCGCGCGGCGTGGTCTGGTGCGAGGACGGCGAGATTCACGTCGCCGGCCGGCTCGAGCATCTCGCGCGCCGCGTCGAGGACTGGCTGAAGCTCGAGGCACGGCGCGAGATCTCCGAACTCGCCCACGACAAGGCGGCGCTCATCGGCAAGAAGGTGCGCCGCGTGCGCATCCGCGATCCGAAGACGCGCTGGGCCTCCTGCGCCGATTCCGGCGAGCTCGCCTTTTCCTGGCGGCTGATGCTGGCGCCGAAGTTCGTGATCGACTACGTCGTCGCGCATGAGGTCGCGCATCTCTGCGAGATGAATCACGGCGCGCGCTTCTGGCGCATCGTCGCCGAACTCACGCGCGACGTGAAGAAGGCGCGAAACTGGCTCGCGGAGAACGGCCTCGACCTGCATCGCTACGGCCGCGGCGACGGCGAGCCGGCGCTCCAACCGACCATCGCCTGAGGCGCACCGCGCGCCGCGGCGGCGAATTTCCTAGAGTCCGGCTCGATCCGCCCGGTCCCGGCCGGAATCGGTCCGCGCCTCGCGCCGCAGGACCGCCTGGAAGCGCGGTCCCACGAGAATCCGGTCGTAGCGCGCGCGAATGAACCCTTGCGGCAGGAACAGCAGCGCCGCCGCGATGGCGGCGACGACGCCGCGGCGCCAATGCCGGAAATCGGCCTTGCCCGGACAGCAGGCGGAACGGAGGACGAGCCCCAGCAGGCCCAGACGGCTGTCGCTCGGAAAGGCGTGGGTTCTTCGGTCGAGCCGGAAGGAAAGCACGCGCAGCAGCGCATGGTGCAGCGACGGGACCATGCCGACCGCCGCCGAGGGCTCGAGCCTCAGCCGGCGAGCGGCCGTTTCCAGACGGGAGAAGGCGTGTGTGCGGTCGCGGAGCAGGGCGAGCTGCGCCGGCCATCGCATCGACGCGCTGCCGCGATGGACCCGGTAGCGCGCGAGCGGCTCCGGCGCCACCTGCACCGGCCCGGCGAGGGCGCTCAGCACATTCAGATAAAGATCAGGGGCCTGGCGCCACTCGGCGGCCGGCATCGGCAGGAGGCGCGCCAGCACCTCGCGCGCGAACATGTTGCCGCTGGTGGGCACATGGGGAGCGAGTTCGGGATATCGATAGATCCTGGCCTTGTCCGCGCCCGGCGCCGCTTCCGGCCGAAGCAGCCGGCCGATGTCGCGGCCGTCCGCATCGATCGCGCGCAAGGCGGCGCTGAGGCGAAGCGTGCCGCGTTTCCACGCCGCAAGCGCCGCGGCGACCGCGTGCGGCTCCAGGAGGTCGTCGCCGTCGAGGAACCAGAGATAGTCGCCCGAGCTGGCGAGAAAACCGCGATTGATCGCATCGGCCTGTCCGCCATTCCGGCCGGCCAGCACGGCGACGCGGGAGGCATAGCGGGCCAGCACGGCCATGGTGCCGTCCTCGGAGCCGTCATCCACGACGACGATCTCGATGCGCGAATGGGTCTGGGCGAGCGCGCTCTCGATCGCGGCTGCGACATAGGGGGCGCAGTTGTAGCTGCGGATCACGATGCTGACGAGCGGCACCGCCGCCGCGACCGCCGGCGCAACGAGCGGCGCGGCTCGCATCAACGCGTTCGGCGTCATAGGGCTTCCATCGGATGGCGTTGCCGGCGCGCGCCTCGAGCATCGCGGACCGCCGCCACGAACTCGGCGAGGGGCGGCGCGTCGAAGGCCGCGCCTTGGAGCCCCAGCGCCGCGCAGATCGTGGGCGCCACGGCCATGACCGGTATCGGTCCCGTCTGCCGATCGGGTCGGAGACCGGGCGCGCCGGCGATCAGCATCCCCTCTGCGCGATGATCGCCCACGCGACTGCCGCGAAACCGGCCGCGCAGCTCGCCGCACCAAGGCGCCGCGAGGCCGGCGAACTCCCGCGACTGGTTCCACAACAGGACGAGATCCGGCAGGTCGCCGCTGCGGCCGCCCGAGAATGCCTTGTGCCGATCGACGACGTCCGTAAAGGCAGGCTCGCCTGTGTCCGCATTGCGGAGCTCGAGCAGCCGGCTGCGGAGAAAATCGCGGGTGGCCTCCGCCTCGTCCGCCGGGATGAGCCCCCGCGGCTCGCGCCCGACGAGATTGAGCCTGACGCCGGCGGCATTGTCGTTGGTCGCCACCTGGAACCAGCGGCGACGCGCGCGGTCGCGCGCCAGCGCCCGCTGCGCGAGGGCGAGAATCGCGGGATCGAGGCGATCTCGCAGACTGCGCGGCAAGGGCGTGCGGAGCCGATAGAGCGCCGCGGCCGACCCCCGCCAGAAGCCGGGACGGTCGGTATCGAGATCGAGACGCCGCAGGGCGCGATCCAGCAGATGGGTCGCGTCGAAATGATCGCCCATGCCGTGGCTCGCGAAGAGGAGCACCGGCACCGAGGCGCCGACCGCCGCGACGATCCGGGCGATGGCCGCATCGATGGTCTGGCAAAGCCGCAGATAGGGGTTGGCCGCCGGATCGTCGCCCCCGCCCCCCGCCTCGGCCAGGCAGTGGGCGCGCCAGAGATGATGGCCGCCGCAATGGGTTTCGCTGAAGGCGAGGAAAGCGAGATCGAACGGCCCCTTGCCGAGGAGATGCAAGGCAAGTTCGGTGCGCCGCCCGACGCGCTCGCAGAGCGCCGCCGTCAGCCTTTCGCGCAGGGGCGAGCGGTCGCCGAACGAATCGCAGGAGCCGACCGGGTCACCACCGCCGACGTCCCGTATTTCCTCGGCGAGCGCCTTTGGCACCGTGGCGAGCGGGCCTTCCGCATCATGGGTGCCCCAGTCGCGCACCAGCAGGCTGCCGGCGCCGGCCGAAACCGGCATCTTCGGCAGATCGAACAGCAGGGCGCGAAGACCGGCTTCCGGAAACCGGAGCCAGAAGGGATCGGCGCCGAGCATCGCCGGGTCGAACCGCCGCTCGCGATAGCTGCCCGGGACAAGCTGCAGGTTGTTGTAGCGCCCATGGGCGCCCGCCGAACGACCGGTGAAGAGCGACGGCCAGACGCTGCCGGTATAGAGCCCCGGCTCGTGCGCGAGCGACCTGACGATGCCGCCCTCCATGAGAGCGGCCAGGGTCGGAAGCTTTCCCATCGCCGCCCAGCGGCGCAGCAGGGATGGCTCCGCCGCGTCCAGCCCGATGACGAGGAGCCTGCAGCCGCTCGCCGGCGGCGCCGGGACCACGGAAAGGTCCGGCGCGTGAGGCAAAGCGCTCAAGCTTTCGACCGCAGCGGCACGTCCGGCACCCACATATAGCCGTCCGGATCGATGAGATAGGCCTCGCGCAGCCCATGCGGCTTGTCGGCAGGCGGCGCGAACACGTCATAGCCGAGCTTCCGCGCCCGCGCCGCCGCCGCATCCGGATCGCAATGATGCAGCCGGAGCTCGATGCCGACCCCGCGCAACGCGCCGTCGCCGGTGAGCGCGAGCAGCGGATGATCGCCATAGGTGTGGTCGGCATGGACCATCCATTCGGCCGGCGCGTCGCCGGCAGGCCCGTCGAACCGGACGACCGCGAAATCCGGATCGCCATAGACCAGCCGCGCGCCCAGCACCTCGGTCTGGAACCGGAGAGCGCGCGGCACGTCCTTCACCAGGAGGTTGACGGAGAGGCCCTTGAGGCTCTTGCCGTAGGCCTCCGCGCTCATGAACGGCGCCTGGCCTTCCGGCCGATGCTTTGCCATGCCGCGTTTTTCCCCCGCCCTGCCCGGCGCGTGCCATAGCGCCCCTGCGGCCCGGGCGTCAACCATGGCAGGCGATCTCGAATTTGCCAATCGAAGCGCCGCGGTCCTATAAGTCGGGATCCGCGCGGGGCCGCCCCCTGCCCGCCCCAGTTCCGAGCCCGCATCGATGCCCCGCCCCGACGGAATTCTCGTCACCGCGCTGCTCACCATGATGGCGGCGCTGGGGGCGATCTCGACCGATCTCTATCTGCCGTCCCTGCCGGGGCTCGCGCGTGCCTTCGATGCCGACGTGGCGGAGGTGCAGCTCACCTTGAGCGTGTTCCTCGCCGGCCTCGCCGTGGCGCAGCTCGCCCACGGCCCGCTCTCCGACCGGTTCGGCCGTCGCCCGGTGCTGATCGCCGGTCTCGCCGTCTATGCGTTGGCCAGCGTCGCCTGCATGCTGGCGCCGACCATCGAGTTCCTGATCGCTGCGCGCTTCCTGCAGGCGCTCGGCGCCTGCGCGGGCCAGGTTCTTTCCCGCGCCGTCGTGCGCGACGTGCATGGCCGTGCCGGTTCGGCCCGCATCCTCTCCTATCTCAGCGCGTCGCTCGCCATCGCGCCCCTGCTCGGCCCCATCCTCGGCGGCTATCTCGAGGTCTGGTTCGGCTGGCGCGCCAATTTCGCGGTGCTGGTGGCCTACGGCATCCTCACGCTCGCGGGCATCGCCTGCCTGCTGCCCGAAACCAACCGCGACCCCGATCCGTACGCCATCGCGCCGCTGCGGATGATCCGGACCTATGCGCAGCTCCTTCGCGACCGGCGCTATGTCGGCTATGCGCTCGCCGCCACCTTCGCCTATAGCGGCATTTTCTGCTTCATCTCCGGCTCGAGCTTCATCCTGGTCGACATGATCGGGCTTTCCCCCGACGCCTATGGCTATTGCTTTGCGGCCATCGTGGTCGGCTACATCGTCGGCGCCGTGCTGGCCGGCAAATTCGCCAACCGCATCGAGACGCGGCGGCTGATCGCGATCGGCGGCGCGATATCGCTCCTCGGCGGGCTTCTCCTGCTCGGCCTCGCCTTCGCGGGCTTCGCCGACGTGCTCTCGATCGTGCTGCCGACGGCGATCTACATGGTCGGCACTGGCATGGTGATGCCGAACTCGCTCGCCGGCGCGATCGGCCCCTATCCGCGCGCGGCGGGGGCGGCGGCGGCGCTGGCCGGATTCTCGCAGATGACGATCGCCGCCCTGATCGGTGCCGGCATCGGCCATGCCGCCGACGGAACCCAGATGCCGATGGTGATCGCGCTCGCCGCCGTGTCGATCGCCGGTCCCGCCGCCTTCTGGCTGCTGGTCCGGCCCTGGCAGCCGGAGCCCGCTACTTCCGCTGGGTAGGCTGGCCGAAGATCGATTCGATGAGGTCGCCGAGCGGATCGGCGGAGGCCTGGGCGGCTTCCGATTGCGCGCCCGATCCGGCCGCTGCCGTACCGAGCGGCGCTTCGAGCGGCAGGGCGGCGATGGCCGGTTCCGATCCCCCGCCCGGCCAGGGCAGCGGCTGGGCCGGCTCGCCCTCGAGTGCTGCCGTCATGAAATCGTGCCAGATCCGGGCGGGCAGCCCGCCGCCCACCACCTTGTCCATCGGCCGGTTGTCGTCGTTCCCGACCCAGACGCCGGTCACCAGCTCCGCGCTGTAGCCGACGAACCAGGCGTCGCGATAGTCCTGGGCCGTGCCGGTCTTGCCGCCGGCCGGCCGGTCGATACGGGCGGCCTTGCCGGTGCCCCAGTCGATGGTGGCGGCCATCGCATCCTGCATGGCGACGACGGAGGCGGGCCGGAGCAGCCGCGTGAGGCCGGAGCCTTCGCGCGCATAGAGCAGGTTCCCATCCCGGTCGCGCACATCGAGGATCGCGTAGGGCAGCACCCCGACGCCGCGATTGGCGAGCACGGCATAGGCGCCGGTGAGCTCGAGCAGGTTCACCTCGCTGGTGCCGAGCGCGATGCTGGGCGTCGCCATGAGGTTGCTGACGATGCCGAGCCGGCGCGCGGTATCGACCACCCGCTGCACCCCGACCGCCTGGGTGAGCTGTGCGGCGACGCTGTTGAGGGAGCGCGCGAAGGCCTCGCGCAGCGTCACCTCGCCGAAATATTTCTCGTCATAATTCTTCGGCTGCCAGTTGCCGATCGAGATCGGTCCGTCGAACATGCGGCTGTCGATCCGGTAGCCGGCTTCGAAGGCGGCGAGATAGACGAAGGGCTTGAAGGCCGAGCCCGGCTGGCGCTGCGCCTGGGTCGCGCGATTGAACTGCGACGTCCGGTAGGAACGTCCGCCGACCATCGCCTTCACCGCGCCCTCCGGCGTCATGGCGAGGAGTGCGGCCTCGCCCGCATGCTCGGCCGGGCCGTCCTTCGCCATGAGCCCGGCGAGCTTGTCCTCGGCCAGACGCTCGATCCGCGGATCGAGCGTCGTGGTAACCACCAGATCGCGGTCGCTGAAGCCGACATAGCCCGGAAGCTGGTCCAGCACCCAGTCCGCGAAATACTGACCGATAGGGCCGCGGGTCGCGGGACTGCCTTGCGTGAAGCCCTCGATGACCGCGGCTTCGGCCTCCGCCTTGGTGATGAAGTCCGCATCGACCATGTTGTCGAGCACGAGGCGCGCGCGGGAATCGGCGAGGTTCCGGTCGTTGAGCGGGTTGTAGCGCGAGGGCGCTTTCAGAAGGCCGGCCAGAAGTGCCGCTTCGAACCGGTTGACCTCGGCCGCGGGCTTGCCGAAATAGCGCCGCGCCGCGGCGTCCACGCCATAGGTGCCGGCGCCGAAATAGACGCGGTTGAGGTAGAGCGTGAGGATCTCGTCCTTGGTAAAACGCCGCTCGAGCCAGAGGGCGAGCAGAAATTCCTGGCCTTTCCGGCGCAGCGTGCGGGCGGGCGTGAGGAAGACGTTCTTGGCGAGCTGCTGGGTGATGCTGCTCCCGCCCTGGACCCAGTCCCAGGCCCGGATGTTGACGTAGAGCGCGCGCAGCAGCCCGAGCGGATCGAAGCCCGGATGGCGATAGAAGCGGCGATCCTCGGTCGCGAGCACCGCCTGCGGCAGGTAGCCCGGCAGATCGGCGAGGGTCACCGGCTCGGCATAGAGATCGCCATAGGCGGCGATCAGCGACCCGTCGGCCGCGAGCAGCGTCACGCTCGGGCGGCGATCGACCTGGTCGAGCCGCGACACGTCCGGCAGGTCATAGGCAAGCCAGCCGACGAAGCAGAGCCCGAGGAAAAGCGTCCAGACGGTCGCGACCGTGCCCCATTTGAGGCCGGTCAGGAGCCGCCGCCGGCGTGTGTCGCCCGGCCGCCGGCGTTTCCCGCCGCTTTCTTTCGCCTTACGTGCCATACGCAATAACTAGTGGTTTCGCCGACCCGAGGCCATAGGAATGGAGGTCGAGCCGGGGGGCGAGTTGCCACCGAAAAGCCGAGCGGGCATGATCCGCGCCCCGGCGAAAACCCGATCTTCCGGCATCGATCCCATGCAGCGCGGAAGCCTGACGATTCGCGAGACGACACCCGCCGACGCCGAGGCGGTGTCGGCGCTCTGCGCGGCGCTCGCCGTCTATGAAGGTGCGCCGGCGCCGAACTTTCCGCCCGACCGGTTTCGCACGGAGGGGTTCGGCGCCAATCCCGCCTTCGGCGGCTTCATCGCCGAGCGGGACGGCCTGCCGGTTGGCTATGCCTTGCATCATCCCGATTACGATACCGACCGGATGGAACGGTCGGTGTTCCTAGCCGACCTTTATGTCGAAAAGGCGGCGCGCGGCCTGGGGCTCGGGCGCGACCTGATGGCCGCGGTGGCGCGTGCCGGCGGCCGGTACGACGCGCGGATGATGTTCTGGAGCGTGCTTCCCCGGAACGCGCCGGGCCGCGCCTTCTACAAGGCGGTGGGCGGCGTCGAGCATCCCGAGACGCTCTGGTGCGGCCCCGATGCGAAGGGATTCGCGGCCCTCGCCGCCACGCCGGTACCCGAAGCCGTGCGGTTCGATCGCGCGACCGTCACCGATGCGCCGGCGCTCGCTCGCCTCATGGAGGCGCTGCAGCGCGACCAGGCGCGGGAGCCCCATCCCGAGACTCTCGTCCGTCTCCGGCGCGACGGCTTCGGCGATCGCGCCTTCTTTACCGCGATGCTGGCCCGGATCGAGGGCAGGGCCGATCCGGTGGCTTACGCGCTGCACTGGCCCACCTACGACACGGAGGACGGGCAGCGCGGGATCCTGCTCTCCGACATCTATGTGGCGCCGGAAGCCCGCGGCCGCGGCATCGCGACCGCGCTGCTGGGGTCTCTCGCGAGAGAGCGCGACGCGGCCGGCGGCGGCTTCATCGGCTGGCCCGTCTTCGTCGATAACGACGCGGCGCGCCGCTACTACCGCCGCTTTGCGGCAGAAGATCCGGACACGCTCTATTGCACCCTCGAGGGCGAGGCCTTCGGGCGATTGCTCGTGGATGCGCCATGACCGGCCTTCGCATCCGACCGGCGACACCGGCCGACGCGGGCACAGTCGCGCGCTTCAGCCGGGAGCTCATGTCGAACGACGAAGACGGCGCGCCCATCCTCTTCGGCGCCGCCCAGTTCATCGGCAACGGCTTCGGACCCTATCGCGCCTTCGACACGCTGATCGCGGAGCGGGACGGGCTGCCGATCGGCCATGCCCTCTATCACCCGGAATACAACACCGACCTGATGCAGCGCAGCCTCCGCCTCCTCGACCTTCATGTGATGCCTTCGGCGCGCCGCGCCGGCGTCGGCCGGGCGCTGCTGGGAGCGGTCGCGAGCGTCGGTGCCGCGGTTGGTGCCACCATGATGACCTGGGCGGTCGGCCGCCGGGACGAATTGGGCCGCCTGCTCTATCGCGGCGTCGGACACGAGCAGCCGGAACTCTTCTTCGGCGTGGTCGCGGAGCGCAGGATGCTCGCGCTCGCCGAGACCCGGCCGTCGATCGGTTTTCACCTGCGGCCGGCCGCGATGGAGGACGTTCCGATCCTCGCGGGCTTCATCGCCGATCTCTTGCGCGCGACCGGCGGCGAGCCGCCGGCAAAGATCGAGGAACCCCTCCGGCGCGACGGCTTCGGCGCCAACCCCGCCTTCGAGGCAATCATCGCGGCCGACGAGGCGGGGCCGCTGGGCCATGCGCTGTTCTGGCCCGCCTACGAGATCGGCCATGCGATGCGGGGCAGCTTCCTCTCCGATCTCTATGTCGCACCGCGCGGGCGCCGCCGCGGCATCGGGCTCGGGCTCATGGGTGCCGTCGCGCGTCGTACCCGCGACCAGCAAGGCCACTACATCCTGTGGGAGATCCTCGAGAGCAATGCGGCCGCCATCGCGTTCTACGCGCGCTTCGCCAGGGAGATTCACGGCGGCATGCCCTGCTTCGCGGCCGGCGCGGATTTCCGGACGCTGCAGAGCTGGGCGCCGAAGGTCGAGGCCGATGCCGGCCGATAGGCTCGCGCCCGTCCGAGCCGCCTTCGCGCAAGGCCGCTTCGCCGAAACGGCCACGGCGTGCGACGCGGCGCTCCGCGCCGAGCCGGCGAATCCCGATCTGCTCCATATCAAGGGGCTTGCCCTGTTCCGTCTCGGTCGTCGCGCCGAGGCGAAAGCGGCGCTGGAGCGGGCGGCGGACCTCGCGCCCCATGATCCGGCGATCGCGGGAAATTTCGGCCGCGTCCTCGCCGCCGACGGCCGCTTCGCGGAAGCGGCGACGCAGTTCCGCCGCGCGCTCGCCCGGGCGCCGCGCTCGGTCGCGGATCGCGAGGATCTCGGCACCGCCCTCTGCTGCCTCGAACGCTACGAGGAAGGGGTGGCCGAGTACGAGGCGGCGCTGAAGCTCGATCCCTCGCGCAGCGCGACCCTGCTAAAGCTGGCGAGGGCCCGGCTGCAGCAGGGACATTTCGAGACGGCCCTCGACCTCGCCGCACGCGCGGAGCGCGCCGATGCGCGGCTTGCACCTCGCGCCGCGGGCCTCCGCGGCTATGCAGCGCTCCGTCTCGGCCGCCATGAGGAAGCGGAGGCCGAATATGGCCGCGCGCTTGCCGGCGGCGAGACCGGCAGCGACCTCAGGCTCGGCCGCGGCCGCGCGCGAAGGCGGCTCGGCGATCGCGCGGGCGCAACGGAGGATTTCGCCGCAGCCGCCGCGGATCCGGCGAGCGCCTACGATGCCGCGCTTGAGCAGGCCGCCATGGCGGACGGCGCCGGCGACGCGGTCTCGGCGCAGCGGGAGATCCGACGGGCGCTCGGCCTGCGGCCGGGCGGTTTCCGCGCGCGCTGGATCGAGGCGATGATGTTTCCGACGCTCTGGCGCTCGGAGGAAGAGATCGCGGCCGCCCGCGAAGGCTGGAACCGCAAGCTCGCGGCGATCGAGGCGGATCTCCGGCTCGACAGCCGCGAGGCGGTGCTGGAGGCGGCGCTCGCGGTCCAGTCGGTCACGAATTTCCGCCTGCACTACCAGGGCGCCGACGACCGGCCGGAGCAGGAGCACTATGGGCGCATCCTCGCTCGCATCGCGGCGGCCCGCTACCCCGAACATGCCGAGCCCCGGCGTCGGGCCCGGGGCCGCCGGCCGCGCGTCGGTTTCATCTCCGCTCATCTCCGGCAGCATTCGATCTGGAAGACGCATGGCGCCTGGATCGCCGAGAGCCGCGGCGACTTCGCGAAGCATGTCTATTATGCCGGCCACCGGATGGATGCCGGCTTCACCGACGCGGTGGCCGCCGGGGCGGACCGCTTCGTCCAATCCGGCAGCACCGAAAGGCTCATCGCCGAGATCGCGGCGGACGCGCTCGATCTCCTGATCTATCTCGACCACGGCATGTCGATCGAGCTGCAGCTCGCGGCCGCGCTTCCGCTGGCGCCGATCCAGGCGAACGGGCTCGGCCATCCGGTGACCTCGGGGCTGCCCGCCATGACCCATGCGCTCTCGAGCGCGCTGATGGAGCCGGCGGACGGCGAGCGGTTCTACAGCGAGCGGCTGGTGCGGCTCGCCGGCACTGCTTCCTGCTACGACGGCGCAAGGCTCGCCGGGCTGATCGCCGCGGCACCCGCGCCGGCGCGCAGCGGCGACCGCATCCGGTATCTCTGCGCCCAGAACCTCATCAAATATCTGCCGCGGCACGATCGCGTCTTCGCCGGGATCGCGGCCGAGCTTCCCGCGGCCGAGTTCCATTTCCTCGGCCGCGACGCGCGCGAGATCGGCGGGCACGAACCAGGCACGGCCGCCGGCTGCAGTGACCAGTGCGATGAGAGCGTCGGCCCGCTCGGCCAGGATGTCGATGACGGCCACTGCCGCGCCCTCAGCGGCGAAACGCCGCACGATCCCGGC
>CAZMUZ010000013.1:0-21346 GCA_964569315.1 uncultured Rhodospirillaceae bacterium | reverse complement strand
CGATGCGATCCTGTGGTCCGGCAACAACACGACGCATGAGGCCGTGGCGTCGGGGTTGCCGGTCCTCACCTTGCCCGGCCCGCAGATGCGCGGCCGCCACAGCCTCGCTTTGCTGACGCAGATGGGCATGAGCGAGACGATCGCGAGCGATCTCGAGGACTATATCGCGATGGCGGTGCGCGCCGGCCGCGATGCGGCATGGCGGCGGCATCTCGTCGCCGAGACCGAAGCGCGCCGGACAAGGCTCTTCGACGATCCGTCGCCGATCCGCGATCTGGAGCGCTTCATCGAAGGGGCGCTCGAGGCAGCCGAAGGGCGATAGCCGCTCAAGATGCGCGCGTGACGAAGACCGCCGAGGAAGCGGGCCGCAGCCGGCGTCCGCCGGAAATCAGGATCGACCCGATCGGGTGCGTGGCGCGACACTGCCGGCGTCAGACGTCGAGATTGGCGACGGCGAGCGCGTTTTCCTGGATGAACTCGCGGCGCGGCTCGACGAGGTCGCCCATCAGGGTCGAGAAGACTTCCTCGGCCTCGTCCACATGGCTTACCCGGACCTGGAGCATGGTGCGGCTGTTCGGATCGAGCGTCGTATCCCGGAGCTGGTCGGGATTCATCTCGCCGAGGCCCTTGTAGCGCTGCACCGCGACGCCGCGGCGTCCGACCTCCATGATCGCCTCGACGAGGCCGATCGGCCCGGCGATCTGGCTGTCCTTGTCCTTGGCGACGAAGCGCGCCGGCCGGCTGAAGCTCTGCTGCAACTCGGCCGCCATGGCGTCGAGCCGATGCGCGTCGGCCGAGCGGATCAGCGGCCCGTCCACCACATAGCGCTCGGTGACGCCGCGGAGGCGCCGCGAGAAGGAGAGCCCGCCATCGGGCTCGGCCACACCCTTCCAGCCGCGCTCGGAGACGGGCGAGAGCCCGTCGAGCCGGTGCGCGATATGCTCGGCCGCCTGGGCGGCGAGCGCCTGGTCGGGGATGAGCTGCGGGTTAAGAGCGCCCGCGATCGCCGTCTGCTCCACCACCGCGGCGCTGTTCACCTTGCGGATCAGCGGCTGCATCAGGCCTCGGGCGAGGCTCGCCCGCTCCACCAGCCGCTTCAGGTCGTCGCGCGCGAGCTGGGTGCGGTCGGCAAGCGTCAGCACCGCGCCTTCGATGCCGTTATCGACGAGATAGCTCTCGAGCTCGCGGTCGTCCTTGAGGTAGCGCTCGGAATTGCCGCGCTTCGCCCGGTAGAGCGGCGGCTGAGCGATGTAGAGATAGCCCTTCTCGATGAGCTGCGGCATCTGCCGGTAGAAGAAGGTCAGCAGCAGCGTGCGGATGTGGGAGCCGTCCACGTCCGCGTCCGTCATGATGATGATCTTGTGGTAGCGCGCCTTGGCGATATCGAACTCCTCATGGCCGATGCCGGTGCCGAGCGCGGCGATGAGGGTGCCGATTTCGGCCGAGCTCAACATCTTGTCGAAGCGCGCGCGCTCGACGTTGAGGATCTTGCCGCGCAAGGGAAGGATCGCCTGGAAGCGCCGGTCGCGGCCCTGCTTGGCGGAGCCGCCGGCGCTGTCGCCCTCGACGATGAAGAGCTCCGCCTTGGAAGCGTCGCGCTCCTGGCAGTCGGCGAGCTTGCCCGGCAGCGAGGCCATGTCGAGCACGCCCTTGCGGCGGGTGAGCTCGCGCGCCTTGCGGGCGGCCTCGCGGGCGGCGGCCGCTTCCACCACCTTGGCGACGATCCGCCGCGCCTCGGCCGGGTGCTCCTCGAACCACTGGTTCAGCTTCTCGTTGACGATGCTCTCGACCACCGGCCTGACCTCGGAGGACACCAGCTTGTCCTTGGTCTGCGAGGAGAATTTCGGATCCGGCACCTTGACCGAGAGCACGCAAGTCAACCCCTCGCGCGCATCCTCGCCGGTCAGCGCCACTTTCTCCTTCTTCGCGATGCCGCTATCGGTCGCGTACTGGTTGATCTGGCGCGTGAGCGCGCCGCGGAAGCCCGCGAGATGCGTGCCGCCATCGCGCTGCGGGATGTTGTTGGTGAAGCAGAGCATCGTCTCGTGATAGCTGTCGGTCCATTCGAGAGCGAGCTCGACGGTGATGCCCTCGCGCTCGCCGATCGCGACGACGGCCGGCTGATGCAGCGCGTTCTTGTTGCGGTCGAGATAGCGCACGAAGGCCTCGATCCCGCCCTCGTAATAGAGCTCGACCGATTTCGGCTCGACGCCGCGCGCATCCGTCAGATGCAGCCTTACGCCCGAATTGAGGAAGGCGAGCTCGCGCAGACGATGCTCCAGCGTCGCATAGTCGAACTCGGTCTTGGTGAAGGTTCCCGTCGAGGGCAGGAAGCGGATCTCGGTGCCGCGCTTGCCCTTGGCGTCGCCGACCACGGCGAGGGGGGCCTCCGGCTCGCCGTGCCGGAAGCGCATGGCGTGTTCCTTGTCGTCGCGCCAGATGCGGAGATCGAGGATCTCGGAAAGCGCGTTCACGACCGACACGCCGACGCCGTGGAGTCCGCCCGAGACCTTGTAGGAATTCTGGTCGAACTTACCGCCGGCATGGAGCTGGGTCATGATGACCTCGGCCGCCGAGACCCCTTCCTCCCGGTGGATGTCGACCGGGATGCCGCGGCCGTTGTCGTTCACCGTGACCGAGCCGTCGCCGTTGAGCGTGACCTGGATGCGGTCGCAATAGCCGGCGAGCGATTCGTCGATGGCGTTGTCCACCACCTCGTAGACCATGTGATGGAGGCCCGAGCCGTCGTCGGTGTCGCCGATATACATGCCCGGACGCTTGCGGACCGCGTCGAGGCCCTTCAGCACCTTGATCGAATCCGCGCCATAGTCGGCGCCGCCGTCGCGTGCCGGAATGTCGTTGTCTGCCGTCATGAGCGGGTTCCTTTCGGCCCTGCCTCTGGCGAGGCGGGTCGGTTCCTCAATGCGGCGGGCGGAGGGCCGCGAGCCGTCCGTCCTCGACCGCGAAAAACTGCGCATGGTCGCCGAGCCTGGCGAAGAGCCCGGCGTCGGTGCCGGTGAGCCAGGCCTGCGCGCGAAGCGCGCGAAGCTCGGCATAGAGGGCGTGGCGCCGGCTCTCGTCGAGATGGGCCGCCACCTCGTCCAGCAGCAGGATCGGCACGAGGCCGCGCTCGGCGCCGAGCGCGCGGGCGAAGGCGAGCAGGATCGCGATCAGCAGCGATTTCTGCTCGCCGGTCGAGCAATCGCGCGCCGGGCGGCCGCGCCCGAGATGACGGACCGCGAGGTCGCTGCGATGCGGCCCGTGGCGGGCGCCGCCGGTCTCCGCATCGAGCCGTCGCGAGGCGGCGAAGGCCGCGCGCAGTGCCTCCTCGGCCTCGAGCGCCGGCATGGCGCCGAGCGAGGCTTCGAGCGCGCCCTCGAGCCCGAGACCGGCTGCGGGAAAGGGTCCGAAGCCGCCCGCGGCGGCCGCTTCCAGCCGGCGCAGCAGATCGCGTCGCGCTGCCGCGACCGCGACGCCGAGCGCCGCAAGCTGTTCCTCGAGCCCGTCGAGCCACACCGTCGTGCCCGGTGCTGCGAAAGCACCCTGCAACAGCCGCGCCCGCTCGCGGAGCGCATGGTCATAGGCGTTGAGCCGCCCGGCATGATCGGGGTCGAAGCCGTAGACCATGCGATCGAGGAAGCGCCGCCGTTCCGAGGCGCCGTCCTGGAAGATGCGGTCCATCTGCGGCGTGAGCCAGACGAGCGCCATATGGGCCGCGAGCGCCGACTGGCCGCGCTGGAACTGGCCGTCGATCTTGACGAGCCGGCGCTCGGCCTCGGCCTCGCCGTCGCGTCCGGTGCCGATCTCGACGCGCCCCCGAGGCCCGCCTGCGACGCGGGCGGCCACCGCCCAGGGACCCGCCGGCACCGCCGCCTCGGGTCCGACCGGGCGACGCTCCACCTCCAACAGCCGAGCGCGGCGCAAGCCCCGGCCCGGCGCCAGGAAGGAGATCGCCTCCAGGAGGTTGGTCTTGCCGGCGCCGTTCGGGCCGGTCAGCACCACGGGCCGCGCGTCGATCTCGATCGCGGCCTCGCGATAGGAGCGGAACTCCCGAAGCGAGAGCCGCTCCAGCGCAAGCGCCGGAGCCGGCCTTGCGTCCTGCGGCGCGGGACTCCCGGGATCGAAGGCGCTGGCGAACGTCACCGGCCGACCTAGACCCGCATCGGCATCAGCACATAGAGCGCATTGCCGTTGGCCGGGTCGCGCAGCAGCGTGGGCGAGGCGGCGTCGGCCAGCGCGATCTCGGCATTGTCGCCGCCGATCTGCTGCACGATGTCGAGGAGATAACGCGAGTTGAAGCCGATATCGATCGCCTGGCCGTCGTAATCGACCTCCAGCTCCTCGGTCGCCGTGCCGTTCTCCGGGCTCGAGGCGGTGAGGGTCAGGTGGCCGGACTTGAGGGCGAGCTTCACGGCGCGGCTCTTCTCGCTTGAGATGGTCGCGACCAGATCGACCGCGGTCATGAAGCTCTTGCGGTCGACCTTCAGCATCTTGTCGTTGCCGGTCGGGATCACCCGCTGATAGTCGGGGAAGGTGCCGTCGATCAGCTTCGAGGTCATCAGCACGTTGGCGAAGGCGAAGCTGATGCGGGTATCGGAGAGCGACACCTCGATCGCGCCGTCCACCTCCTCGATCAGCTTGCGAAGCTCGGCGACCGCCTTGCGCGGCACGATGATGCCGGGCATCTCCGCGGCCCCCTGCGGCAGGCCGAGCTCGACCCGCGCGAGGCGGTGCCCGTCGGTCGCGACCGCGCGGAGCGTCTTCTTCCGGTCGGCCGTATGGGCATGGAGATAGATGCCGTTCAGGTAGTAGCGCGTCTCCTCGGTCGAGATGGCGAACCGGGTGCGGTCGATCAGCTCCCGCATGTCCGCGGCGGCGATCTGGAAGCGGTGCGGCAGGTCGCCGATGCTGGCCGAGGGGAAATCCTCGCGCGGCAGCGTCGCGAGCGAGAAGCGGGCGCGGCCCGCCTTGAGCCCGAGCTGGCCCGCGTCGGCGGCGCCGTCGAACTCGACCTGCGCCCCTTCCGGCAGCTTGCGGACGATATCGTAGAGCGTGTGGGCGGGCACGGTGGTGGCGCCCGATTTGCCGATCGCGGCTTCCGCGCGCTCGACGATGGTGAGGTCCATGTCGGTCGCGGTCATGCTCAAGCCGCCCTTGTCGCCCTCGATCAGGATGTTCGAGAGGATCGGGATGGTGTTGCGTCGTTCGACGACGCTCTGCACATGGGCGAGTGACCGGAGGAGGGCGCCGCGTTCGATGGTGAGTTTCATGGCCTGGCCGAATGTCGAATGGGAACCGCGAACTGCCGTTGGAACCTGCCCGTGGCCGCCCGGAGCGGTCGGCCGAGAGGGCGTTTCGACCCCGCAAGGAAGGGGTTTTCCCGATCCCGGCGGATCGGCCGGAGGACGGTCGGCGAGTATAGCGTTAACTTGTTGGAAAGTTAAGCGATTCGGCAGGCCGGACAGCGTCGTCGGCGGTGCGGAAAACGGCCGAAAACCGCCCCCGGACCGGGCCTCCGGGGCAGGCGTTCCGAAGGGGCGTCCGGGAGGATGCCCGGCGCCTCAGGCCTCGAGCATCCGGCGCAGCAGGTCGACGTCTTCCGAGAAGCTCGCGTCGGTTGCGCGGAGCTCCTCGACCTTGCGCACTGCGTGCATGACCGTGGTGTGGTCGCGACCGCCGAACTTGCGGCCGATCTCCGGCAGGGAGCGCGAGGTGAGCTGCTTCGCCAGATACATCGCGACCTGGCGCGGACGCGCCACCGCGCGGGCGCGCCGCGCCGACTGCATCTCGGCGATCTTGATGTTGAAATGCTCGGCGACCTTGCGCTGGATCTCCTCGATCGTCACGCGCCGATCGTTCGCGCGCAGGAGATCGTGCAGCACCTCGGAGGTCGTCTCGAGCGTGATCGGCCGGCCGACCAGCGTCGCATGGGCGACGATGCGGTTGAGCGCCCCTTCGAGCTCGCGCACGTTCGACAGGATCTTGTGGGCGAGGAACTCGAGCACCTTGGTCGGGATGTCGGCGCCGAGCTGCTCCGCCTTGGCCTGCAGGATGCCGAGCCGGAGCTCGTAGGTGGTCGGGTGGATGTCGGCCACCAGCCCCCAGCCGAGCCGGGAGCGCATCCGCTCCTCCAGCCCCTCGAGGTCGGAGGGCGACTTGTCGGCCGAGATCACCACCTGGCGGTTCTGGTCCACCAGCGCGTTGAAGGTATGGAAGAACTCTTCCTGGGTCGAATCCTTGCCGCTGATGAACTGCACGTCGTCGATCATCAGCAGGTCGACCGAGCGGAACTGCTCCTTGAAGGCCATGGTGTTCTTGTGCCGGAGCGCCCGGATGAACTGGTACATGAACTTCTCGGCGGAGAGGTAGATCACCCGCTTCTCGGGCTGCGCCTTCTTGATGCCCCAGGCGATCGCATGCATGAGATGCGTCTTGCCGAGCCCGACGCCGCCATAGAGGAAGAGCGGGTTGAAGGGCACCGACTTCGCCTCGGCGACGCGCCGCGCCGCCGCATAGGCGAGTTCGTTGGACTTGCCCACCACGAAATTCTCGAAGGTGAAGCGCGGATCGAGCGAGGCGCCGATATCGATCGCGGCCGAGGGCGGCGGCGGAGCCGCCGCGGGCTCCTCGGCGGGCGCGCTCGCCACGAGACGGACCGCCGATACCTCGCCATCGCGCTGGCTCGGCGCGCGGGCGCTGTCGACCGCGATCTCGAGCGCGCGCAGCTCCGGCATCTCGCTCTCCCACAGATGCTTCAGCCGGTCGGCATAGTGCTGCATCACCCAGTCCCGGATGAACCGGGTCGGCACCACGATCCTGAGCTCGCCATCGGCGCAGCCGATCAGGGTCAAGGGCTTGAGCCAGCTCCGGAAGGCCTGCTCGCCGAACTCGGCGCGCAGCCGGCCCCGAACCCGGGCCCATTTGGCGTTCAATTGGCTGTCCTGGCCGATCTGGCGCATGGCTTCCGAGACCCTGCCCTTCAGTCCTGCAGCCAAGGCAATCCGGCGGCTTTCCAGCCCGCCGTGCGGCCCCGGTGGCGGGCGCCGTCGAGCGCCCCCTCGAAGCCGTCGGAAACGTTGTAGCAGCGCTGATACCCCGCCTCGGTGGCGGCGATCGCGGCGGCGCGGGAACGGGCGCCGCTGCGGCACAGGAAATAGACCGGCGCCGACTTGTCGGGGACGGCGCGCTCGAGCTCGGCGATGAAGTTCGGATTGACCTGCATCGTCGGGTAGTCCTGCCAGGGCAGCAGGATCACCTTCTTGCGGACCGACGACAGGTCCGGCACGCCGACGAAAGCCCATTCTGGACGCGTTCGCACATCGACGAGCTGTGCGCCGGACTCTCGATCGAGATCGGCCCACGCATCCGACGGCACGACATCACCGGCGTAACTCACCACGTCGTAATGTCCTTCCCCACTCACGCCCGACTTACGGGCACCCGACTTCAGGTCGCGTGCGACATCGCCGATGAGAACGATGTCCGGTTTTCAATCTCGGGATCGTTCCGGATCACCGCCCCCTTCGTATGCGCCGTCGGCGCCGCGATGACTCGACTGTCGGATATTGGTGAGTGCGGTTGGTCCCGGAGAACGCCCGCACCGTCTGATCCGACTTGCCTCCCCGTCGACCACCTCGGCCGGACTCTACTCACGGCCTATCAGCGGTGCAATACATCCGATGGCGCCGCCCGCAAATAAATCGCTTGCATTGATGGCTTCGGGGAAACGGCGAGAAACATGCATCGCTCGCCTCACAACGGAAGGGCTTCGACGCGCCGCGAACGCTACATCTAGATTCGCATGACATGGGAGCGGTGCGATGTCGCGCTGCATTCCCGGCTCGCGCGAAGAGGAAGGGCGAGTGCGTTGATACGGCGTCCGATCGCGGGCGACGTCGCCGCGGCCGATCGACGCGAGCGATGTCGTGCGCCATGCACCGGGCGCAATCTTTCCCGAGCGATCCTTCCCGACAGGGGGAGCGCGCCGACGGTTCGTCGCCGCAACCGAACGTGTCGCGACGGAGGATGCGCGACGAGATCATGCCGCGAGAGGAGAACGCCTCGCCGGAATGCGTACGCGCATCGACCGGCGCGAGCGCGCCCGTGCCGCGAACGAAAGACTTCGCCGAAATTTTCTAGAGAGACTTGATGCGCGTATTGAGACGCGACAGCTTCCGCGCCGCCGCGTTGCGATGGATCACGCGCGCGCGCACGCCGCGATGGATCTCCGGCTGCGCGAGCTTCAGCGCGTTCTGCGCCGCCGTCTTGTCGCCGCTCGCGATCGCCGCCTCGACCTGCTTGATGAAGGTCCGCACGCGGCTGGTGCGCGCGCGATTGACGACCGTCCGGCGCTTGGTCTGGCGGATGCGCTCTTTGGCGGACTTGTGGTGGGCCATGGAAAGCTCTCGTTTCGGGCTGAGGCGGCGGAAGCCGCGGGTTATAGACCTGCCCGCCAAGCCGCGTCAAGCGGCCAAAGGGCTTTGGATTTCAACGGTTTCTGAAGGCCGGCTGGCGCTTCTCGACGAAGGCCGCCATGCCCTCCTTCTGGTCCTCGGTCGCGAAGCTCGCATGGAAGAGCCGGCGCTCGAAATGGATGCCCTCCGCGAGGGTCGTTTCATAGGCGGTATTAACCGCCTCCTTGACCATCATGGCGATCGGGATCGACATGCCGGCGATCCGGTCGGCGAGCTTCATCGCCTCGTCCATCAGGGCGTCGGTCGGCACCACGCGGCTGACCAGGCCCGAGCGCTCCGCCTCGGCGGCGTCCATCATCCGCCCGCTGAGGCACATCTCCATCGCCTTCGCCTTGCCGACGAGGCGGGTGAGACGCTGGGTCCCGCCGGCGCCCGGGATCACCCCGAGCGTGATCTCCGGCTGGCCGAACTTCGCGTTCTCGGCGGCGAGGATGATGTCGCACATCATGGCCATCTCGCAGCCGCCGCCGAGCGCGTAGCCCGCCACGGCGGCGATCACCGGCTTGCGGCAGCGCGCCACCCGCTCCCAGCCCCTGGTGATGAAGTCCTCGGTATAGGCGCCGATGAAGGTCCGGTCCTTCATCTCCTTGATGTCGGCGCCGGCGGCGAAGGCCTTGTCCGAGCCGGTGATGACGATCGCGCCGACATGCGCATCGGCCTCGAGGTCGTCGAGGGCGGCGCCGAGCTCGGCGACCAGCGCGTCGCAGAGCGCGTTCAGCGCCTTCGGGCGGTTCAGCGTGACGACGCCGACGCGGCCCTTCGTCTCGACGATGATGTTCTGATAGGCCATGGCGATGTCCTTGATCTGGAAGCCCGGCGTCGCCGCCGGCGAGGTTGGGGATGACGGCCCGCCCGCGAGGGCTGCCGGCGAGGCGTTCGGTTACTCCGGCGCCAGGCTGAAGCGCACGGTGAGCGGGTTGCCGCCCTTCACGAACTCGATCGAGAGCCGTTCGCCCTCGCGCTTGAAGCCGCGCGGCGAGGCCTGCTCCCAGCCGAGCTGCGGCAGGGTCTCGGCATAGAAGTCCAGCACCTGCTGCTGGGCGAGGTCGCCGGTCGCATAGGCCTCGACGATCCGGCCGGTGGCGCTGTCGAAGGCGAAGCCGGAGCCGGTCAGCTCGTTCAGGCCCGGCATCAGCGGCAGATCCTCGAGCCCGGCCACGAAGCGCTGGTTCGCCGTCTCGCTCTGGGTCGTCTCGCTTTGGGCCGCCGCACCGTTAACATCGATGAACGGCAGCGCCGGCAGGAGGAACGCCCCGAGGAGAACCAGCGCGGCAAGGCTGTTGCGGTGCGGCATGGCGGCGTATCTAACTCAGCGCTGCCGGCGCGCACAATAGAAAGTCGAGCGGCCGGACTGCACCAGCCGGCGGATGCCCCCGGTCGCGGCGATGGCGCAGTCGCAGCCGGGGCAAGGGTGGCCCTCCTTGTCATAGACCGCCCAGCGATGCTGGAAATAGCCGAGCTCCCCGTTGGTCTGGACATAGTCCCGGAGCGAGGAGCCGCCGGCCGCGATGGCCGCCTCCAGCACCTGCTTGATGGCGGCGGCCAGCCGGACCGCCCGCCCGCCCTGCACCGTGCGGGCAAGCCGGCGCGGCGAGAGGCCGGCCCGGAAGAGCGCCTCGGAGACGTAGATATTGCCGAGCCCGGCCACCACGCGCTGGTCGAGGAGTGCCGCCTTGATCGGCGTCGCCTTGCCCTTGAGGGCGGCGGCGAGACGGGGGCCGTCGAAGGCGGGATCGAGCGGCTCCGGACCGAGCCCGGCCAGGAGCTTGTGCCGGCCGAGCTTCGACCCCGCCACCAGATCCATCATCCCGAAGCGCCGCGCATCGTTGAACTTCACATACCCGCCGTCGTCGGTATGGAGGACGATATGGTCGTGCCGCAGGAGGGTCGGCTCGCCCTCGCCCACCAGCATCGACCCGCTCATGCCGAGATGGCAGAGCAGCACCTCGCCCCCGTCCAGATGCATGAGGATGTATTTCGCACGGCGTTCGATGCGCTCGATGCGACGGCCGGCGAGGCGCGCGGCGAAGCGACGCGGCAAGGGCCAGCGCAGGTCCGCCCGGCGCTGCTCGACGCGAACGAGACGGCGTTTCTCGAGCCGCATCGCGAGGCCGCGACAGACCGTTTCGACTTCGGGAAGCTCGGGCATGGGCGCTCAAGGTAGCGCGGCCGCCGGCCAGAGGCTATCTTCGCCGGCATGACCGGCCAGCCCGACAGCCGCGACGCACCCGCTGCCGACCCCGCCTGGTTCGGCGACCGCGCGGTGCCGCCGGAGGCGAAGCAGGGGCTGGTCCGCGGCGTGTTCGAGAACGTCGCGCGGCGCTACGACCTGATGAACGACCTGATGTCGGCGGGGGTGCATCGGCTCTGGAAACGCAGCTTCGTCGAACAGCTCCGGCCGCGGCCCGGCGAGCGTTTCGTCGATGTGGCGGGCGGCACCGGCGACATCGCCTTCCGCATCCTGGAACGGATCGGCGCCGGCGACCGGGTTGGCGGCGTCGTCGTCTGCGATCTCACCCCGGCGATGCTGACGGTCGGGCGCGACCGGGCGATCGATCGCGGGCTGCTCGACGCCATCGACTGGGTCGCGGGCGATGCCGAGCGTCTCCCGCTCGCCGATATGTGCATGGACGCCTACACGATCGCCTTCGGGCTCCGCAACGTGACCCGGATCGACCGGGCGCTCGGCGAAGCGCGTCGCGTGCTGAAGCCGGGCGGCCGCTTCTTCTGCCTCGAATTCAGCCGCGTCGCCCTGCCGCTGCTCGACCGCGCCTATGCCGCCTACTCCGACGCCGTGCTGCCGGCACTCGGGCGGATGGTCGCGGGCGACGAGGCCTCCTATCGCTACCTCGTCGAAAGCATCCGGCGCTTCCCGGCGCAGGACCTGCTGCTCGCCCGCATCGAGGCGGCGGGCTTCCGCCTCGCGCGCTATCGCAACCTTTCCGGCGGCATCGCGGCGATCCACTCCGCCTGGCGGATCTGACCGGCCGCCCATGCTGCGCCCGCTTCGCAACATCCTGCGGCTCTTCGTCATCGCCCGCGTGCTCGCGCGCCACGGCGCCCTGCAGGCGCTCGACGACGCCCTCGCCGGGGAGGGCGCCAGCTCCGCCTTCCTCAACATCGTGCGGTTCCTTTTCGGGCGCGGCGGCGGCAGCCGCCGGCCGGGCGAGCGGCTCGCCGATGCGCTGGGCGAGCTGGGGCCCGCCTTCATCAAGCTCGGCCAGATGCTGTCGACCCGCACCGACCTGCTGGGCGAACAGGTGGCTGCCGACCTCTCGCTGCTGCAGGATCGCCTGCCGCCCTTTCCGGCCGCCGCCGCGCGGGCGACGGTCGAGGCCGAGCTCGGGCAGCCGGTCGATAGCCTGTTCCAGAGCTTCGAGGAGCAGCCGGTCTCGGCCGCCTCGATAGCGCAGGTGCATTTCGCGCTGCTGCCGGCGGACGCCGCCTTCCCGATCCGGCAGGTCGCGGTGAAGATCCTGCGTCCCGGCATCGAGCAGGCCTTCCAGCGCGACCTCGATCTCCTGTTCTGGCTCGCCGGCATCGTCGAACGCACCCAGCCCCGGCTTCGCCGGTTTCGCCCGCTCGCGGTCATCGGCGAGTTCGCGCGGTCGGTGGCGCTCGAGATGGATCTGCGCCTCGAGGCCGCCGCCGCGGTCGAGCTCGCCGGCAATTTTGCCGAGGATCCGACCTATCGCGTGCCCGCGATCGACTGGGAGCGGACCGCCAGGCGCGTGCTGACGCAAGAGCGGATCGCCGGCATCCGCATGGACGACCGCGCGGCGTTGCTGGCGGCGGGGCACGACATCCCGGACGTCCTCGCCAAGGCCGCCGCGATCTTCTTCAACCAGTTGTTCCGCGACGGTTTCTTCCACGGCGATCAGCATCCCGGAAACATGCTGGTCGATGCGGAGGGGCGGATCGGCGCCGTCGATTTCGGCATCATGGGGCGGCTCGACCGGCAGACGCGCTACTACCTCGCAGACATGCTGCTGGGCCTGCTGGAGCGCGACTATCAGCGGCTCGCCGACCTTCATTTCGCGGCCGGCTTCGTGCCCGACGACCGGTCCCATGCGGAGTTTGCGCAGGCGCTCCGGGCCATCGGCGAGCCCGTCTTCGGCCGGCCGCTCGCCGACATTTCCTTCGCGCGCATGCTGGGCCAGCTCTTCCAGATCGCGACGCGGTTCGACATGCAGGTGCAACCGCAATTGCTGCTGCTGCAGAAAAACATGATGATGGCCGAAGGGGTGAGCCGCCGGCTCGACCCGACGCTCAACATCTGGACGCTCGCGCAGCCGCTGATCGAACGGTGGATGCGCGACAATCGCGGCCCCGAGGCGCGCGTGGCCGATGCGCTCGAATCCGCATTCGAGACGGCGAAGCGGCTGCCGCGCGTCTTGCGCCTGCTCGAACGGCGCCTCGAGACGGAAGACGAGCGCCGGCGCTGGGAGGAGACCCGCTTGCGCATCGTCGATCGTCCGCTCGGCTGGTGGGCGGCCGGCTTCCTGCTCCTGCTGCTGCTGATCCATCTGATCTAAACATGGGCGCCCCGCGGAATAGGCGGGTGCCGTGGCCGTTTTCACGGCCGCTCCCGGCGAGCCGGCGCATTGAAAAACCGGCAACTTCGTCAATATGTTAAATGGAGTTTATTGCAGTTTCAGGGTGGCCGGCGTAGGCTATTAGCGGTGCCGGACCGTGAAATCCCCGTCGGGAGGCAGAATGCTGGTCGGCAAACGAATTCTCCTCGTCATCGCGGGCGGCATCGCGGCCTATAAGAGCCTCGATCTGATCCGGCGCTTGCGCGAGCGCGGCGCTTCGGTGCGCGCGATCCTGACGCGGGGCGGGGCGGAGTTCGTGACCCCGCTTTCGGTGGCCGCGCTCTCCGAGGAGAAGGTCTATACGGATCTCTTCTCGCTCGACGACGAAAGCGAGATGGGGCATATCCGCCTCTCGCGCGAAGCCGATCTCCTGCTCATCGCGCCCGCCACCGCCGACATTCTCGCCAAGATGGCGGCCGGGATCGCCGACGACCTCGCCACGACCGCGCTGCTCGCCACCAACAAGCCGGTGATGGCGGCGCCGACCATGAATGTCGAGATGTGGAACCACAAGGCGACGCAGGAGAATGTCGCGAAGCTCCGGGCGCGCGGCATCATCACCGTCGGCCCCGGCAGCGGCGATCTCGCCTGCGGCGAGGTCGGCTCCGGCCGCATGGCCGAGCCCCTCGAGATCATCGCGCAGATCGAGCATTTCTTCGGCACCGCGGCGCCGCTTTCCGGCCGGCGTGCGCTCGTCACCAGCGGGCCGACCCACGAGCCGATCGACCCGGTGCGCTTCATCGGCAATCGTTCCTCCGGCCGCCAGGGCCATGCGATCGCGGCGGCGCTCGCGCGCCGCGGCGCCACGACCCTGCTGGTTTCCGGCCCGACCGCCGAGCGCGACCCCGCGGGGGTGACGGTGATGCGGGTGGAGACGGCGCGCGACATGCTGGAGGCCTGCCGGGCGGCCCTTCCCGTCGATGTCGCGGTCTGCGCGGCGGCGGTCGCCGACTGGCGCCCCGCCGAGGCCGCCGACAGCAAGCTCAAGAAAGCGAAGGGAAAGCCGCCCGCGCTCGGCCTCGTCGAGAACCCCGACATTCTGGCTTCGCTCGCCGCACGCGGGAACGGCCGGCCCCGTCTGGTGATCGGCTTCGCCGCCGAGACCGAGAAGGTGGCCGAGAACGCGAAGGCGAAGCGCGCGAGGAAGGGCTGCGACTGGATCCTTGCGAACGACGTCTCGACCGGCACCGATACCTTCGGCGGCGACAGCAACACCATCGAGTTCGTGACCGAGACGGGTAGCGAGGGCTGGCCGCGCATGACGAAGCAGGAAGTGGCCGAACGCCTCGCCGATCGCATCGCCGCGAACCTCCGGGCCGGAGCCGCGGAATGAATCGCACCCCCGTCACGGTCGGGCTCCGACGCCTGCCTCACGGGGCCGACCTCCCCCTGCCCGCCTATGCGACGGCGGGCAGCGCCGGCATGGATCTGATGGCGGCCCTCGAGGCGCCGGAAACGCTGCCGCCGGGCGCCCGCGCGCTGGTTCCGACGGGCATCGCGATCGCCCTGCCCGCGGGCTACGAGGCGCAGATCCGGCCGCGCTCCGGCCTCGCCCTCAAGCACGGCATCACCGTGCTCAACAGCCCTGGCACCATCGATTCCGACTATCGCGGCGAGATCAAGGTGATCCTCGTCAATCTCGGCGCGGAGAGCGTCGTCATCGAGCGCGGAACCCGCGTCGCGCAGCTCGTGCTGGCGCCGGTCGCGCTCGCGGAATGGGCCGTCCGGGCCTCGCTCGAAGCGACCGAGCGGGAGGCCGGCGGCTTCGGCTCGACCGGCCTCGTGGCCGCGGGCTGAGGAAAGGAGGCCGCCTTGCTTCGCCTTTCCAAGCGTCTGCTGTTCGCCATCGAAGCGGTGGTCGACATCGCCTATCACGGCGCGAGCCGGCCCGTGCAGAGCGGCGAGATTTCCGAGCGCCAGGGCATCCCGCGCCGCTATCTCGAGCAGGTGCTGCAGCACCTCGTGAAACGCGGCGTGCTGACCGGCCAGCGCGGCCCGCGCGGCGGCTATCGCCTCGCGCGCGAGCGCCGGCGCATCACGCTCGGCGAGATCGTCCGCGTCATGCGGCAGATCGACGTGGTGCCGGATCCGCTCGGCGATATCGGCGGCTCGCCGCTCGGCGTCAAGGTGATCCGGCCGTTCTGGCGCGACATCCAGGACCGCATGCTGCGCGAGATGGACAGCATCACCGTCGAGGATCTTTGCCTGCGCGCCCACGAAGCCGGCGTCCCGACCGAGGTGGCCCAGCGCCTCGACTTCTCCATCTGACCGATCGTCCCCCCGCGTCATTGCAGAGTTCAGCCAGCATGAATCGCATCAAGCCCCCCCATGAGGCCACCGCCGCCGCGCAGGAATTCCGCGGCCGCATCTATGACAGCATCGTCGAGACCATCGGCGCGACACCGCTGGTCCGGCTTTCCGCCTTCGCGCGCGATGCCGGCGTCGATGCCGAGATCCTCGGCAAATGCGAGTTCTTCAATCCGCTCTCCTCGGTCAAGGATCGCATCGGCGTCGCCATGATCGAGGCGCTGGAACGCAGCGGAAAGATCGGCCCCGACACGGTGCTGGTCGAGCCGACCAGCGGCAATACCGGGATCGCGCTCGCCTTCGCGGCCGCGGCCAAGGGTTACCGCCTGATCCTCACCATGCCGGAGAGCATGTCGATCGAACGGCGCAAGATGCTGAAGCTGCTGGGCGCCGAGCTGGTGCTGACGCCGGCCTCGCAGGGCATGGGCGGCTCGATCCGGCGCGCCGAGGAGCTGGTGGCGGAGATCGGCAACGCCGTGATCCCGCAGCAGTTCAAGAACCCCGCCAATCCCGAGGTGCATCGCCGCACCACCGCCGAGGAGATCTGGCGCGACACCGGCGGCGCGCTGGACGCGGTGGTGAGCGGCATCGGCACCGGCGGCACGCTCACCGGCGTCGGCGAGGTGCTGAAGCCGCGCCTGCCGGCGCTCAGGATGATCGCGGTCGAGCCGGAGGACAGCCCGGTGCTTTCCGGCGGCACGCCGGGTCCGCACAAGATCCAGGGCATCGGCGCCGGCTTCATCCCGCCGATCCTCAACCGCGCGCTCATCGACGAGGTGATCCGGATCGGCAACGAGACGTCGATGCAGACCGCGCGCAAGGTGGCGAAGCTCGAAGGGATGCCGGTCGGCATTTCCTCGGGCGCGGCGCTTGCGGCCGCGGTCGAGCTCGGCGGCCGGCCGGCGATGAAGGGCAAGCGCATCGTGGTGATCCTGCCCTCCTTCGCCGAACGCTATCTGTCGACCGCGCTCTTCGAAGGGCTCGAATAGGCGCGCGACGCGAAGCGCGCGCGCCGGGAGGCCGGATGGAACTGACGGACCAGCAGGTCGAGCGCTACGCCCGCCACCTGATCCTCGACGAGGTGGGCGAGGAAGGCCAGGCGAAGCTCCTGGAAAGCAAGGTGCTGGTGCTGGGCGCGGGCGGGCTCGGCTCGCCGCTGCTGCTCTATCTGGCCGCGGCGGGCGTCGGCCGGCTCGGGGTGGTCGACGACGACCGCGTCGATCTCTCGAACCTGCAGCGCCAGGTGCTGCATGGCACGGCGGATGTCGGCCGCCTCAAGACCGAGAGCGCGGCCGCAGCGCTCGCCCGCATCAACCCCGAGGTGAGGATCGACCGCATCGACCGCCGGCTCGATCCCGCCAATGTCGATGCGCTGATCGCACCCTACGACCTCGTCGCCGACGGCAGCGACAATTTCGGCACGCGCTTCGCGCTCGCCGACGCCTGCTACCGCGCCGGCAAGACGCTCGTCTATGCCGCGATCCTGCGCTTCGACGGGCAGCTCACCACCTTCAAGCCCTATCTCGGGCCGCCGCATCCCTGCCTGCGCTGCCTCCATGCCGAGCCGCCCGACGACGACGCCATTCCGCGCTGCGAGCAGGCCGGCATTCTCGGAGCGCTCGCCGGCACGCTCGGCGCGATGCAGGGGGTCGAGGTGCTGAAGGAGCTGCTCGGGATCGGCGAGAGCCTCTCCGGCTCGCTGCTGCTCTATGACGCGCTCGGGGCGAGCTTCCGCCGCATCCGCTTCCGGCGTTCGGAGACCTGCCCGCTTTGCAGCCGGTGGCGGCCGCAATCCGGCAAGGCCGCCTGAGCCGAGCCCGCCAAACCGTCCGTTCAGAACATCGTCTCGAGCACGCGGTCCGGCGGCTTGTGACCGTCGGCGAAGGTCTTGATGTTGATGATGACCTTCTCGCCCATGTCGATGCGGCCCTCGATGGTGGCCGAGCCCATATGCGGCAGCAGCACGACATTGTCGAGCTTCAGCAGTTTCGGATTGACCGCCGGCTCGTGCTCGAACACGTCGAGCCCGGCGCCGGCGATCTCGCCGCGTCCGAGCATCCGGGTGAGCGCGCTTTCGTCCACCACTTCGCCGCGCGAGGTGTTGACGATATAGGCGTGCTTCGGCAGCAGCGCCAGGCGGCGCGCCGAAAGCAGGTGGTAGGTCGCGGGCGTGTGCGGGCAGTTGATCGAGATGATGTCCATCCGCGCCAGCATCTGGTCGAGGCTTTCCCAGTAGGTCGCCTCGAGCTCGGCCTCGAGCTCGGCATGGACGCGCCGCCGGTTGTGGTAGTGGACCGCGACGCCGAAGCCGCGGGCGCGCCTGGCGACGGCCGTCCCGATCCGGCCCATGCCGATGATGCCGAGCCGTTTGCCCCAGATGCGGTGGCCGAGCATGGTGGTCGGGCCCCAGCCCTTCCAGGCGCCGGCGCGCACCAGCCGCTCGCCCTCCGCGAGGCGCCGCGGCACGGCGAGGATCAGCGCCATGGTCATGTCGGCGGTATCCTCGGTCAGCACGCCCGGCGTGTTGGTGACGGTGATGGCGCGCTGGCGCGCGGTCGCGAGATCGATATGGTCGACGCCGGTGCCGAAGGAGGCGATCAGCTTCAGCTTCGGCCCCGCCTGGCTCAGCACGGCGGCGTCGATGCGGTCGGTCACCGTCGGCACCAGCACATCGGCGGTCTTCACCGCCTCGACCAGCTCGGCCTGGCCCAGCGGATGGTCGTCGTGATTGAGGCGGCAGGAGAACAGCTCCATCATCCGCGTCTCGATCGGATCGGGCAGTTTGCGCGTGACGACGACGATCGGTTTTATGGGCATCGAAACCGTCCCGGACCCGCGGCGTTGAACGCCGACTATTTTCGGTAAACCGGCGGCCGAAGCGGCGCACCGGTAGCTCCCTGCTCTTCGCCCTGCCATAGCAAGAAGCACCGCGGCTTGTCCAGCGAGCCGCCCCGAAAGCGGCTTGCGACGCGGCGCCGCGGCCCCCGCGGACGACGGCCTCCCGTTCCTGCCCGGCGGACGCCCCCTCGCGCGCCTCGCGCAGCTTGACCGGCGGGCGCTCCGGCAGGAAGCTTCGCTTGCGAGTCGGCCCGCCGCGCGTGTGGCGTGCGGGCGCGAGAAAGATCACCAGGGGAAACGAGTGTGGGAACCAAAAGGCTGCGTATCGCCATGGCGACCTTCATGGCCGTCTTCTTTCTTTTCGGCACCGGTTTCGTAGAGGCACAGACGACCCCCGCCAATCCCTCGGGCCTGCCCATTCCGCGCTTCGTCTCGCTCCGCTCGAACGAGGTCAATCTGCGCACGGGACCGGGCCTCACCTATCCGATCGAATGGATCTACAAGCGCAAGGCGATGCCGGTCGAGGTGGTCGAGGAGTTCGACACCTGGCGCAAGATCCGCGACTGGGAAGGCAGCGAGGGCTGGGTGCATCAGAGCATGCTCGACGGCAAGCGCAGCTTTCTGGTGACCTCGCCCGAGATCTACGAGATGCGCCTCGCGCCGGACAATGGCGCGCATCCCGCGGCACGGCTCTCGCCGGGCGTGATCGGCGATCTCCTGGAATGCGGACCGGCCTGGTGCCGGGCCGAGGTGCAGGGCTATCGCGGCTGGGTCGAGCGCGGGAGAATTTTCGGCGTGCTGCCGGACGAAACCTTCTGAGCGGCGCGGCGCCCCCGTCGGGACGCGGAACGGTCCCGCACCCCGCCGCGCGGCGCATCGCCGTGATCGGCAATATCGCCGGCGGCAAGTCGCGCCTCGCCCGCATCATGGCCGCGGCGCGGAAGCTTCCCTATCGCGAGCTCGACCGCGCCCAGTTCTCGAAGGAATGGGGCATCGCGAAGCGCGCGGACTTCAAGGCGTTCCATGCGGGGCTGATCGCAGCGCCCGCCTGGGTGATCGACGGCATCGGCGTCTGGGGCACGATCCGGGACCGGCTCGCCGCGGCCGACCTCGTCGTCCACATCGATCCGCCGGTCTGGCGCAACTTCCTCTGGGCGGCGAAGCGCGGCGACGCAAGCGCCGAGCGCGGCGACGGCGTGACCCTGCCCGCGCTCGAAACGATCTACCCCTTCATCTGGGAGTATCACCGCCAGATCCGGCCGCGGCTCCTGCGGGAGCTTGCCGCCCTCGAAGGCCGAAAGCCGATCGAGACGCTGCGCGATCCGGAGGCGCTCGACGCCTTCGCCGCGCGCGAGGCGCAGGGGGCCGTTACCGTTTAAGCCGGCAATCGGGCTTCAGTCGAAATCCTCGGCGAGCGCCTGACGGACGGCCTCCGGCATCGCGCTCAGATGGCCATAGTTCGGATGGTCGAAACCGACCGCGACCCTGGCATCCGGCTGGCGGAAGGCCGCGATCTGCGCCGCGGTGAAGGGGAAATGGACGAACTGCACGGAGGAAGCCTTGCCCTCGGCCGTGCTGCGCTCCTGATCCTCTTCCGCCACGCCGCGGATGCGCGCGCCGCCGACCTCGATGAAGGCATTGTTCTCGATGCCGCCCAGCTTCGCCAGCATCCGCTTGCGGCGATCCGGATCCTCGATCTCGAAGAGGATGGTCGCCACCAGCTCGCGCCCCTGGGGGATGAGCGGATTGTAGGCGGCAAGCTCGCCCTCGATCTGCGCCTCGCCGCCCCGCTCGATATAGAGCATCTCCTGCACCTGGAACCACATGCTCTCGTAGTTCTCGAAATGGATGCTGGCGACCGGGCCGACCTCGAGCCGGCGCTGGCGCTTGCGCGCGACCAGCGCCGTGCGATGCTCCTTGCGGATCCGGGTATAGGCCTCGAGGCTGATGAGATCGGCCGGCGTGATCTCGCGCTTCTTCGCGGTCATGCGATCTCCTTCCGGATGGGTCAGAGCCCGTAGGCGCGGGCCATGAGCTCGATCGGATGGGCGGGCGTGCCGAAATCCGGCTTTTCCGCGCCGAGCCGCTCGATGCCCTGCAGGATATGGACCGCGGCGAGCGGACATTCCGAGGCGAGGCTCCGCTTGCCGCTGCCGGCGGCGCTCCGCGCCACCGGCTTGCCGACCTTGAGCGCCGTCTCGAAGTTCCCCTTCATCACGCCCCAGGAGCCGCCATGGCCCGAGCAGCGCTCGATCACGGCGAGATCGGCCTCGGGGATGAGCTTCAGCATCTCGGTGGCCTTCTGGCCCATGTTCTGGGCGCGGGCATGGCAGGCGATATGGAGCGCGACGCCGCCCTCGAGCGGCTTCAGCCCCGGCGCCAGCCCCTCGCGCTTGGCGATGTCGACGACATATTCGCTCGCGTCGAAGGTCGCGTTGGCGAGCCGCTTCACCGTCGCGTCCTCGGGCAGGATCAGCGGCCATTCGAATTTCAGCATGAGGGCGCAGGAAGGCACGAGCGCGACCACGTCATAGCCCTTCTCGATCCAGGGCAGCAGCGCCCGGGACACGGTCTCGGCCCGTTTCGCCACGGTCGCGATATCGCCCTGCTCCATCTGCGGCATGCCGCAGCAGGCGGGATAGAGCACCTCGGTCTCGACGCCGTTCTTCGCCAGCACCGCGCGCGTCGCCTGGCCGATCGCGGGGTTGTGGTAGTTCACGAAGCAGGTCGCGTAGAGCACGGCCTTGCGGCCGAAGGCCGGCGCCTCGCGGTCGACCGCCGGCGCCTCGCTTTTCGCGCGGGCGACGAAGGTCTTGCCGTGGAACTTGGGCAGGGCCGCGTTGCGGTCGATGCCCGCGACCTTCTCCAGGATCGGCCGGGTGAGGCCGTTGCCGGTATCGCTCGCCCAGTTCGCGAGCGGCGCCACCGGCCGCGCGAGCGCGGCGTTGCGGTCGGTCTTGCCGAGCTCGTCGCGGATCCGCTCGACCTTCCCTTGCGCACGCTCCGCCATGCGGGCGCGCAGCATGAGATGCGGGAAATCGAGGTTGAACTCGTGCGGCGGCACATAGGGGCATTTCGTCATGAAGCAGAGGTCGCAGAGGGTGCAGGCATCGACCACCTGCTTGAAATCCT
>CAZMUZ010000012.1:0-52360 GCA_964569315.1 uncultured Rhodospirillaceae bacterium | reverse complement strand
CTTCCCACCACACGACCTGGCTCTTGATGGTGTCGAGCTTCTTGAAGGCGCGGTCCACGCCCTCCTCGGTTGCCAGCACCTTGTAGAGGTCTTCCGGCGCGACGCCATCGGCGAGCAGCGCCCATTCGAGGTTGCAGAACGGATTCTTTTGCATCGCCCGCTTGCCCGGGAACTTCTCGAGATCGAAGATATCCGCCATCTTGGTCGGGCCGTTGGTGAGCTTGTCCTTGTCGTAGGCCAGCACCGTCGAATAGACGATGTTCGGAATGGCGCAGTCCTGAACGTCGCCGCCGATGAACTTGGCGCGGTCGAGGCCGAGCTTGTCCCAGTCCATGACTTCGAGGATGCCTTCGGCGCAGGCCGCGATCGCGGTCTGGGTGTCGAGGTCGATGACGTCCCAGGTGATGTTGTTGGTTTCGACCATCGCCCGGATCTTGGCGATCTCGCCGTTGTACTCTTCCTCGACGACCTGGATTCCGGTGTCCTTGGAGAAGGGCTTGTAGAACGCCTCGCGCTGACTCTCGGAATAGGCCCCGCCCCAGGAGACGATCGTCATGCTTTCCGCGGCCTGGGCAGGCATTGCTGCGATCGCGGCGATGGCAGCCAAGCCCGCCAGCACCGGACCGCGCATAGTCCTAAATGCGGTTTTCATCCGTAGTGCACTCCCTGTTATGCCGGCCTTTTGGCCGGCGGTTGTCATTGCCTCATCGGGCCCTGCCTCCAATCTCCCAGATCGAAGGCTGCCGCTGAGATGTACGTCAGTGCGCGTCCAGCGCCCGACAATCCTCCACTCGCCAACCCACCGAAATCGCCGATCCCGGCTCGAACTGACTACGTCCCGCGGAATTCGGCAATTTGATGACGAAATCGCTGTTCCCGCAAACCGAGACGCGGGTCCGGATATGGTCGCCCAGATAGATCAGCTCCTCGACCTTGGCGCCGAACACGTTCGGCACCGAGCCGTTGGTCGGGTTGATCTTCACCCGCTCGGGGCGGAGCGACAGGGTGGTCTGGGCACCGACGCCGGCCACATTGACCGCGGTGGCCCGGACCGTGTTGCCGCCCTCGATCTCCACGTCGCAGGTCCCGCCGTTCACCGACTTGACGGTGCCCTTGATCCGGTTGTTCTCGCCGATGAACTGCGCCACGAAGGCGTTCTGCGGCCGCTCGTAGAGCTCGTCCGGGGTCGAAAGCTGCTGGATGATGCCGTCGTTGAACACGGCGATCCGGTTCGACATGGTGAGCGCTTCGCTCTGGTCGTGCGTCACATAGACGATCGTGATGCCGAGCCGTTCGTGGAGATGCTTGATCTCGAACTGCATCTGCTCGCGGAGCTGCTTGTCGAGCGCGCCGAGCGGCTCGTCCATCAGCACGAGCTTGGGGTCGAAGACGAGCGCGCGCGCGACCGCGACGCGCTGCTGCTGGCCGCCCGAGAGCTGGCCCGGGCGCCGCTTGCCGTACTGGCCGAGCTGCACCATGTCCAGCGCGCGCGCGATGCGGGTCTCGATCTCCGCCTTGCCGATCTTCCGCACCTGAAGAGGGAAGGCGAGGTTCTCCTCGACCGTCATATGCGGGAAGAGGGCATAGTTCTGGAACACCATGCCGATATTCCGCTTGTGCGGCGGCATGTTGTTGATCGGCTGCCCGTCGAGCGCGATCTCGCCGTGGGTCGGCACCTCGAACCCGGCCAGCATGAGCAGGGTCGTGGTCTTGCCCGACCCGGAGGGCCCGAGCATGGTCAGGAATTCGCCTCGCGCGATGTCGATGTTGAGGTTTTTGACGACGAGCGTTTCGCCGTCGTAGCTTTTCTGAACGTCCTTGAAGACGACGTAGCTGTTTTGAGCTGTGTTCATACCAGAATCGATCCACCCCCCCAACGTTTGCGCGATTCTATCGGACGGCCTCCTTTCGGCGCCCGCCCCCTGTCGCGGCGGAAAATGCTATGACAAGGGGGTCTCAAATGGGAGTCATTTGTTCTCCAGATCAAGCAATTTCTGAAAAGGAAATCACTCGAACGTGAGGGGGTAAGGGGCCGTCCTTCGCGCCCAGCTTCGGGTTTTCCCCTCTGCGTTGAAGGGGCTCGGGGCGGTCGGCAAGCGGAGACGTAAGGCGTAGCCGTCGTTGCGGCGCGTCATCGAGCGGCGAATTTAATAGACAGGATTGCCCGCGACGCGTGCAATGCCGGCGGGAGTTTCGAGGAACCGGATGAGCCTGCCTCTGATCGGCGTCTCGGCGGACTGGAAAGCGGTGGAAGGCCGCCCCTTTCATGTCGTCGGAGACAAGTATGTGCGCGCCGTGTCGCTGGCGACCGGCGGCTTGCCCGTGATCCTGCCGGCGCTCGGCGAGCTTCACGCGGCGCGGGACTGGGTCGAGCGGCTGGACGGGCTGGTGCTGACCGGCAGTCCCTCCAACGTCCATCCGCGACGCTACGGCGCCGCCGCGACGCCGGCGGCGGAACCCTTCGACGAGGCCCGCGACGGCTTGACCTTTCCCCTGATAGACGAGGCGTTGCGGCAGGGAGTGCCGCTGCTCGCCATCTGTCGCGGCATGCAGGAACTCAATGTCGCGCTCGGCGGCACGCTTCATGCGCGCGTGCACGAAATGCCCGGCCGCGCCGACCATCGGCGTCCGCAGAGCGACGATCCCGATGTGCAATATGGGCCGAAGCATCCCATCCGCCTGACCGAGGGCGGCGCCTTCGCGCAGATTGTGGGGCAGTCCCGGATCGAGGTGAACTCGCTGCATTCCCAGGCGATCGACCGGCTGGCGGACGGTCTGGTGGTGGAGGCCAGGGCCGAGGACGGCACGATCGAGGCGATCACCCTGCGCGAGGCCGCGAATTTCGCGCTCGGCGTGCAATGGCACCCCGAGTACAAGGTCGACCGGAATCCGATCTCCCTTCGCATCTATGCCGCCTTCGGCGCGGCCGTGCGCGACTATGCGAAGCGGCGGCACCGCCCGCATGGTTAAGGGCGCCTGCATCAGGCTGGATGATGGCCGCCATCAGAACAAACGAGGGGCGGTGTCGCCGCGGCCCTCCTGTCTCCCCATGCGGAGTCCGCAGTGACCGGCCGGGACCATCTCCTCGGCGTCGATCTCGGGGCCGGCAGCCTGAAGGCGACGGTCATCGACGGCGAGGGCGTGGCGAAGGGCGAGGCGTCGGCGCCCGTCGCGACCTCGATGCCGCGGCAGGGCTGGTCGGAGCAGGATCCCGAGGAATGGTTCGCGGCGTTCTGCGACGCGGTGCCGCGAGCGCTCGCGGCGGCGGGGCTCGCACCCGATCGGCTCCGCGGCATCGGCGTCAGCGCCGGGGCCCATATTCCCGTGCTGCTCGACGCCGAGGACCGGGTCGTGCGGCCGGCGATCCTGTGGAACGACCAGCGCAGCGCGCGCGAGGCACAGGAACTTCGCGAGGAGGCCGAAGCGCTGGTGCTGCGCACCTCGCTCAACCGGCCGAACCCGACCTGGACCCTCGCCATGCTGAAATGGCTCGGACGCCACGAGCCCGAGGCGGTCCGGCGGACGAAGCGGCTCTTTCTCGCGAAGGACTATCTCCGGTTCCGCATCACCGGCGACTGGCACAGCGACTTCAGCGACGCGATCGGGGCGCTGATGGGCGATGTGGCGACCCGCGACTGGTCGCCGGCGCTCTGCCGCCTGATCGGCTGGCCGGAAGCGAGCCTGCCGCCGCTCGCCGATCCGACCGCCATCGTCGGGCAGGTGACGCCGGCGGCGGCCCGCGCGGCGGGCCTCGCGGCCGGAACGCCCGTCGTCGCCGGCAGCAACGACACGACGGTCGAGCTCTTCGGCGTCGGGGCGAACCGGCCGGGCCAGGGCGCGATCAAGCTCGCCACCGCGGCGGTCGTCTATCTCGCGACCGAAGGGCCAGAGGTGCATCCGCCGGTCTCCTGCTACCCGCATCTCATTCCCGGCATGTTCTATTGCGCGACCGGCACCAACTCCTGCGCCTCGGCGCACCGGTGGCTGCGCGACAGGTTCTTCCTGCCGGGCGCGGAGGCGCGCGAGGCGGTGCTCTTCGACGAGATGGACCGCATGGCGGCGGAAATTCCGCCCGGCGCGGACGGGCTGATATTTCATCCCTATCTGCAGGGCGAGCGGGGGCCGCACTGGGATCCGCTGCTGCGGGCGAGCTTCATCGGCCTCACCATGCAGCACGATCGCGGCCATTTCGTGCGCGCGCTCTATGAGGGGATCGCCTTCTCGGTGCGCGACCTGCTGGAGGCGGCGCAGCGCAAGGGCTTGCGCTTCTCGGGATTCCGGCTGATGGGCGGCGGCGCGCGGAGCGCCACTTGGCGCCAGATCATCGCCGACGTGCTCGGCGTCGAGATCGAGCAGCCGGAGAACGGCGACGCCTCCTTCGGCGCGGCGCTGGTCGCCGGCATCGGTGTGGGCATGTTCCCCGACCACAAGACCGCGATCGAGCGCTGCGTGCGCATCCTCGGCCGCGCCAGCCCGGACGCGGCGCGCCATCGCTTCTATAGCGAGCTCTTCGGGATCTATCGCGCGGCGACCGAGGGGTTGCAGCCGCTCGACCACCGGCTGCACGCGCTGCTCGAGGCCGGCGTTCCGGGCTGACGTCCCCAGCTTCGCACTGATCCCGCCTCGGGCGCGCTCCGCCTCAGGCGGCGAGCAGCCCCTGATCCCTGATCCAGACTCCCGCCTTCTCGAGCGCCCGGCCGAACCGGCGGAACATTTCCTCGATCTCAGCCGCGGTGATGATGAGCGGCGGCGAGAAGGCGACGCTGTCGCCGACCGCGCGGGTGATGAGGCCCTCCTCCTGGCAGAATTTGGCGGTGGTGAGCCCGACCAGCTTCGTCGCGTCGAACGGCTCCTTTGTCGCCTTGTTCTTCACCAGCTCGACCGCGCCGACCAGGCCGACCTGGCGCACCTCGCCCACCAGCGGGTGATCGGCGAACTTGCGGATCGATCTCTCGAAGGTCGGCACGACGCTCTGCACCTGCTTCACGATATCGCGCTCCTCGTAGATCTTGAGCGTCTCGAGCGCGACGGCGGCGCTGACCGGATGGCCGGAATAGGTGTAGCCATGGCCGAAGGTGCCGATCTTGCCGCTGTTGTCGCGGAGTGCGGCATAGACCTTCTCGTTGATCATGACGGCCGAGATCGGCAGGTAGGAGGAGGAGAGCGCCTTGGCGACCGACATGATGTCGGGCTTGAGGTCGAAGGTCTGACAGGCGAACAGATTGCCGGTCCGGCCGAAGCCGCAGATCACCTCGTCGACGCAGAACAGCACGTCGTATTTCTTCAAGACCGCCTGGACCTGCGCGAAGTAGGTCTTCGGCGGGACGATGACGCCGCCGGCCCCCATCACCGGCTCGGCGATGAAGGCGGCGACCGTGTCGGGGCCTTCCGCCAGGATCAGCGTCTCGAGGCTCTCGGCCATCCGCTGGGCGAACTGCGCCTCGGTCTCGCCCGGCTTGCCGAAGCGGTAGTGATGCGGGCATTCGGTATGGAGGATGTTGGCGATCGGCAGATCGAAATCGCGATGATTGGCCGGCAGGCCGGTGAGGCTTGCCGCCGCGACGGTGACGCCGTGATAGCCGCGCACGCGCGAGACGATCTTCTTCTTCTTCGGCCGGCCGAGCGCGTTGTTGTAGTACCAGACCATCTTCACGACGGTGTCGTTCGCCTCGGAGCCGGAATTGGCGAAGAAGACCTTCGACATCGGCACGGGCGCGAGCCCGATGAGCCGCTCGGCGAGCTCGATGGTCACGTCCGGCGCCTTGTGGGTGAAGCTGTGGTAATAGGCGAGCTTCTGCATCTGGCGCACGGCGGCGTCGATCAGCCGCTGCTCGCCCCAGCCGAGCGACACGCTCCAGAGGCCGGCGAGCCCTTCGATATATTCGCGCCCGTTCTCGTCATGGACGTAGATGCCCTTGCCGCCGGTGATGACGAGCGGGCCGTCCGCCTCGTGCCGCACCGCGTTGGTATAGGGATGCAGGTGATAGGCGATGTCGCGCGCGGCAAGCGAGTTGGCGGTCGGTTTCATCGATGGGCTTCCTTTGCCGGGAGGGGTCGGGGGCCTGGACGCCTCGCTGGCGCCGGACGATGCGGCGGATTCTAGCCTACCCGGTGCCGGGCAAGTCAAAGTGCGGCGTCGAATGAAGTGCGGGGCAGGGTTGCTGTATCGCGCGGAGCGATGTTTCGGCCATGTGTTAGGTACGTGTCGCGCTGCTGACGTTCCTTCGGTTGATTTTATGTCCATATATATATTGACATTTTTATACTTTAGTAAATATATCGATTGACAGTAACAGAGTTTTGTATTCGAACTCATAGACACGCATTGCAGCCCGTGAGCCCGATGACCGTCAAACGCATCGCATTGCAACAATATCAATCGATTGCGGATCGAGCCGCGATTTCATTCGGCAGCGTGCGACCCCCCCGCGAGGGATGGATCGCGACCGTGCGCAGGGCGCTCGGCATGTCCGGCCCGCAGCTTGCCAGGCGCCTCGGGGTCGGCCGCGCCCGCATATCGCAGGCCGAACGGGCAGAACTGACCGGCGGCATAACGCTGAAAACCATGCAGGCCATGGCGGAAGCCATGGGCTGCCGGTTCGTCTACGCCATCGTTCCCGAGGGGCGCATCGAGGATTTGATCGCCGCGCAGGCGCGGAAGAAGGCGGCGTCCATCGTCGGCAGGGCCAGGGTTCACATGGCCTTGGAGCGGCAGGCTCTCTCCGAAAGGCAGGATGCGGCCGAAATCGAGCGCCTCGCCGAAGACCTGATCCGCACGATGCCCCGCGACCTCTGGGCGGAGAGTTGACCGCGATCGGCAGCGAGCCGGACGGCACGACACCCCTCGATCCCGACGAGATCGTGGGGCTGCGATATCGGAACATCGTGACGCGCGGCGAGCTCGACCGCCTCGAGCAGGCGAATCTCGAAAGCGGGTTGGCTTGGCTTGCGCGCCGCCGCCGGACGGATGTTCTCACCGAGCGGTTCCTCCGCGAACTCCACCGTCGCCTGTTCGGCGAGGTGTGGAAATGGGCGGGAAGATTGAGGCTGACCGGGAAGAATATCGGAATCGATCCTGCGGACATCCCGGTGCAGCTCCGCATGCTCCTGGACGATGCGCGCTACTGGACCGCCAACGGAACTTACGCTCCCCTGGAGGCCGCGGCGCGCTTCCACCATCGCCTGGTGCAGATCCATCCGTTCCCGAACGGCAACGGGCGCCATGGGCGCATCGCCGCCGACGTCTATCTCCGGTCGTGCTTCGATCATGCGCCCATCGACTGGGGCGCCGGCCAGGACCTGAAGAACGACAGCGGTCGGCGGAATCGGTACATTGCCGCCTTGCGGGCTGCCGACGCCGGCGACTATGTGCTGCTGCTGTCGTTCGTGGGCGTATAGTACGGAAGAAACTTCGGATGACGGCGAGCTGCGACGCCGTCACCCGAAAGCGAAACCGAGGAGGCGTTCATGGCATTGCGTGTGGGCGTGGCCGGCGCAACCGGCTGGACCGGGCGCGCGGTCGCGGAGGGCGTGCTGGCGAGCGAGGATCTGACGCTCGCGGCCGTGGTGGCGCGGAAAGTGGCCGGGCAGGATTTCGGCACCGTGCTCGGGCGCGACCCGGTCGGGCTCGCGGTGGACGGCACCGTCGAGGCGGCGCTCGCCCGCGGCCTCGACGTGCTGGTGGACTACACCCATCCGACCGCGGTCAAGGCGCATACGCTTGCCGCGGTCGGGAAGGGCGTCGCCGTGATCGTCGGCACATCGGGCCTCGTCGCCGCCGACTATGCCGAGATCGAGCGTGCGGCGACGGCGAAGGGCGTCGGCGTGATCGCGTCGGGAAATTTCTCGGTGACCGCCAACCTGCTGCAGCATTTCGCCGAGATCGCGGCGCGCTTCGTGCCGGACTGGGAGGTGTTCGACTACGCCAAGGCCGCGAAGCCGGACGTGCCGAGCGGGACCGCGCAGCAGCTTGCCGAACGGCTCGCCGAGGTCGGCCGCCCGAAATCGGCGACGCCGATCGATCGCACGATCGGTCCGAAGGAGGCGCGCGGCGCCGATATCGGCGGCACGCGCGTCCATTCGATCCGGCTCCCGAGCTATGTCATCGCCTGCGAGGCGCAGTTCGGCGCATCGAACGAGCGGCTCACCATCCGGCACGATGCGGGATCGGGCGCCGAGCCCTATGTCGCCGGCACTCTCCTCGCCGTGCGCAAGGTGCGGAGCGTCAAGGGGCTGCTACGCGGGCTCGACCGGCTGATGTTCGCGGCGCCGGCGGCATCCTGATCTCGGGTTCTGTGCTGCCGGCGCGCCGCCGGGTTTATTCCGCGTCGGTCAAGGTTGCGTCGCCGGCCGCGAATTCGAAGAGGCAGTGATCGTGCGCGCCCGTCGCCGCGCATTGCACCTCGCGGCAGACGAATTTCTCCGGCTTCGCTTGAGGGGCCATACCGGTCTCGCTCAGGAAGCGGAGCGCACCGGTCATGAAGCCCTCATACATGTAGCAGACGGGCCGCGCGGCCTTTCCGCCGCTTTCGAGCACGAAGACCGAGTTGCGTGCGCTGATTTGCCCGCGCAGCTTTGCGACATCGAGCGCCTCGACGGCGAAGCGGCCCCAGCCGCGCTGCGAGATCCGCTTGAAATAGTGGCGGAAGGTCGCTTCCGGCGCGAGGCCGTGGGTCTTCGCCTCGGCGTGGCACCACACCACCGCGGACTTGTCGGTCGCGACGCGCAGGATCCTGCGATAGGCCTCGCGCCCGAGCGCCTCTTCCACGGCCTTGTGGTTGTTCACCAGGAAATGCCGCGGCAGATAGAGCATCGGCAGCCCGTCGGTGCGCCATGTCCCGCTCTCGGGATCGACGTCGATCGGAACGTCCGGATTTGCCATGATCGAATCTCCAGTTAAGCCGGTATTGTCTGCCATTGCCGGCGCGGGAGCCCCGCCGCCGAACGAAAGGAGTCGGAATGAACGACCTCTCCGCCTTCCCCATTAGCAGGAAATGGCCGGCGCAGCATCCCGAACGCATCCAACTCTACTCGCTGCCGACCCCGAACGGCATCAAGGTCTCGGTCATGCTCGAGGAGACGGGCCTGCCCTACGAGCCGCATCGCGTGCGCTTCGACGCCAACGATCAGCAATCGCCGGAATTCCTGTCGCTCAATCCTTACGGAAAGATTCCGGCCATCATCGATCCCGACGGTCCGGGCGGCAGGCCGTTCCCCCTGTTCGAATCCGGCGCGATCCTGATCTATCTCGCCGACAAGGCCGGGAAGTTCCTGCCGAAGGACGCGGCCGGCCGCTACGAGACGATCCAGTGGCTGATGTTCCAGATGGGCGGCCTCGGCCCGATGTTCGGCCAGGTCGGATTCTTCAACAAGTTCGCCGGCAAGGAATACGAGGACAAGCGCCCGCTCAACCGCTATGTCGGGGAATCGCGGCGCGTGCTGGCGGTGCTCGACAAGCGGCTCGCCGGCCGCGACTGGATCATGGGCGACGCCTACGGCATCGCCGACATGGCGGTGTTCCCCTGGGTCCGTAACCTGATCGGCTTCTACGAGGCGGGCGAGCTCGTCGGCATCGCGGACTTCCCCCAGGTCACGCGCGCGCTCGACGCATTCCTTGCACGGCCGGCGGTGAAGAAGGGTCTCACCATTCCGGCGGAGGACTAAGCCCGCCCGTAGATGTCGTCGAGCCGCACGATATCGTCCTCGCCGAGATAGGCGCCCGACTGCACCTCGATGAGATGCAGCGGCTCCTCGCCCGGATTCTCCAGCCGGTGGGCGGCGCCGAGCGGGATATAGGTCGATTGGTTGGCGACGAGGTCGTAGATGTCGCGGTCGCGGGTCACGCGCGCGGTGCCGCTGACCACCACCCAATGCTCGGCGCGCTGCGCGTGGCGCTGCAGCGAGAGCCGGCCGCCGGGCTTCACGATCAGGCGCTTCACCTGGAAGCGCGAGCCGGCATCGACCTGCTCGTAGGAACCCCAGGGCCGCAGCACGCGGCGATGGCGAAGCCGTTCCTCGCGTCCGTCGGCGGCGAGCCGGTCCACCACCTTGCGCAGGTCCTGCGCGCGGTCGCGCGCGATCACGAGCAGCGCGTCCACCGTGTCGAGGATCATGACGTTCTCGAGGCCGACGGCGGCGACGAGGCGCGAATCGCCGCGGACGTAGCAGTTCTTCAGTCCGATCGCGATGGCGTCGCCCGAGATGACGTTGCCGTCGGCATCCTTCGGTGCGATCTCCCAGAGGCTCGACCAGGAGCCGACATCGGTCCAGCCCATTTCGACCGGAATCACCGCCGCCTTGCCGGTGCGCTCGAGCACGGCGTAGTCGACGGAGACGGAGCGCGCCGCGGCGAAGGCGTCGGCATCGAGCCGGAGGAAATCCAGATCCTTCTGCGCGTCGCGCAGCGCCGCGGCGACGCGGTCGGAAAGCTCCGGCTCGAGCCGCGCCAGCTCAGCCAGGAAATGCCGCGCGGAAAACAGCAGCAGGCCGCTGTTCCAGAGATGGTCGCCGGAAGCGACGAGCTTCGCCGCGTTCCCGGCGTCGGGCTTCTCCAGGAACCGGCGCACCCGGTGGCAGGCGGCGGCTTCGTTCAGCGCCTCGCCCATCTGGATGTAGCCATAGCCGGTCTCCGGCCGATCCGGGCGGATGCCGAAGGTGACGATATGGCCGGCGCGCGCGGCGGGCTCGGCGGCGGCAACGGCGGCATGGAGCGCCTTCGGGGTCGCGACATAGTGATCCGAGGGCGCCATCAGGATGACGGCGTCGGGATCCCCGGCCGCAATCGCCATGGCGGCGGCGGCGACGGCCGGCGCCGTGTTGCGCCCGACCGGCTCGATGAGAATGGTCGCCGGCGCGACGCCGATCTCGCGAAGCTGCTCGCCGACGAGAAAGCGATGCTCGTCGTTGCAGACGATAACCGGCGGGGCGAAACCGGCTTGCTCGCCCAGCCGCAGGACGGTTTCCTGCAGCAGGCTGCGCTCGGAGAGCAACGGCATGAGCTGTTTCGGGAAGGCGGCGCGGGAAACCGGCCAGAGCCGCGTCCCGGCGCCGCCGGAGAGGATAACGGGATGGACCGCCATGGCGCTCTTGGTAGCGTAAATCCCGGCTTCGGCCAATGGACCCTCCCTGTGGCATCCTGCGGCGCCTTCGCGGCGCGCGGACCGGCCGCCGGATCAAATGCATTGACGGGCCGGTCTGCTCCCGCCGATAGAGGGGGCAGCGGCATAAGCGTGGGGGCAAAGATTGGGCTATCAGCTCGTCATCCGTAACGGCACCGTCATGACCCAGATGGGGCGGGTCGATGCCGACGTCGCCGTCAAGGCGGGGCGCATCGCGGCGATCGGCCGCATCGCGGAGCGTGGCGAGACGGATATCGACGCGAAGGGGCTGCATCTGCTGCCCGGCGCGATCGACAGTCAGGTCCATTTCCGGGAGCCGGGCCTCACCCACAAGGAAGATCTTGCTTCCGGCACCGCCTCGGCCGCGCTCGGCGGCGTCGCCACGATTTTCGAGATGCCGAACACCAAGCCCAATACGGTGTCGGCGGAAGCGCTCGCGGAGAAGCTCGCGCTCGCGAAGGGCAGGGCCTGGACGGATCACGCCTTCTTCGTCGGCGCCGCGGCCGAGAATGCCGACGAACTCGGCCGGCTCGAACGGCTGCCCGGCGCCGCCGGGGTGAAGGTCTTCATGGGCAGCTCGACCGGCAGCCTGCTGGTCGAGGATGACGAGAACCTGCTGCGCGTGTTGCGCAACGGAAAGCGCCGCGTCGCCATCCATGCGGAGGACGAGCATCGGCTGCGCGAGCGGCTGGCGCTGGTCCGGGACGGCGCGAAGGTCGCGATGCATCCGGTCTGGCGCGACGTGGAAACGGCGCTGCTCGCGACGAAGCGCGTGCTGAAGCTGGCGCGTCTCGCGGGGCGGCGCATCCATGTGCTGCATGTCACGACCGCCGAGGAGGCGGCGCTGCTGGCCGAGCACAAGGACATCGCCAGCATGGAGGTGACGCCGCAGCATCTGACGCTTGCCGCGCCCGACTGCTACGAGCGGCTCGGCAGCTTCGCGCAGATGAATCCGCCGATCCGCGAGGAGCGGCATCGCGAAGGGCTGTGGCGCGCGGTGCGGGAGGGGGTCGCCGACTGCCTCGGCTCGGACCATGCGCCCCATACCAAGGAAGAGAAGGCGAAGCCCTATCCGCAGAGTCCGTCCGGCATGCCGGGGGTCCAGACACTCATGCCGCTGATGCTGGATCACGTGCATCGCGGCAACCTGACCCTGGAGCGGCTGGTCGACCTCACCAGCGCGGGGCCGGCGCGGCTCTACAACATCACCGGCAAGGGCCGGATCGCGGTCGGTTATGACGGCGATTTCACCCTGGTGGATCTCGGGGCGGAGCGCCGCATCGAGGCGAGCCGGATGGCGACCAAATGTGGCTGGACGCCGTTCGACGGGATGAGCGTGCATGGCTGGCCGGTGGCGACGATCCTCCGCGGCGAGGTCGTGATGCGCGACGGCGAGCTTGTCGGCACGCCGCAAGGCCGGCCGGTCCGGTTCGACGAAAGCCGCGAGCCGGAAGCCGCGGCCGACTGAGCCGTGAGGCCGGTTGGGTCGGGAGAATCCGCGCGGTGTGAAGCCGCTGGAAGATGCCAGGAGGATCGATCGATGGCCCAGGAGCGCATTCCGGTTACGGGCGGCTGCCTTTGCGGCGCCGTGCGCTACGAGGTAAGCGAGCCGCCGACCGCGGGCTCCTTCTGCCATTGTTCGATGTGCCGAAAGCAGTCCGGCAGCGTTTGCGGCGGCGCGATGGAGTTTTCCTGGGCCGCCTTCAGAGTCACCAAGGGCGAGCTCAAATACTTCCAGTCCAGCGCCGGCGCGAAGCGCGGCTTCTGCGGCAACTGCGGCTCACGGATGGCGTTCGTCTCCGAGGGGGACCCAAAAGTTTGGGTGAGCGTCGGGTCGCTCGACCATCCGGAGGATTGGCCAATGACAAAGGGCGCATCCTGGGGGCGATCCCGGCATATCTATGTCGGATCCAAGGTCGCCTGGTACGCGATCGGCGATGGCCTTCCGCAGCAAGCAACCGAGTAGAGTGCTGGAAGCAGCGGAATCCGCCACCATCCAAGTCCGGCGGCCTCCCGCGCCAAACCGCCGCCCGCGGCCTATAATGGCCGCTCGTTTCCGACAGGGGAGACAGTCCATGTCCTGTTGCATCGTCGGCTGGGGGCACACGAAGTTCGGCCGCCATGCCGAGCTTCGGCTCGAAGATCTCATCAAGGAGGCCGGCGCGGCCGCCCTGGCCGATGCCGGCATCGAGGCGAAGGAGATCGACGCGATCTTCGTCGGCCATTTCAACGCCGGGTTCTCCGACCAGGACTTTCCGGCCTCGCTCGCGCTGGAGATCGACCCGGCGCTGCGTTTCAAGCCGGCGACCCGGCTCGAGAATGCCTGCGCGACCGGAAGTGCTGCGGTCTATGCCGGGCTCGATGCGATCGAGGCGCGCCGCGCGCGCTTCGTGCTGGTGGTCGGCGTCGAGAAGATGACGCACCGGCCGGGTCCCGAGATCGGCGCGAACCTGCTGAAGGCGAGCTATGTGGCAGAGGAGGCCGGCATCGAGGCGGGCTTCGCCGGGGTGTTCGGGCTGATCGCGCAGCGCTATTTCCAGCGCTATGGCGACAAGTCGGACGCGCTCGCGCGCATCGCCGCGAAGAACCATCGCAACGGCGCGGCCAACCCCTATGCGCAGCTCCGCAACGACCTCGGCTACGAATTCTGCCGCGCGGTCTCGGAGAAGAACCCGATCGTCGCGGGTCCGCTGAAGCGCACCGATTGCAGCCCGGTTTCGGATGGGGCGGCGGCCGTGGTGCTGACCGACCTCGAGACGGCGCTCGCCTGCCGCAAGGCGATCCGGTTCCGCGCGACGGCCCAGGTAAACGACTGGCTGCCGATGAGCCGGCGCGACGTCGTCAAGTTCGAGGGCGCGGCGGCCGCCTGGCGCCAGGCGCTCAAACGCGCAAAGCTCGGCATCGAGACGCTCGACCTTGTCGAGACGCATGACTGCTTCACCATCGCGGAACTCATCGAATATGAGGCGATGGGGCTGACGGCGCCCGGCGAGGGCGCGCGCGCCATCGAGGAAGGCTGGACCGAGAAGGAGGGCCGGCTGCCGGTCAACCCTTCGGGCGGCCTCAAGGCGAAGGGCCATCCGATCGGGGCGACCGGCGTCTCGATGCATGCGCTCGCCGCCATGCAATTGACGGGCGAGGCCGGCGCCATGCAGATTGCCGACGCCTCGCTGGCCGGCATCTTCAACATGGGCGGCACGGCGGTCGCGAATTACGTCAGCATTCTGGAACGCGTGAAATAGGGAGCTAAGGATCGGCATGTTCAAGGCGTTGGTACTCGAGGAGAAGGACGGGAAAGTCGCAGCCTCCATCAAGACGCTCGAGGAGAGCGCGTTGCCGGCAGGCGATGTCACCGTGGCGGTCGAGCACTCGACCTTGAATTACAAGGACGGGATGGTCCTGGGCGGGCTGGGACGGCTGGTGCGGAACTATCCGCATGTGCCGGGCGTCGATTTCGCCGGCACGGTGGAGACATCCGACAATCCGCACTGGAAGGCGGGCGACAAGGTCGTGCTGACCGGCTGGCGCGTCGGCGAGACCCACTGGGGCGGCTATGCAGAGAAGGCGCGGGTCAAAGGCGACTGGCTGATCGGCCTCCCGAAGGGCATCAGCACCAAGCAGGCCATGGCGATCGGCACGGCGGGCTTCACCTCGATGCTGGCGGTGCTGGCGCTGGAGGCGCATGACGTGACGCCGGACAAGGGCGACATCCTGGTGACGGGTGCGGCCGGCGGCGTCGGCAGCGTGGCGACGGCGATCCTGGCGAAGCTCGGCTACCGGGTGGTGGCCTCGACCGGCCGGCAGGATACCCACGACTATCTGCGCGAGCTCGGCGCGGCGGAGATCATCGACCGGGCGACGATCGAGAAGCCCTCGGGCAAGCCGCTCGATGCCGAGCGCTTCGCCGGATGCGTGGATGCGGTCGGCGGCACGACGCTCGCCGCCATCCTGCCGCAGATCAAATATCGCGGCTCGGTCGCATCCTGCGGCCTCGCCGGGGGCACCAAGCTCGAGACCACGGTGATCCCGTTCCTGCTGCGCGGCGTGAACCTGCTCGGCATCGATTCGGTGATGTGCCCGGTGCCGCTGCGCCAGAAGGCCTGGCTCCGGCTTGCGAGCGACCTGCCGATGGGCAAGCTCGACAAGATGATCGAGAGCGCGACGCTCGCGGACCTGCCCGGGCTCGGCGGCCAGATCCTCGCCGGCAAGGTGCGCGGCCGCGTGGTGGTGGATACGACGCGATAGGAGAGCCATGGAGCGGAGGGGCGCGCGATCGGTCTTGATCGGCTGTCTCGTGCTCGCCGGCACGCTCGCGAGCGGCTGCGCGTCCCGCGAGAACACCGGCGAGGCGATCGTTGCGCTGCCGCCGCCGGTCTATTGCTACCGGACGCTGGCGGAGGCCGATTGTTTCGCGTCGTCGCTGGCAGGCCAGGCCTACCGGCTGATCGCTTATCAGTAGGCGACACGGGGCCGGCAGGCGAAATGGGTGCAAAAAAACGGCGCGGTCCCCTTGCCGGGGATCCGCGCCGTTTCGCGTCGAGGGCCGGGCAGGTCAGGCGGCACAGACGGCGGCGACCTCCTGCGGCGCGGCGGCGGGCTCGAATGCCGGAAGGGCGGCGCCGGTCCGGCGCACCGTGACGAAGCCGCAAGGGGCCGCCTCGGTCACGACGAGCTGGGCGATGTCCGGCCCGGTCTCGCCGTCGAGGCTGACCAGGATCAGGTCGCCGCGCCGCAGCAGATCGCAGGCCGGCGCGAAATAGCCGATATAGTCCGGGTCGCCGGTGTCGCGCGCGAAGAGGGCGGCGGGCGCGTCATGGGTCCGGTAGTGCCAGAGCGTGAAGCCGTTGGCATAGGCGAGAATCGAGAGCTCGCGCGAGACGAAACCGATTGCCATCCTTGTTCCTCCCTCGAGATATCGTTGATGTGCATGATTTGCCCTTTCGCTCATACGCAATTTACGGTATAAAGGCAAGAACAAAAATAGAACGATGGCTGTGGAAAACTCAGCCGAGCTCGCTGGCGCCGGTGATGCGGTAGATCCGCTTCACGTTCTGGACGGGAAGGCGGATGTCTTTCGGGGGATTGAACTGATGCAGCACCACATGCTCGTCGCTGCGCCGCAAGAACTGCTTGATCATGCCTTGCCCGTCGGCGAGCTCGACCGCGACGAAGCAGTTGCGCGTGATCGGCCGGTTCGGATTGACGTAAAGGATTTCGCCGGCGAAATAGCGCGGCTCCATGCTCTCGCCTTCGACATAGAGCGCGAAGCCGTTGGCGACGCCGTCGAGGGTCGGGGGCCGGACGAGATATTCCTTCGCCTCGCCCTCGTTGAAGTAGAAGCCTTCGGCGCCGCCCTTCACGGCCCCCAGCACGGGCAGGTCGCGGCTGCCGGTCCCGGTCGCGGGCGGCGACAGTGACGCCATGCGACGCTGGCGGGCGGAGCGCGGGATCTCGGAATCGGCGAGGCCGGCGAGCGCCAGCAGCTCGGCCGCCGGCACGCCGCGCGATTCGAAGATCGGCGCCAGCGCGCGCATGAAATCGAGCGGCAGATGGGCGCGCCGGTAGCGGTCCTCGTAATGCTGATAGCGCGTCAGCGGCCAGTCGAGCGCTTCGGCGACCTCGCGCATGGCGAGGCCGGCTTCCTCGCGCAACTGCTTCAGGCGCCGGGCGGCGGGAGAGATCTCCGTCATGGCTCCATCCCTTTGGGCTCCGTACCGAAGGTTTCTTTCTTACGCATATACACCAAAAATCAATTGACTTCGCGGCTCGATAATAGTATAAATGCGTAATTGATGGAATGAGAATTTTGCCCAGCGACAGCGCCCAGGCGGCGTCGCGGCAGAAACCTTCCCCCTCCGGATCATCGATGCGCCGACCGGGCGCCGCGGCGCCTGCGCTTTTCCCCTGTCCCGACGAGGAGCGAAAATGAACGCCTTCGTGATCGATTTCCCGTTGTCGGAAACGCTGAAGCCGGAGCAAGCCACGGCCGAGATCGCCAAGGTCGCGTGGCAGGAGGTGATCGGGCTCGGCGTCACCAGCGACGGCGAGTTCGAGGTGGTGAACAGCGAAATGACCGCGGAGCGCGCGCTCTGGCTCATCGAGTGGGCGCGACGGTGGGCGCTCGGGCTGGAAGACGAGGAAGGCTGGTAGGAGCGCCGGACGATGGCGTTCGGCAGCCGCAGCGGCCGTTCCCCGGGCAGGCCGCGGCTTCATTCGACGGATGCCGATCTGGGGACGCCGGAGGCGAGGGTCCATCGCGTCGCGCTCGCGGCCGGCGCCGACCCGGTGCAGTCGGAGCATCCGCTGGGGGCGCTCCTCGCGCGCGGGCTCATCGATCCGCTGCAGCACGAGGCGGGCTGCTTCTATGGCTATCTCTATCGCCGCGCCGTGCGACAGCCGCTGCCGAGCATGACCTGGCATTACCAGAAACTCCTTGCCGACCCGACGGGCCCGACGACCGCGCCCGACGAGCGCACCGAGGCGCGGCGGCAGGCACTCTTTCGCGAAGGTAAGGGTGCGCTCTACCACTGAGCTACGGCGGCGGCCGTCGAAGGCGGCGAAACATGCCACAGGGCCGCCGCGCAAAGCAAGGCTGGCCGCCGTCTCCCGGCCGGCATCCTCCTGCCCCCTCCCTCCCCGATAATCCATTGGCGAGACGCGATCTTTACGGATCGCGCCTCGCCGATGCGACCCCTCGCTCCCGCCTCGATGCCCCCTCCCATCGGCTCCGCTCGAGCCCTCCCTTCGGCCCCTTCCGACAGAACCCTTCCTTCATCGCATCGGCCAGTCGCGGCCATCGCGCCAGTCATCGGCCTTGCAGGGACTTGACGGCCGGCAACGACCCGCGTAGCTGAGTCCGTCTCGCGCTACCGCTCAGGTCTCCATGTCCGATCGCGACCGCCCCTTGCCGAGCTTCAGCGAAGACGGTCTCAACCGTCGCTCGCTTCAGGAGCGACGCCTTGCCGACCAGCTACGGCAGAATCTGCTGCGCCGGAAACTGCAGCAGCGCGCCCGGGCGGCGACCGACGCCGCGCCGTCGCCTCTGCAGCCCGACTCCGAATTGGGCGAGGATTAAGGCATCGCTCGCCGGCCCCAGTTGCGGCTTGAGGCCGGTCCCCCGATACACTAAAAGAGGCGCCGTTCGGCCCTTTTTCTGCGCCCGGCGCCTGGCGAGGCGCTCGAAGCCCGTAGCCGGGGTCGCTCTGCCTCATGCAGAGTGCGGCCGTATCGCTGGCAGTTACAGGCACCATGGACAAGATTCGAATTCGCGGCGGCCGCCCGCTGCAGGGCGAGATACAGATCAGCGGCGCCAAGAACGCGGCCCTGCCGCTCATGGCGGCGGCGCTGCTGACGGACGACACGCTCTGTCTCAGCAACCTCCCGCATCTCGCCGACATCGCGACCATGGCGACGCTGCTCGCGCAGCTTGGCGTCGTCATCAACCTGAACGGCCAGTCGACCGACGACGGCCATATCGGGCGCGTGCTGGATCTTCGCTGCCGCGATATCGGCAGCACGCGCGCCGACTACGATCTCGTCCGCAAGATGCGCGCCTCCATCCTCGTGCTGGGGCCGCTGCTCGCCCGCTGCGGTCAGGCGCAGGTCTCGCTGCCGGGCGGCTGCGCCATCGGGACGCGCCCCGTCGATCTGCATCTCAAGGGGCTCATCCAGCTCGGCGCCGAAATCGACCTTCGCGAAGGCTATATTCACGCGACCGCGCCGCGCGGCCTGCAGGGCGCGAGGATCATTTTCCCGACCGCGTCGGTCGGCGCCACCGAGAACCTGCTGATGGCGGCATCGCTCGCCAGGGGCCGCACCGAACTCGTGAACGCCGCGCGCGAGCCCGAGATCGGCGATCTGGCGCGCTGCCTCGTCGCCATGGGCGCGTCGATCGAAGGCATCGGTACCGAAACCATCGTCGTCGACGGCGTCGATCGTCTGCATGGCGCGCGCCATGCCATCGTCCCTGATCGGATCGAGACCGGCACCTATGCAATGGCGGCGGCCATCACCCACGGGGATATCGAGCTGATCGGCGCCGATCCCGGACTTATCGGCGCGGTCGCCGAGGTCCTGGACCGCGCCCAGGTCAAGCTGGAAGCGACCAATCGCGGGGTCCGGGCCTCGCGCAAGGACGGCGTCATCCGCGGCGTCGATATCATCACCGAGCCCTATCCCGGATTCCCGACCGATCTCCAGGCGCAGATCATGGCGATGATGACGGTCGCCGAGGGTGCTGCGATGATCACGGAGACCATCTTCGAGAACCGGTTCATGCATGTGCCGGAGCTATCGCGCATGGGTGCCAACATCACCGTCCATGGTAGCTCGGCGATGGTTCGCGGCGTCGGCGGCCTGATCGGCGCCCCGGTCATGGCGACCGATCTCCGCGCCTCCGTATCGCTGGTGCTTGCCGGGCTCGTCGCCGAAGGCGACACGATCCTCAACCGCGTCTACCATCTCGACCGCGGCTACGAGCGGTTGACGGAGAAGCTGCTGGCCTGCGGCGCCGATATCGAGCGGTTGAAAGCATGACCGCGCCCGTGAAGCTTCGCGCCCGCGACGCCGAGGACCTTCAGGTCGTCGCGGCGGTCCTGCAGGATGCGCTGGTCAATCTGCGCGAGATGACCTTCGTCGCGGGCGAGCGCCGATTCATCTTCGTCGCCAATCGATTTCGCTGGGAAACCCAGGGCGCCGTCGATGGAGCCGGCGACCGCGTCGAAGACGCCGCCTCCGCCGACGCGACGTTCAGCGGCGATGACGGGCCGCATGCGAATTACGAGCGGACGCATTGCGGCGTTTGCTTCGAGCAGGTGCGGGGCGTCAAGACCGTGGGGTTGCAGGGCCCGCTGAAGCCGCGTTTCCTCGAGCTTCTCACGATCCGCACCGCGCCGGGCACGATCGACCTGGTCTTCGCCGGCACCACCACGATGCGCCTCGAGGTCGATGCGATCCGCTGCTATCTGGAGGATCTCGGTAATGCCTGGCCGACGGCATGGCGGCCGCAGCATAAGGTCGACGAGACGGCGGATGGCGACCTATGAGCCGGGGATCGTCGTCGCGAAACGCCAAGGGTGGCGGACTCGTCCTGGCGCTGCCGAAAGGCCGAATTCTCTCCGAGGCGCTTCCCGTTCTCCGGGCGGCGGGCATCGAGGTCGAGTCCGACCTGGCCGACGAGAAGTCGCGCAAGCTGAGCTTTTCGACGAACCTGCCGGAGCTTTCGGTGGTGCGCGTGCGCAGCTTCGACGTCGCGACCTATGTCGCCTTCGGCGCTGCGCATATCGGCGTCGCGGGGAGCGATGTGATTGCCGAGTTCGACTATCCGGATGTCTACGCGCCGGTCGATCTGGCCGTCGGGCGATGCCGTCTCTCGGTCGCCGAGCCGGCAGAGCTGGCGGAGCAGGACGATCCCGGCCGCTGGAGCCATGTGCGCGTGGCGACGAAGTATCCTCGCCTGACGACGCAGCATTTCGCGGCGCGCGGCGTGCATGCCGAGTGCCTCGTACTGAGCGGAGCGATGGAGCTGGCGCCGCGGCTCGGTCTTTGCCGCCGCATCGTCGATCTGGTGGCGACGGGCGAAACCCTGAAAGCGAACGGCCTGACCGAGGTCGAGCGGATCGCCGACGTGACCGCCCGGCTGATCGTCAACCGTACCGCCCTCAAGCTGCAATCGGATGTCGTCGGGCGATTCGTCGATGCCATCGGGAAGGCAGCCGATGGCCGTTAGGCTCGACCAATCCTCGCCGCGATTCGAAGAAGAGTTCGCGGCGCTGCTCGGCGTCAAGCGCGAGTTCCAGCTTCGCGTCGACGAAGCCGTCGCCGCCATCATCGACGAGGTTCGCAGGCGCGGCGATTCGGCGCTGCTCGAATACACCGCGAAGTTCGATCGTTGCCACCTGTCGGCGGATCGGCTCCGGCTTACCGAGCGCGAGATCGGGGAGGCGGCGCGGCGCTGTCCTGCCGGCGTGGTTTCCGCCCTCGAGACGGCAGCGAAGCGTATCAGGGACTATTACGCCCGGCTGATGCCGGCGGATCTCGACTACCGCGATGCGGACGGGCTTCGCCTCGGCGCCCTGTGGCGCCCGCTCGCCGCCGCCGGGATCTATGTCCCGGGGGGTGCCGCCGCCTATCCGAGCTCGGTGCTGATGAACGCGGTGCCGGCGGCGGTGGCGGGCGTCGAACGGATCGCCATGGTGGTGCCGACGCCCGACGGCGAGCTCAATCCGGCGGTCATGAAGGCGGCGCAAATCGCCGGCGTGACGGAGATCTATCGCGTCGGCGGCGCCCAGGCGGTCGCGGCCCTGGCTTTCGGCACCGCATCGATCGCGCCGGTGGACAAGATCGTGGGGCCCGGCAACGCCTATGTGGCGGCGGCCAAGCGTCAAGTATTCGGCAATGTCGGTATCGATATGATCGCGGGGCCGTCGGAGATCCTGGTGATCGCCGATGCCGGAAACGATCCCGCCTGGGTTGCCATGGATTTGCTGTCGCAGGCCGAACATGACGAGACGGCGCAATCCATCCTGATCACGGACGATGCCGCCTTCGCCGATGCCGCAGCACAGGCGGTCGCGTCCGCCCTCAAGGGATTGAAGCGCCGCGACATCGCCGCGGCGAGCTGGGAGCGGTTCGGTGCGATCATCCGGGTCGATCGCCTGGCGGACGCGGCGGCGCTCGCCAACCGCCTGGCGCCGGAGCATCTCGAGCTCGCCGTCGCCGATCCGGACGCACTGTTGCCGGCGATCCGCAATGCCGGCGCGGTATTCCTCGGTCGTCATACGCCGGAAGCGATCGGCGACTATATCGCCGGGCCGAGCCATGTGCTCCCGACCGGGCGCAGCGCACGCTACGCATCCGGTCTCGGCGTGCATGATTTCCTGAAGCGCATGTCGCTGATCGCCTGCGACGCCGAGGCCCTCGGCAGGCTCGGGCCGACCGCCATCGCCCTCGCGGAAGCCGAAGGGCTCGATGCCCATGCCCGGTCGATCGCCATCCGGCTCAACCCGAGAAGCGACGCCTGAGGTCGCTGCCGGTGGAGGATTCGGACCCGCGCCCGACCGCCCGGATCGTCCGAGTGACGCTCGACGAGAGATCGGTGGTGCGGCGCAGCGCCGAGATCGAGCATGAGCGCGCGGTCGCGATCTACGATCTCATCGAGGAGAACCGGTTCTGTCTCGTCGAGGGCCCGCCCGGTCCCTATGGCCTCAGGCTCGGGATCGAGGAGGGACGTCTCGTCTTCGACATCCAGGACGAGGCGGACGCGCCGGTCTTCAAGCTGATCCTCTCGCTCACGCCGTTCCGCAAGATCGTGCGCGACTATTTCGCCATCTGCGAAAGCTACTTCGAGGCGATCCGGAAATCCTCGCCCTCGCAGATCGAGGCGATCGATATGGGACGGCGGGGCCTGCATAATGAAGGCGCCGAGCTGCTCACTGAGCGGCTTGCCGGCAAGGTCGAGTTCGACCCCAACACCGCGCGTCGCCTCTTCACGCTGATCTGCGTCCTGCATATTCGCGGATGATGCCCGGGCGATGAACGGTTTGCCGGGAAGCGTCCTGTTCTGCTGCACGATGAACGCCATTCGTTCGCCGATGGCCGAAGGCCTGCTCAAGCATCTCCACGGCCATCAGATCTACGTCGATTCGGCAGGGGTTCGCTCTGACGCCGTCGATCCGTTCGCGGTCGCCGTGATGGACGAGATCGGGATCGACATTTCGCGGCATCACGCCAAGACGTTCGACAATCTCGAGGACACCTCCTTCGACCTCATCATCTCCCTGTCGCCGGAGGCGCAGCACAGCGCGGTCGAGTTGACCCGGACCATGGCCTGCGACGTCGAGTTCTGGAACACCTTCGATCCGAGCCTGGTCGAGGGCGGGCGCGAGACGGTGCTGGAGGCCTATCGTCAGGTCCGCGACACGCTCCTGCAGCGGATAAAGGCCCGCTTCCCCCTCCCGTCGGCGCCGCGCCTCTAGAAGAAAGCGCGGAAAACGGCCCTTTACGCATTTGTCCTGATCGAACGATGGCGCTATGATCCGCGCCGCCGCGGCGGTTTCGTCGTGCGCCCCCAAAGGAGAGTGGATGGCTAAAGAGGATTTGATCGAGTTCTCCGGAACGGTCATGGAGCTGCTGCCGAATGCCATGTTCCGCGTGAAGCTCGACAACGAGCATGTAGTGCTCGCCCATACATCGGGAAAGATGCGAAAGAATCGCATTCGCGTTCTTGCCGGCGACCGCGTCAATGTCGAGATGACGCCCTACGATCTCACCAAAGGTCGCATCACCTTCCGCTTCAAGTGACGCAGCTCGCGCCGTTGCCGCCGACTCTCCCTCGCGGCGTCGCCGGCGACCTGGTCTTGGCATCCGCTTCGCCGCGGCGCATCGCGCTCCTGGCGCAGATCGGCATCGTTCCCTCGCAGGTCGAGCCTGCTGCGATCGACGAGACGCCTCTGCCTCGCGAGCTGCCGGTGCAGTATGCGCGCCGGGTTGCCCGGATGAAGGCGGCCGCCGTGGCGGAACGTCTTCCCGGTCACCGGATTCTCGCGGCCGACACGGTCGTCGCTTGCGGGCGACGCATCTTGCCCAAGCCTTCCGACAGGGCCGTCGCGCGAGATTGTCTCGCGTTGCTGTCCGGTCGGCGGCATCGCGTCATCGGCGCCGTCGCGTTGATCCTTCCGGATGGCAGGTTGCGCGAGCGGCTCGTCGAGACGGTGGTGGCGTTCAAGAGGCTTTCGCAGGAAGAGATGGAGGGCTATCTCGCCGGCGGCGAATGGGACGGCAAGGCCGGCGGCTATGCGATTCAAGGTTCCGCGGCGATGCTCATCGCCTGGATACGCGGCTCCTATTCGAATGTCGTCGGGCTGCCGCTGTTCGAAGCGGCGGCCTTGCTTCGGGCATCGGGCCTGCGCTGGTAGCGCCCGATGGCGTCGCGCCTCCTCATCTATAGACAGGATGGCGCGCTCCGCTGCGCGGAGTGGGAGAAGGACCGGCTCGTGGCCTACGGCACGCTGCCCTCCGCCGGCGCCGCCCGGGCAGGCGCGGTCTATCTCGCGCGCGTCGCCAGGATCGATCGCGCCCTCGGTGCTGCCTTCGTCCAGTTCGCCGATGCCGAAACGGGAATAGTCCCGCTCAGCGGCAGCCCGAAGCTCGCCGAGGGCCGAAGCATCGTCGTGCAATTGCGGCGCGAGGCAAGGGGCGACAAGCTGCCGAAGCTCTCGCAGGCCGTCGCCCTTGCCGGCCGCCATCTGGAACTTCGCCCGGGGCGCCCCGGCATGACGAGCTATCCGCAGGTGGCGGGGAAGGCTCTCGCGCAACGGCTCGAGCGCCTGCTGGCACGAGACGAGGCGCCGTCTCATGGCTTCGCCGCCCGCCCGGCGGCTGCGGGCGCCGACGACGCCACGCTTCGGGCGGAAGCCGCAGTCCTGATCCGGCAATGGGAGGCGATCCTTCGGGACGCCGCCGATGGTCCGGCGCCGCGCCTTCTGACGAGCGGTCTCGATGCGCTCGATCTCTTCCTGCGCGACGGGGTGCCGTCGGATGGCGCCGCCATTCTCTGTGTCGATCGGACGACTGCGATGCAGGTAGAGCAGCGCGCCGGGCGCGCCCAGGTGAGGGTCGCGGTCGACATCAAACCGGCTCATGACTGGGTGCCTTCCATCGCCGAGATCGAGGAAGCCTTGCTCGAGGGGCTGGAGCCGTCGGTCGAAATCCCGGGCGGCGGCGTTCTGCATTTCGACAAAGGCCAGGCGCTCACGGCCATCGATGTCGATGCGGCGGACGCGGCGGCGCGCGCCGGAAAAGCGGGAAGCGCCGAGGATCGGCGGTTCGCCATCAATCGTGCGGCCGCGCAGGAGGTCGCGCGGCAGCTTCGCCTGCGCAATCTCGGCGGTCCGATCGTGATCGACTTCATCGGCTTGCGGCGTCCCGAGCATCGGCGCGGCCTCGTTGCGTCGCTGCGCGAGGCCTGTCTTGCCGACCCGCAGCCCTGCCAGATCCTGGAAATGTCCTCGCTCGGGCTGGTGGAGATGATCCGTCAGTCGCTCGGCCCCACTCTTGCGGAGCAGCGGTGCGGCGCGGCATCATCGGCGCGGATGGGCTAGAACGGATCGCCATGTCGGCAAGGATCGAAGATCTCGCGTCGCGGCGCGCACAGCGCAAGGCAGGCCGGTCGGGGCCGGAGGCGGGAGCGGCGAAGGGCGACGCGTCACACCCGCCCGAACGCGCACAAGCGGGCGGCCGCTGTCCGATCTGCCGCAAGCCGCGCAGCGAGGCCCATCGCCCTTTCTGTTCCTCGCGTTGCGCCGAGGTCGATCTCGGCCGCTGGCTGAAGGAGAGCTATCGGGTTCCCGTCGAGGAGAAGCCCGAGGACGCCGATCCGGACGAGTCCTCTTGAGCGTCCGGCGGCCCAATTCCGACCGCCCCCGCGACTGGACAGGCTGGGCGAATTTCACTATAAGCGCCCCGTTCCGGCGCCTTTCCGCGCCCGTGCCCAGGTAGCTCAGATGGTAGAGCAGCGGATTGAAAATCCGCGTGTCGCTGGTTCGATTCCGGCCCTGGGCACCACTTTCTCTCCGGATTTCCTCCCCCGCCTCTGCGCGCCCTCGTCCGGGGCCGGCCTCCGCAAGCGCCCCGGTTCGAAGCCCTGCCGGCCGGCAATCCCGTGCGGCTGATCTTCATCCTCTTTCGCTACTTCCCGCATGGCGGCCTGCAACGGGACTGCCTCCGCATTGCCGAGGCGCTCGTCAAGCGCGGTCATGGTGTCGAGCTCGTCTGCGGCGAGTGGCAAGGCCCGCGTCCGGCGGCGATCGAGATCACGGAACTGAAGCGACATGGTCTGACCAACCATGGTATCGCGGCACGCCTCGCGCGCGATGCGGTCGCGCTGGCGCGCTCGCGGCGCGCCGATGCGATCGTCGGCTTCAACCGGATGCCCGGGCTCGATCTCTGCTATGTCGGGGAAAACTGCTTCCGGGCGAAGGCGGAAGAGGAACGTTCGGTCTTCTATCGGTGGCTGCCGCGATTTTACGGTTTCAGCCGCCTCGAGGCGGGGATTGTCGGGCCGGGCACCGCGACCGAGCTGATGATGCTGTCGCGGCGGCAGATCGAAACCTATCTGCGTCACTACAAGATCGAGGACCGCCGGTTGCATCTCCTGCCGCCTTCGATCGCGCGGGATCGCATGCGGCCCGCCGATGCCGATTCCATCCGCGGCGAGGCCCGCACTGGTCTTGACCTCAAGCCCGACGAGTTCGGACTTCTTGCCCTGGCCTCGGCGTTCCGCACCAAGGGTCTCGATCGAAGCATCGAGGCCGTCGCGGCTCTGCCGCGTCCCCTACGGGATCGCGTGAAACTGCTCGTTGCGGGGCGCGGCCGGCCGGACCGATATCGGCGGCTTGCGAAGCGACGCGGGATAGCGGACCGGGTCGCGTTTCTCGGCGCGCGGGACGACGTGGCGCACCTCCTGCTCGCCGCCGATCTGCTTCTGCATCCTGCGCGCGACGAATGCGCGGGCATGGCGATCCTCGAGGCGATCGTCGCCGGCCTACCGGTGCTCTGCAGCGCGAATTGCGGCTTCAGCGACCATGTGCGCAAGGCCGATGCGGGCCTGGTTCTGCCGGAACCGTTCGATCCCGCGGCTTATGCCGCGCTGCTGACCGGCATGCTGGATCGCGGCCGCCTCGATCGTTGGTCGCAGCAGGGGGGTCGCTATGGCCGAAGCGAAGATCTCTACAGCGGGACCGAGGCTGCGGCCGCCTTGATCGAGCGCGTGGCGGCCGCGAAACGCGACGGTGGGCCGGCAAACTGACCGATCAGAGCTCGCGCCCCTCGAAGGGATGTTTCCCTTCGCGATGCTCGACCTCGATTACCCAGAGATCCGGATCGCGCCGAACGGCCTTCTCGACATAGGCGTCCGCCTCCGTCTCCGGGCGAGGTTCGGCGCCGAGCGCGCTCATCCAGCCGAGCGCGCCGTCGAGGCCGCGCACCTGCGTCAGGATCCGGAATCCGGCCCCCAGCAGATTGAGCTTGAGCAGGATGGTGCCGCCCATGCGCTCGCCGCGCCGCAGCACATAGGCGGGGATGCCCTGGCTATGGCCGCTTCGGATCTGGGCCATCACCCAGACCTCCGTTGGCAGTCTGTCGTCGGTCATGTCATGGGCAGGATATGGGGGTTTCCGCGGCGGGCAAAGCCGGGCGAGGCCCTTGCGCGCGTCGCCGGAAGCGGGGGGACGGATGATGCAGGGGTAGGAAGCGGCGGCCGAAGCGCGTAGTGTGGCTCGCCTCAACGCAACCTTCCGATCCGCCCGGCGGCGCCGCTCGAACTTGCCTGTAACCTGCTCCCTTCTTTCCGCAAAGCGCCCGTGATGCTGCTCGGTCTCGACACCGGCGGCACCTACACCGATGCGGTGCTGTTCGACCCCGTGCGCGGCGTCGTCGCGGAGGCCAAGGCGCTGACCACGAAACACGATCTTTCGATCGGTCTCGGCGAGGCGATCGAAGCCGTGCTCGCGGAGAACGACGAAGCGATTGCGCTCGTCTCTCTCTCGACGACGCTTGCCACCAACGCCATCGTCGAAGGCCAGGGAAGTCCGATCGGCCTGCTGCTGATCGGCTACGAGCCTTCCCAGCTCGAGCGGGCGGGCTTGCGCGAAGCGATGGGAACCGATCCCGTCGTCTTCGTCGGCGGCGGCCACAATTCGCTCGGCGACGAGCAGGCGCCGCTCGACCTCCCGACCGCGGAGCAGGCGATCCGCCTCCATGCCCCGAAGGTCGCGGCCTTCGCGGTATCGGGCTATTTCTCGGTTCGGAACCCGGCGCACGAGAACAGGCTCCGCGCCATGGTGCGCGAGCTGAGCGGACTTCCGGTCACTTGCGGCCATGAGCTCACCTCGAAGCTGGACGCCCCGCGGCGGGCGCTGACCGCCGCCCTCAATGCCCGTCTCATTCCGCAGCTCCAGCAGCTCATCGAGGCGGTCCGCGGCATCCTGAAGCGCCGCGGGGTCGCGGCGCCGCTGATGGTGGTCAAGGGCGATGGCTCCCTTATCGCGGCCGACGTGGCGCTCGGCTGTCCGGTGGAAACCATTCTCTCCGGCCCGGCGGCGAGCGTCGTCGGCGCCTATCATCTCTCCCGGATGGGCGATGTCGTGGTGTCCGACATGGGCGGCACGACGACGGACGTCGCGATGCTGAAGGACGGGCGGCCGGTGCTCAATCACGAAGGCGCCATCGTCGGTGGCTGGCGCACCATGGTCGAGGCGGTGGCCGTGCACAGCTACGGTCTCGGCGGCGACAGCGAACTGCATCCGGGCGAGGGCGGGGCGCTTTTGCTCGGGCCGCGCCGCGCGGTGCCGCTGGCGCTGCTGGCGAGAGATCATCCGCAGGTGCTGTCGGTGCTGCGCAGCCAGGCCGAGACGGCAATGCGGATCGGGTATGACGGGCAATTCGTGCTTCGCCTGCGTGTGCTGGACACGAAGGAGTCCGGCCTCAATCCGGATCAGGCGCGGCTCTGGGAAGCGCTCGAGCGCGGTCCCGTGGAGCTTTCCACGCTGCTCCAGGGGGCGGCGACGCAACGGGCGCTCAACCGGCTGCTGGGTCGCGGCCTCGTGGCGCTTTCGGCCTTTACGCCGAGCGACGCGGCGCATGGGCTGGGCTTGCAGGAAGACTGGTCCCGCGAGGCGGCGGAGCTCGGGGCCCGGATCTGGCTTCGGCGGCTCGACGCGCTCGGCGGCGAGCCGATCAAGACCGTGCCGGATTTCTGCCGGCGGGTCATCGAGCAGACGATCCGGCAATCGGTGGCGGCGATCCTCGATACGGCCCTGCAGGAGGAAACCGGCATCGCGCCCGAGGATTTCGGCGCGATCGGGCGGTTGATCGAGAGGGTGATGGCCGAGGGGAGCGCATCGAACCCGCGCTTCGTCGCCCTCGACCTGCCGCTCAAGCTGCCGCTGGTGGCGATCGGTGCGCCGGTCGGCACCTATTACGCCGCCATTGCCGAGCGCCTCGGCACCGCCCTCGTCATTCCGCCTCACGCGGCGGTCTGCAATGCCGTGGGCGCGGTCGCAGGCGGCGTCATACAGCGGGTCGAGGCGCTCATCACCCCGCCCGCCGAAGGGCTGTTCCGGGTGCATCTGCCGAGCGGCAATCTCGATTTCACCGACCTCGAAGCCGCCGCCGCCCATGCCACGGCCGAAGCGGGCAGGATCGCCGCCGCTCAAGCCGTGGCCGCCGGTGCGGAACAGCCCGAGCTCTCGAGCGAGCGCAAGGACAGCATCGTGGAAGGGTCGGGCGCCCGTCTCTTCGTCGAGAGCCGCGTGGCCGTTACGGCCTTCGGGCGGCCGCGGGTGGCGCGCGCCTGAGCGGGCGACTACTCGGTCAGGACCAACGTGTCGGACGGCGCCCAGGACATCCAGAGCTCGTCGCCGATGCTGATCGAGGGGAGCGTCGTGCGGGTCGCGTTCTTGAGATTGACGCTGATCGGCGTGCCCGTCCGATTCTCGAGATAGACGTGGCTTTCGTTGCCGTAATAGGCGAGCTCGGTCACCCGGCCGCGGAGCCGCACAGCGTCGCCGCCCGGATCGTCCTTGCCGAGTTTCACTTTCTCGGGCCGGATCGCGATGGCGATGTCGCCTGAGGCGGATCCCGCGAAAGGCACCACGACGCGGTCGAGACCCTTGATGTCGATTTGCAGATTGCCGTTCTGAACGCCCGACACCCGCCCCTCGAACAGATTCATCTTGCCGATGAAGTCCGCGACGAAGCGCGAGTTCGGAAACTCATAAAGATCGGCCGGCGGCGCCACCTGCCGCACCTTGCCTTTCTCCATCACCGCGATGCGGTTCGCCATGGAGAGTGCTTCGTCCTGGTCGTGGGTCACGATCACGAAGGTGATGCCGACGGTCTTCTGCAGCCGCACCAGCTCGAGCTGCATCGCTTCGCGAAGCTTGGCGTCGAGGGCCGAGAGCGGCTCGTCGAGCAGCAGGACCTTGGGGTGTTTCACCAGCGCCCGGGCGAGCGCGACGCGCTGCCGCTGGCCCCCGGAGAGCTGGTTCGGCATGCGCTTGCCGAACTCGGCCAGCTTCACCAGCGACAGCGCCTCGGCAACGCGCATCTTGATTTCCGCCTCGGCGACGCCGGTCACCCTCAGGCCATAACCGACATTGCGCTCCACATTCATATGCGGAAATACCGCATAGGACTGGAACACCATGTTGACCGGGCGCTTGTTGGGGTTGACGCCTTCCATGCGCTCGCCGGCGATCATGATGTCGCCCGAGGTCGGCACCTCGAAACCGGCCAGCATGCGCAGCAGCGTGGTCTTGCCGCACCCCGAGGGCCCCAGCAGGGCGAAGAACTCGCCCTCGCCGATATCCAGCGAGACGTCGTCGACGGCCCGGACTTCGGCGCCGAACGCCTTGACGACATTGCGGATTTCTATGATCGGCTTGCGTCTATCCGCGCCGACGTCAGGTCCGAATGGCTTCACTTTTCGGGTTTGCACCATGGAGGTTCTGTCAACCATTGGCTTTCTTCGTCTTTTTGTCGGAGCGCGACTGGATCATCATCGCCGCGACGGTGAGCGCGAGGGTGAGAACGATCAATATGGTCGATGCGGCGTTGACCTCGGGGGTGACGCTGAAGCGCACCATCGAATAGATCTTTACCGGGAAGGTCGTGGAGCCCGGGCCCGAGGTGAAGAAGGTGATGACGAAATCGTCGAGCGACAGGGTCATGGCGAGGAGCGCCCCGGCGACGACGCCCGGCACCATATAGGGAAACGTCACGTTCCAGAACGTCTGCCACTCGCTGGCGCCGAGGTCGCGCGAGGCTTCTTCCAGCGCCAGATCGAAGCCTTCCATGCGCGCCCGAACGACGACCGCGACGAAGGGGAAGCTGAAGGCGATATGGCTGATGGTCACCGTGGCGATGCCGAGCGGCATGGAGATCGCGCTGAAGAAGGCGAGCATCGCGACGCCGAGGCAGACCTCGGGAATGACGATCGGCAGATGGATGAGGCCGTCATAGCCGCCCTTGCCGGGGAAGCGGTAGCGCTGCAGGACGAGCCCGATCATCGCGCCGAGCACGGTCGAGACCACGGTCGAGATCGACGCGATGATCAGGGTGTTGAGCGCGGCGTCATGCAGCAAGCTGTTGTTGAAGGCCTTCACATAGTAGTCGAAGGTGAAGCCCTGCCAGGTGATGTTGCGCTTGCTGTCGTTGAAGCTGAAGGCGATGAGCGCAAAGATCGGGAAATAGAGAAAAATGAAACTGCCGGCGAGGATGAGCTGCAGCCAGAGCCGGCGGGTATATTCGAGCGGTGCGATGCCCGCTTTCTGGCGGCGAGTCGAAGCATCCGGAAGGGTGGCGCTCGCCATCAGTGGACTTTACCTTTCTCGCCCTTCGCCGCGAAAGCTCTGATCCAGAGCAGGATGAAGGTCACATACATCAGCAGGAAAGAGAGCGCCGATCCGAACGGCCAATCGCGAGAGGGTCCGAATTGCTGCGCGATGAGGTTGCCGATCATCACGCTGTCCGGTCCGCCGAGCAGGTCGGGCGTGAGGTAGGTGCCGAGAGAGAGGATGAAGCAGAGCATGGCCGCGGTCACGATGCCGGGCCAGGCGAGCGGCGCGGTGACCGAGAAGAGCGTGCGCCACTGACCGGCGCCAAGATCGAGGCTCGCCTCGAGGAAGGACTTGTCGAGCTTCTCGAGCGTCGCATAGAGCGGCAGCACGACGAAGGGCAAGTTCACATAGACCAGGCCGATGATGACGGCCTTCTGGTTATAGAGAAGCTGGAGCGGCTCGAAAGTGCCGAGCGCGTCCGGCATTCCCAGAAGCCCAAAGAGGCCGGCGAGCAGACCATGCACCCATTCGAGAAACCAGTTCACATGCCCGTTGGTGCGCAAGATGGCGATCCAGGCATAGGTGCGGACCAGCAGGTTCGTCCAGAAAGGCAGGATCACCAGCAGCAGCAGGACGTTGCGATAACGCGCGGAGGCGAAGGCGATGCCCATCGCGAGCGGGAACCCGATCAGAAGGCAGATCGCCGTGGTGACTGTCGCGATCCAGATCGACTTCAGGATGATGTAGAGATTGGTCCATTCCATGGACCGGATGTAGTTGGCGAAGGAAAGTGCGACCTCGGTCTGGCCGAGCGGGCCGCGCTCGCCGAAGCTATAGACCCAGACGATCGCGAGCGGGATCGTGAAGAAGAGAACGAGCCAGGCGGTCGGGGGCAGATACAGAATCCAGAAGACCAGCTTGTTCTTTCGCCAATCTTCCATTTCCCGACCTGCCCCCCTTTACCGCGTCGTCGTCAGGCGGCCTGCACTTCCGTCCAGGCCTTGTCGTATACCGGCGTGAAATCGCCGACGTCGACCAAGGCCTCGCTGTTCGCGATCACCTCTTCCGGCGGATAGATCGCCGGATCGTTGAGCAGCTCGGCGGGAAGCTCCGCCTGCGCGGCCTTGTTCGAGGTCGCGTAGTGGATCGTCGTGGCGATCTCGAGGGCGACATCCTTGTCCAGCAGGTGGTTGAGGAAGGCGTGGGCGTTCTCGGGGTGCGGCGCGCCCACCGGAATGCAAACATTGTCGGTCCAGACATTGGTGCCTTCCTTCGGCACGGCGTAGGCGATATCGTCGTCCTCTTCCTCCACCGAGATGATGTCGCCGTTCCATTCCATCACCAGGTCGACCTCGCCGGACAGCAGCAGGTCCTGGCCGTTGTCGGGTGCGAAGGCCTTGATGTTCGGCTTCTGCTTGATCAGCAGGTCGCGTGCCTGGTTGATCTCGGCTTCGCTCTTCGAGTTCATGCTGTAGCCGAGATACTTCAGCGCGAGACCCATCACCATGCGCGCATCGGCGAGAAGCGCGACGCGGCCGGCATACTCGCTGCTGTCGAGCAGGACGCCCCAGCTCGTCGGCTCCGGCACCTTGGACTTGCGGTAGCCGATGCCGACCGTGCCCCACATATAGGGCACGCCATATTTCAGGCCGGGATTGTAGGCCGGGTCGGAGAACGGCTTTGCCGGGTTGATATTGACCAGGTTCGGGATCTTCGCGTGATCGACCGGCTCCAGCATGTTGAGCGCGATCATGGTCTCGATCATGTAGTCGCTGGGGAAGATCACGTCGTAGCCGGGGTTGCCGGCCTTGAGCTTGGCGAACAACTCTTCGTTGTTGGCGTAGAGGTCGTACTGGACCTCGATGCCGGTCTTGTCGGTAAAGGTCTGAAGCGTCGTTTCGCCGATGTAGGTGTCCCAGTTGTAGACGTTCAGCTTTTTCTCTTCTTCGCTCCATGCCTTGCGGCCGAAGCTGACGCCGATCGCCGCGATGCCCGCGCCGGCGAGAAAGTTGCGCCGCGGAAATCGCGAGCCGATAAATCGATTCATGACGTGTGCCTCCTCACTGCCTCTTCGATTGCGGAACCGCGGACGACCGATGCCAATGCGGTCACCTTGAGCTCGCCCGAGCGATCCGATCGACGATGCGGCGCCCACTCCCCCTCGAGACCCCGCACGTCGCACCGGAAATACCATAGTCGTCGGATGGAGCGCCGATCAATCGGAATGAGGTCGCGGACTCGTTCGGGGGAACCGCCGGGTCGGCGCCAAGATATTGTAATATCAGGGTATTTTTTCGGAATCATCGAGGTCGGCGCGGCTTTCGACGAGCCGGCTTTGCCGCAACTCCCCGGCCGCATCCAGAATGGGATAAGCAACCGAGGTGAGATGCGAGTTGATGCGCTTGAGATCGCGCAGCACGTCCATGTGAAGGCTGCTGGTCTCGATGCTTTCGAGCTTGCCGGATCGCAGCCGCGCGAAATGCCCCTGCGAGGCGGTGCGCTCCAGCTCGCGGAACACGACTTTCTCCTCTAGCAGCTTCCGTGCGAGCTTCACGTCGCCGGAGACGAAGACGTTGAGGGCGAGCTCCAGGTTGTTGCGCACCCGCTGATGCATGGTGCTGATCTCGGCGAAGCCTTCATCCGAGAACCGAAGCCGGTTCTTGATCTTCTTGGCGGCGAGCTCCATCAGGTTCTTGTCGATGATGTCGCCGATATGCTCGAGATTGGTCGTGAAGGTGATGACGTCGATCGAGCGACCTTGCCCTTCCTTGTCGAGCGCCTCGCGGCTGACCTCGGTCAGGTAGAGCTTGATCGCCTCGTGCAGCCGGTCGACCTCGTCGTCCAGCCCCTCGACCTCGCGCAGCAGCTTCCGGTCGTCGTTGCGGAAGACTTCGAGGCTCTGGCGCAGCATCTTCTCCACGATGTCGCCCATGCGAAGCGTCTCGCGCGCCGCATTGGCGACGGCGACGGCCGGCGATTCCACGGCGGCGGGATCGAGATATTGCGGCTTTCCGGGATCGCTGCCGCGCTCCGCCGCGGGGATGAGGCGCGTGCAGAGGCTCGCCACCGGCCCGATCAGCGGCAGGAAGATAAGCGCTACGCCGATATTGAAGAGCGTGTGGAAATTGGCGACCTCGCGCCAGGGCATGGATTCGATCATGGCCAGTCCCGGCTCGATCCAGGGCAGGAGGGGCAAGGCGATGGCCACGCCGACCAGCCGGAAGATCAGGTTGGCGACGGGAACGCGCCTGGCCTCGGGCGCGAAATTGGCCGTGCCGGCAAGCGGGGTGAAGGTCGCGCCCAGATTGATCCCGAGCACCATGGCCAGCGCCAGCGGCACCGACACGGTGCCTGCCGTCACCAGCGTGATCACCAGCAGGATCATGGCGAGGCTCGAGGTGCAGAGGAAGGTGAGCAGGGCGGCGAACAGCACGGCGAAGATCGGCGCGTCCTGCATCGCTTCGAGGATCTGCGGCAGCAGCGGCGAATCGCGCATCGGCTCGGCAGCGGCCGAGATGAGCCGCAGGGCAAGCAGCATGATCCCCAGCCCCACCACCGTGCGGCCGAGATCGCGCACCCGCGTCGCCGTGCTGCCCAGAAAGACGGTAACGCCGATCAGGATCAGGAACGGCGAGAGCCCGTGCGGCAGGAAGGTGAAGATCTGCGCGACGAGGCTGGTGCCGACATCGGCCCCCAGCATGACCGCGAGCGCAGCACCGGTGCCGACCAGCCCGTGCGAGGCGAAGGAGGCGGCAATGAGCGCCGTGGCGGTGCTGCTCTGGAGCAGGAGGGTGATGCCGAGGCCGGCGGCGAAGGCCGCGAAGCGGTTGCGCAGGCTGCGTCCCATGCTGCGCCGGAGATCGCCGCCGAAGGCACGCAGCACGCCGGTGCGCACCATGCGAAGACCCCAGACCAATAACGCGCCCGCGCCCAGCAGGCTCAGCAGTTCTCCGGATCCCTGTATCGAAGCCTCCTCGCTGGTCGGTCGGCGCTCTATTGTCCGGGACGAAGTCGGTTCGAAACTTTCCGCCCGGCGCCGTCGGCGGGTCGGTCAGCGACCGCAACTACCGCCAATCGGCACAGAAAGCGTTGTCATGAAATTGTAACAAAGTGTGCGCCGGCCGGGCCTCGCGGCGCAAGCCATAGGTCACGGCTCTGCCCGCGGCAGTTCCTTGACGCCCTGCGGCGTCAGATGCATCCGGCTCAGCACATGCTCGGCATGCTCCATGCGCCAGGACAGCATGCGCTGCGCATAGTCGAGCAGCACGGGCGCATAGGCGCGATCGGCGGCGAGGTTGGCAGCCTCGAAGGGGTCGCGCCGCATGTCGAAGAGCAGCGGCGGCAGGCCCGTGAAATGCACGTATTTGTATGCGTCGTCGCGGAGCACGGCGAGGCTGCATTGATCGCTGCGCAACCCCAGCGCCGCTTCCGCCGCGCCATGCTCGATGTCGTGGAAGTCGAACTCCCAATGCGCGTCGCGGCGCCAGCCTTGCGGGGTGCCGCCTTCGAGAAAGCGCATCAGCGAGCGCCCGTCGCATTGCTGCGGCACCTCGAGGCCGAGCCATTCGAGGATCGTCGGCATGATATCGACCGATTCCGTGAAGGCATCGACCTGCCGGCCGCGTCCGCCGGCCGCCCGCCGTCGCGGATCGCGGACGATGAGCGGAATGTGATAGGCCTGATCGAAGTAGCCGCTTTTCCCCCACATCCAGTGGTCGCCCAGCATCTCGCCATGGTCGCAGGTGAAGATCACGAGCGTGTCCTCTACCTGCCCGCTCTCCTTCAGATAGGCGAGAATCCGCCCGATCTGGTCGTCGACCTGGTTGATCATCCCGAAATAGGTGGCGCGGAGCTGGCGCAGCTCCGCCTCGTCGATCGCGGTGAGGTCGTAGGGGTAGTGCTCGTTGTAAACGCCGCGCTGCCGAAGCGCGTCCAGCATCATGCGCAGGAAGGGATGCTGTCCTGCTTCCGCTTCGGCAGAGACGGCGCGGTGCGCCATCGGCACCGCCGCCGGATCGTAGCGCGCGTTATAGGGTTCCGGCGCGATGAGGGGCGGGTGCGGGCGCAGGAACACCAGATGCGCGAACCAGGGTTCCCCGCCTCTCTTGTCGAGCCAATCGAGAAAGGCATTGGCCATGAAGGCGGTCTCGCTGTCGGCCGCGGAAAAAATCGGCGGCGTGAAGCTGAAGCCGCGGCCGGGCGGCGGCGTCCCGCGGTCGCGCGGGCGAAACACGTCCTTGCGCCCCTCGAACCGGTAGCCCTTCGCCTTGAGGTCGGCGATCCAGGGCTGCATGTGGTCCGGCAGTTGCAGCCCGACCGTCATGCCGGGCAGGACGCCTTCGTAGGTCCGGAGCGCGGGATCGTCGGGCGGATAGTCGCGCGGATCGGCGCTGCTGTCGGTATAGCCGAAGAGCGTAGGATCGTACCCGGCCTTGCGCGTCTCGAGCGCGATGTTGGTATGGCGCCGGTCGAGCGGCGTGCCGTTGCGACCGGACCGGTGGTTCATGAGGTAGAGCCCGGTCAGCAGGCTCGCCCGCGACGGGCCGCAGGGCGAGGCTTGCGCATAATGCCGCCTGAAGAGGGTGCCTTCCGCGGCAAGCCGGTCGAGGTGCGGCGTGCGAAGGCAGGGATGGCCGACCGCCGACAGGCAATCGCCTCGCCACTGGTCGGCCGAGATGAAGAGGACCTTCCGCTGCTTCGGATCGGTCATCGGGAGTCACGCACGGCGCGGCCGCATCGGCTCATGCCTTGATGCGGGCCATCTGCGGGTCATAGAGCGGTTCGAGATGGATCTCGGCCGGCAGCCGCTCCGTCGCGACCTCGAGCTCATAGCGCCCGCTCCTCAGATAGTCGGTGTCGACGCCCTCGGCGTCGCGGACATAGCCATAACCGATATTGCGCTCGATGGTGTAGCCCCAGCCGGCGCTGGTGAGCCAGCCGACCTGCTTGCCGTCGCGGAAGATGGTTTCCCGCCCGAGCAGCGTCACCTGGGGATCGGCGATGGTGAAGCAGGCGAGCTGCTTCTTCAACGGCGCCTGCGCCTGCGCCTGCGCGGCCAGCGCCGCGCGGCCGAGGAACGGCGTGTTCTGCCTGAGTTTCACGGCCCAGCGCAGGCCGGCCTCCAGCGGGCTGTGGTCGGGGCCGATATCCGAGCCCCAGGCGCGGTATCCCTTCTCGAGACGCAGCGATTCGATGGCGCGATAGCCGGCATTGGCGATGCCATGCGGCTTTCCTGCTGTCATGAGCGCGTCATAGACGGCGCCCGCGGCCTCGACCGGCATATGCAGCTCCCAGCCGAGCTCGCCGACATAGGTCACGCGCAGCGCGCGCAAGGGGCTGCCGGCGATGGCGATGGTCTGCCAGGTGCCGAAGGGAAAGGCGGCGTTCGAGACATCCGCATCGGTCACGGCCGCCAGCACCTGGCGCGCCTTCGGACCCATCAGCGACAGCACCGCATAGGCCGAGGTCACGTCGACCAGCCGCGCTTCGAGGCCGTCGGGAATGTTGTTCCTAATCCAGGCGAAGTCATGCGTCGCGAAGCCGGTGCCGGTGACGATGTAGTAGGTCTCGGCGTCGAGCCGCGACACCGTCAGGTCGCATTCGATGCCGCCGCGCCGGTTCAGCATCTGGGTATAGATGAGCCGGCCGGCGGGCTTCGCCGTGTCGTTGGCCGCGATCCAACTCATCGCCGCCTCGGCATCGCGCCCTATCAGCAGGAATTTCGCGAACGAGGTCTGGTCGATGAGGCCGACCCGCTCGCGGATGGCGCGATGCTCCGCGCCCACATGATCGAACCAGTTCTGGCGTCCGTAGCTGTATTCGTCCTTCGCCGCGACGCCGGCGGGGGCGAACCAGTTGGGCCGCTCCCAGCCGAGCTTCCAGCCGAAGCAGGCGCCCTGATCCGCGAGCCGCCGATAGAGCGGCGAGACGCGGACGGGGCGGCCGCTCTCGAGCTCCTCATGCGGCCAGGCCATGCTGTAGTGGTGGGCATAGGCTTCGACGGTCCGCGCCAGCACCCAGCGTCGATCCTCGTGCACGCTGCCGAAGCGCCGGATGTCCACGGGCCAGAGGTCCATCGGCGGCTCGCCGCCGACGATCCATTCGGCGAGCGCGCGGCCGGCGCCGCCGCCGCCCGCGATGCCGAAGGCGTTGAAGCCGGCGCCGACGTAGAAGTTCCTGAGCTCCGGCGCTTCGCCGAGGATGAAGTTGCCGTCGGGGGTGAAGGATTCGGGGCCGTTGATGAGCTGCTTGATGCCGGCTTTCTCGAGCTCCGGGATGCGACCGAGCAGTTGCCCCATCATCGGCTCGAAATGCTCCCAGTCGGAGTCGAGCAGGGTGAAATGGAACCCGTCGGGAATGCCTTTCAGCGCCCAGGGAATCGGGTTCGGCTCGTAGCCGCCGAGTACCAGCCCGCCGACCTCTTCCTTGGCATAGATGAGCCGGTCGGGGTCGCGCAGCGTCGGCAGATCGCGCGGCACGCCGTCGATCGGCTCGGTGACGATGTATTGATGCTGGATCGATTGCAGCGCGACGTTGACGCCGGCGAGGGCGCCCACCTCGCGCGCCCACTGGCCGGCGCAATTGACGACGATCTCCGCCTCGATGTCGCCCGCCGCGGTGCGAACGCCCGTCGTGCGACCCCGCTCGATCAGGATTCCGGTGACGGGGCAATTCTCGACGATCGTGACGCCGCCCGCCCTCGCGCCTTTGGCCAGGGCCTGGGTGATGTCCGCGGGATTGGCCTGCCCGTCGGTCGGCAGGAAGGCCGCGCCGATCACGTCCCCGACCTGCATCGGCGGCCAGAGCTTCTGCGCCTCGCTCGGGGTCAGGAGATGCATCTCGAGGCCGAAGCTGTGGGCCGTCGTCGCCTGCCGCTTGATCTCGATGAGCCGTTCCGGATTGCAGGCGAGGCGGAGCCCGCCATTCCGCTTCCAGCCGGTCGCGAGCCCGGTTTCGGCCTCGAGCTTGCCGTAGAGCTCGACGCTGTACTTCAGGATCTGGGTGATGTTGGCCGAGGTGCGGAGCTGTCCGACCAGCCCGGCCGCGTGCCAGGTCGAACCGCTGGTCAGCTTCTGCCGCTCCAGCAGCAGCACCTCCCGCCAGCCGAGCCTTGCCAGATGATAGGCCGTGCTGCAGCCCACGATGCCGCCGCCGATGATGATCGCCCGCGCATGGGACGGTAGCGCCGTCATGGGTTCAGCCTCACATCCGCTTCAGATCGGCATAGGCGCGCTCGAAGCGCGACAGATAGTCGGTCGTATAGGCGACATAGTCGAAGTCGATCCTGGAGACATGCTCGGAGACCATGCTCCACATCGCCTCGCGCATCAGCGACGCGCTCTTCATGGCATGGAACCGGCGCAGCAGCTCGTCCGTTACCGGGCGCTCGAAGTAGGATTCCAGTAGCCAGCTTTCGTCCGCCGGGGTCACGTCGTTGTTCGAGCTGAGGTTGGCGAGGTCGAAGAGCGGGCTGCCATAGCCGCCATAGTCCCAGTCGAGCAGCCAGAGCCGGTCGCCGGCATCGAGGAAATTCGCCGCGAGCAGGTCGTTATGGCCGAAGACCGGCTCGATCGGGCCGACCATGGCCTGAAGGTCCTCGGCGACGCGCGCGAGACGCGGCAGCTCCGGCACCATCCGGCTCTTCATCTCGCGCAACGCCGTCGCATAGCTGCGGAAGATGTGGAACGGCCAGAACATCAGCACGGGCCCGCGAACATGGTTCGGCATCTCGCGATGGCAGCGCAGGATCAAGGGAAGGATGCGCTCCAGCATCGCGCGCGGGCGCACCATCTCGGGCGCGAGGGTCGTGCCGTCGATGAAACGGAAGACCAGCGCCCCCGGCTCGTGGTGCAGAAGCTCGGGCGAAATGCCGACGGCGAAGGCGGCCTGGCTCGCGGCGAGCTCGGCGAAGCGCATCACGCCGTGAATCGGGATGTCGTCGCCGATCCGCACGAAGTAGCGCAGGCCCTTGTCGGCCACCAAGAAGTTCGCGTTGGTGATGCCGCCGGCGAGCGGCACCGGATCGACCGGGCCGGACCAGCAGGCGAGGCGCGCGGCCCGCAGGCGAGGGTCTTGCGTCGTCATGAAATCAGGCGAGGCCCAGCCGTTGCCGCGCGCGCCGACTCCAGGCGCCGATGAGACGATCCGCCGTGATGCCGATGAAGGCGACCGTCAGGCCCGCGATCAGGCCGCGGCCGGCATCCGCCTTGGCAAGCGCGATGAAAACCTCCTGGCCGAGATCGCGCGTCCCGATCATCGCCGTGATGATGAGCATCGAGAGCGCAAGCAGGATCGTCTGGTTGATGCCGAGCATGATCTCGGGGAGCGCGAGCGGGAGCTGCACGCGCCAGAACATCTGCTGCCGCGTGCAGCCGGAAACCTTCGCCGCCTCGATCAGCGCCGGCGAGACCTGCCGCAGTCCGAGATTCGTGTAGCGGATCGCCGGCACCACCGCGAAGGAGACGATCGCGATCATCGCCGTCACGTCGCCGACCCGGAACAGCATCACGGTCGGGATGATGAAGACGAAGGAAGGCATGGTCTGCAGCGTGTCGATGATGGGCGTGATGATGCGATCCGCCCGGTCGCTCCGCGAGGCGAGCACGCCGAGCGGAATGCCGATCAGCGCCGAGATCATCGTCGAGATGCCGCAGAGATAGATCGTGGCCATGGTCTTGTCCCAGAGCCCCGTCATGGCGCAGAAGAGCGTCAGCGGCACCACCAGCAGCATCAGCCGCAGGCCGCCGAGCTGGAATCCGGCGAGACCGATCAGGCCCGCGGCCGCGAGCCACGGCATGCCTGCCATCAGGTCGCGGATCGGATTGAGGATGTTGAGCAGCATCCAGGTCCGGAAGGCCTCGATCACGTCGAAGAAATTCTGCGTCACCCAGTCGATCATCGACTTCCAGATCGGGCCCGAGCTGACCGTCAGCGATTCCGGAATCTTGGCAAGGCCGGGCACGGCAAGGCTCGCGAGCGTCGTGAGCGCGAGGATCGCAACGCCCGCCGTCAGGTAGGGATGGCGCTCCCAGAACCGGGCGCCGGTCTGCGGCACGGGGCGCTGGCGCGCCGCGGCCTGGCTCAGCCGGTCGAGCGCGATGGCGAGCGCCACGATGGCGAGTCCCGCCTCGAGCGCCGCGCCGACATTGAGGGAACGCAGCGCCAGCAGCACGTCATAGCCGAGGCCGCCGGCCCCGATCATGGAGGAGATGATCACCATGTTGAGGGCCAGCATGATGACCTGGTTCAACCCGACCAGCAGCGTCGGCCGTGCCGCCGGCAGCAGCACGCGCCAGAGCTTCTGGGCCCGGGTGCAGCCGGCCATGACGCCGAAATCGTCGATCTCCTGCGGCACGCGCTGCAGCGCCAGCATGGTCGCGCGAACCATCGGCGGCACGGCGAAGATGCCCGTCGCCATCATGGCCGACACCGGCTTGTTGCCGAACAGGAGCAGCATCGGCACGAGATAGGCGAAGGTCGGCATGGTCTGCATCACGTCCAGCGCGGGCGTGATGAAGAATTTCTCGATCCGCGGGTTGCGATAGCCCCAGATGCCGATCAGGAGACCGGTGACGACGCAAAGCGGCACGCAGATCACGATGAGGCCGAGCGTCAGCATGGCGCTGTCCCACTGGCCGAAGAGCGCGATATAGAGGAAGCAGCCGCCGGCGAGCGCCGCGAGTCCGCGCCCGCCCAGCACCCAGCCGATCATCCCCATCGCGACGACGACGCCGAGCCAGGATAGCCGCGGCAGCTCGATCGCCTCCGGGCCGTGGCCGATCTTGAAGCCCCTCGCGAGCATATCGAGGGCGAAATCGAGCGGCACCTGGCCGATCGCGGAAAGCGCCCGGGTGAGCCAGGTGAACTCGGTGCGGATCCAGAGCATCGCCGCGCCGGTCCATTTGGCGACCGGGACGATCCAGTCTTTCGGATATTCGACCGCCCAGGGTGCGAGCTGGGGAAAGAGATAGAGAAGGGCCGTCGCCGCCAGCGCCGCGATCCAGATCGCCGGCCAGACCGAGCTGCGGGGCAGGCGGAGCGGTTCGATGGCGGCGGATACGCTCACCGCGCGGCCTCGCGCCCGGCCAGGAGGTCGATCACCGATTGCGGCGACACCTGGCCGATGGGCTTGCCGTTCTCGTCGGTGACGGCGAAGGGGCGACCGGTCGCCACGATCTCGGCCGCGAAGCTCGCGATCTTCGCGCGGCCGTCGACGGCGCGGCCGTCGCAATCGGCGCCGAGCGGCTGCATGAGGCCGCGCGCCGAGATGACCTTGGCGCGCTGCACGTCGCGGGTGAACTCGGCGACATAGTCCGTCGCGGGCCTTGTCACGAGATCTTCCGGCGTGCCGATCTGGATGATCTCGCCATCCTTCATGATCGCGATGCGGTCGGCGAGGCGAATGGCCTCGTCGAAGTCGTGGGTGATGAAGACGATGGTCTTGTGCAGCACGCTCTGCAACCGCATCAGCTCCGACTGCATCTCCCGTCGGATCAGCGGATCGAGCGCCGAGAAGGGTTCGTCGAGGAACCAGATCCGCGGCTCGACGGCGAGGCTGCGAGCGATGCCGACGCGTTGCTGCTGCCCGCCCGAAAGCTCTCGCGGGTAGTATTTCTCTCGGCCCTTGAGCCCTACCAGATCGACCATTTCCTGCGCGCGCGCCTGGCGCTTCTCGCGCGGCACCCCTTGCACGGAGAGGGGGAAGGCCACGTTTTCGATCACGGTCAGGTGCGGCAGGAGGGCGAAGTGCTGGAACACCATCCCCATTTTGTGCCGCCGGATCTCGATCAGCTCCCGCTCGCTCGCCTGCAGCAGGTTGCGCCCTTCGAAGATGATTTCCCCCGCTGTCGGCTCGACGAGACGCGAGAGGCAGCGGAGGAGGGTGGATTTGCCGGAGCCCGAGAGCCCCATGATGATGAAGATCTCGCCTTCGCCGACCTCGACGCTGGCGTCGCGCACGGCACCGATGAGGCCGGCCTCGGCCAGGGCCGCCGCGTTCGGCTTCGGCTGGCCCGCGAGATAGCTCTCGGCGCCCGGGCCGAACAGCTTCCAGACCCCGCGGCAGGCGAGCTTCACGTTCGCCGCGCCCGAGACGACATGTCCGGCTCCGGGGGATGCAGACGGGTGTGCGATCATGATGGCTTCAGCTCGAACCTTGGAGCTCGGCTCTCGGGATCGCCGCACGGGCGTTGTCGTCTCGCCCGTGCCGGCCGCCCGGATGGAAAGGCGAAGCGAGCGGGCCGGATGCCCGCTCGCTTGCCGTCACTGCGATGATTCCGCACGAGGGCGGCGCCCCGAAGGCCGCCCCGCGAGCGCGATCAGCTGCCTTGCCCGGCCCAGCCGCGCCACTTCGACTCGTTGGCGTCGATCCAGGCTTTCGCGACATCGTCGATCGACTGGCCGTCGAGATCGACCTGCCCGCTGAGCGCGTTCAGCTCGTCCGCCGAAAGCTGGTAGCCCTTGGCGACCTGATAGGCGACCGGCCATTTGTCCTTCATGCCGCCCCAGGCGTATTTCCAGATCTCGCCATGCGGCTTGCCGCAGTCATAGGCCATGTCGGGATTCACGCCGACCGCCGGGTCTGTGTAGCACTCGACGCTATATTCCGGGAACTCGATCCACTCGCCCTGATACTTGGCCGGAGCCCAGTGCGGGGAATAGATCCAGAGCATGATCGGCGCCTTGCGCTGATAGGCGGAATCGAGTTCCGCGAACATCGCCGCGTCGGTGCCGGCATGGACGACCACGAAAGGCAGCCCAAGCGCCTCGACCCGTTCGTCGTCGAAGCCTTCCCAGGTCACGGGCCCGCCGAGATAGCGGCCGTTGGGCGCCGTCTCCGGCGTCGAGAACGCCTCGGCGCAGGCCGGATCCTTGAGGGCTTCCCAGTTCGGCAGGCCCGGGCACTTCTCCTTCATGTAGAGCGGATACCACCACTCTTCCTTGGCCTTCGGCCCGAGCTGCCCGAGACGCTCCGTCTGACCGGTCGCGTCGGCCGCCGCCATCGCTTCGCCGGCGGTCGTGTCCCAGTATTCGACGCCGACGGTGATGTCGCCGTTGGTCAGGCCGGTCGTCAGGCTGGAGAGATAGTCGGCCGTCGGATACTCGACCGTGTAGCCCAGCCGTTCGAGAATTCCGCCGAGGATCTTCGCGTTGATGTTGACGCTGGTCCAGTCGAAGAGCGCGATCTTGATGGGGTCGGTCGACTCCGGCACTTCCGCCATGGCTTTCGGCGTCAGGGCCAGGCCCGCCGCGATGCCACAACTTATGGCAGCGACCGCGACGGTCCGTTTGAGGTTACGCACCATGAACTTTGCCTCCCTAAGGCTTGATTGTTGGAGCAGGCGCTTTTCTTGTTTGTTTTGCGCGATGCCGACGGTCTTTCCCCCTCTGGCCATGCAGCATTCCGGCTTATGAAACGCCCGTTGTCCGACCTTTTTCAAGCCCGTTGGGGCAGATTGGCCGCTGCTGTGCCAATCTCGGACCAATTTTCGCGGCGGGATGCGGGAATTCGCGCCCTTTCCGGGACCTAGAGTCGATCTTCGGGAATGGAAAGCACGCTCGCGGCACCGCTTGTCGCCGCAGCGGCCTGTCCGGCCGCCTGCGGCAGGATGTTTTCCGCGTAGAAGAGCGCGGTGGCGATTCTCGCTTCGAGGAACCCCGGATCCCCGTCCTTCCGCACAAGCGCCTTTCCCGCCGCCATCGCTTCGCGACCGAGCAGCCATCCCCCGATGACCGTGCCGGCGAGCTGCAGGTAGGGTGTGGCGCCGGCAAACACCAGGGCCGGGGTATTGGCGTTGACCGCCAGCAAGGCGCTGCTGGCCCTCCGGAGATGATCGAGCCCGCTTCTCAAGCGGTGCGCGATCGGCTCGCCCGCTTTGTCCCGCTCGAGCTCGGCGCAGCTCGCCTCGATCCGTGCGGAAAGATCGCGCATCGTCGCACCGCGATCGCGGATGAGCTTGCGGGCGACGAGGTCCATGGCCTGGATGCCGTTGGTGCCTTCATAGATCGGGGCGATGCGGGAATCGCGCAGATGCTGGGCGGCGCCGGTCGACTCGATGAAACCCACCCCACCATGAACCTGGATGCCGAGCGACGCGACCTCGACCCCGCGATCGGTGCACCATGCCTTCGCGACCGGCGTCATCAGCTCGGCGAGCGACTGCTCGCTCTTCCGCCGTTCCGGATCGGGATCGTGCTTCGCGCGATCGAGCGTCGCGGCGGTGAAGTAGATGATGCCCCGCATCGCCGCGACGGTCGCGCGCATCGTCATCAGCATGCGCCGCACATCCGGATGACGGATGATCGGAACCGGGCCGCCGTCGCGCGCGGCGACGTCGCGACCCTGGACGCGCGCGCGGGCATAGTCGCGCGCTTGCTGCAATGCGCGTTCGCCGATGGCGAGCCCTTCGATGCCGACCGCGAGCCGCGCGTTGTTCATCATGGTGAACATATATTCCATGCCGCGCCGCTCCTCGCCGACGAGATAGCCGATGGCGCCTTCCTTCTCGCCATAGGCCATGACGCAGGTGGGGGTCGCGCGGATGCCGAGCTTGTGCTCGAGCGACAAGCAGCGCAGGTCGTTGCGTGCGCCGGGCGACCCGTCCGGCTGCACCAGGAATTTCGGCACGATAAAAAGCGAGATGCCCTTGGTTCCCTCGGGGGAACCCGGTGTCCGCGCCAGCACCAGATGGATGATGTTCTCGGTGAAATCCTGCTCGCCGTAGGTGATGAAGATCTTCTGTCCCGTGATGCGGTAGTGGTCGCCGGCCGGCTCCGCCCTGGTCCGGAGGGCGCCGACATCCGATCCGGCCTGGGGCTCGGTCAGGTTCATCGTGCCGCTCCAGGCGCCCGAGATCAGTTTCGGCAGGTAGGTCGCCTGTTGCTCGGGGCTGCCATGGATCTGCAAGGCCTCGATCGCGCCCTGGGTCAGCAGGCCGCACAGGGAGAACGAAAGATTGGCGGCCGCCCAGACTTCCTGCGTCGCCGTCGCGAGCGCCCAGGGCAGGCCCTGTCCGCCCCAGGCGGGATCGAAGGGCAGGCTGGTCCATCCGCCGGCCGCGAAGTGACGATGCGCGTCGGCGAAACCGGCCGGAGTGCGGACGGCGCCGTCCTCGAGACGGGCGCCTTCGATGTCGCCGGGACGGTTCAGCGGCGCCAGCACCTCGCCCGCGAAGCGCCCGGCCTCCCCCAGCACTTGCTCCACCAGGTCCGGCGTCGCCTCGCCAAGGCCCGGCAGCGCGGCCAGGCTCTCGATTCCCGCGACGGCATCGAGCGCGAAGCGGATATCCGCAAGCGGTGCCACGAAATCGGGCATCTCGGTCCTCTCTCCTACACGACCTTGCCGGGATTCATGATGCCGCGCGGATCGAGCGCCGCCTTCAGGCTGCGCATGAGCGCCAGTTCCGTCGCGGATTTGTAGCGCGTGATCTCGCCGCGGCGAAGCTGGCCGAGGCCGTGCTCCGCGCTGATCGATCCACCGAGCGCCGCGACCCGATCATGGACGAGGGTGGTGAGCGCCCGGCCGCGCTCGAGGAACGCCTCGCCGGACATTCCGACCGGCTGCATCAGGTTGAAATGGATGTTGCCGTCGCCGAGATGCCCGAACGGCACCGGGCGCACCGCCGGCATCGCCGCGACCATCTCGCGGACGCCTTCCTCGAGGAAGCGTGCGACCGTGGCGACCGGCACGGCGATATCGTGCTTGATGCTGGCGCCTTCCAGCCGCTGACCCTCGACCACGGCCTCCCGCAGATGCCAGAGGCGGCGCGCCGCCGCTTCGCTTTCGGCGATCGTCGCATCGGCGATGAGCCCGTCGGTCAGGGCCGCTTCGAGCGTCTTCTCCAGCGCCTCGCGCAGCCCCGCATTCGGCGCTGTCGCCGTCATCTCGATGAGGAGATACCAGGGGCTCGGCGTCTGCAGAGGATCGACCGAGCCGGGCACATGCTTGAGGGCGAGGTCGATCGCGAAGCGCGGCAGCAGTTCGAAGCTCGTGACATTGTCGCCGCTCGCCGCCCGGCAGGCCGCGAGCAGCTCCAGCGCCCGCGCGGGGTCGGGGGTGGCGGCGAACGCCGTCGCCTTCTCGACCGGCTTCGGGAAGAGTTTGAGCACGGCCGCGGTTACGACGCCGAGCGTCCCTTCGGCGCCGATGAATATCTGCTTCAGGTCGTATCCCGTATTGTCCTTGCGCAGCGCGCGCAGCCCACCCCAGATCTCGCCGGAAGGCAGCACGACCTCCAGCCCCAGCACCAGCTCGCGCATGTTGCCGTAGCGAAGCACGGCAATGCCGCCGGCGTTGGTGGAAATGTTGCCGCCGATCTGGCATTGCCCCTCCGCCCCGAGGCTCAGCGGAAAGAGCCGGTCGGCCGCCGCGGCCGCTTCCTGGACATGCTGAAGAATGGTGCCGGCCTCGACCGTCGCGGTGAAGTTCTCGGCATCCACCGAGCGGATGCGATTCATGCGGGCCAGCGACAGGACGATCTCCGTGCCGGCGGCGGAGGGCGTCGCGCCGCCGACGAGGCCCGTATTGCCGCCCTGCGGGACGATGCCGATCGAACGTTCCGCGCAGAGCCGGACGATCCTCGACACCTCGTCCGCGTTACGCGGGCGGAGCACCGCGATCGCCGCGCCGCGATAGAGCTTCCGCCAGTCGGTGAGATAGGGCGCCGTGGCGGCGGCGTCCTGCAGCACCCCGTCGGGCCCGAGGATCTCGATGAAGTTTCGCTGCAGTTCCGGGGAGAGGGCGGCCATCGGCTGCGAGCTTAGCCCGCCTTGGCGGGCGGGCAACAGGGCGGCTCAGCGTCGCGGCGCCGCCGCGCGCCGCAGCCGATCGTTGATCGCGCGGCCGAGATCGCGCTCCGGTATCGGCATGACGGCGATCGCGCGTCGCCCGCTCGCATCGGCCTGCCGCAGCATCGCGAAGAGATTGGCGGCGGCCTCCACGAGGTCGCCTCTCTCGCTGAGATTGAAGACGCTCCCCGCGCCGCGGGGAGCGTCCGGGCCGAAGGCGAGCAGGGCTTCATCCGTCGCCGCATCGGCGGCCTCGAGCCGGATCGGGAGATCGGGCGCGTAGTGGCTCTCCAGCATGCCGGGTGCTGCCGGCCGTTCGCCCTGCGCCGGCGGGGCTACAACCTCGAGCTCGTCGAGCGCGCCGGCCAGCGTCTCCTGCGCGATGGCGCCCTGCCGGAGCAGCAGGGGCCGCCGGCGGGAAAGGTCGATGATGGTGGATTCGATGCCGAGCCGGCAGGGCCCGCCGTCGAGGATCATGGCCACCCGGTCGCCGAGCTCCGCAGCGACATGCGCGGCGTTGGTCGGGCTGACGCGGCCGGACCGGTTCGCGCTGGGCGCCGCCACGGGACGGTCGAGGGCGGCAAGGAGCGCTTGCGCCACCGGATGGGCCGGCACTCGCACCGCGAGGCTCTCGAGGCCCGCCGAGGCCAGCAGCGATACGGTGCAGTCGGCACGTCGGGGCAAAACGAGGGTGAGCGGCCCGGGCCAGAAGCGCGCCGCCAGCCGTTCCGCGCGCTCGTCGAACTGCACGGCCGAGGCGGCGCCGGATGCATGTGGGAAATGGGCAATCAGCGGATTGAAGCGGGGGCGGTCCTTGGCGGCGAAGATCGCTGCAACCGCGCGGTCATTCGTGGCATCGCCGGCCAGCCCATAGACGGTCTCGGTCGGCAGGGCGACCAGGTCGCCGGCGCGGAGCGCGGCGGCGGCGGCTTCGATCGTCGCGTCCGAGGGCTTTTCGATGCGGCCTCGCGCCGGCATCAGCGCGGTCGCCCGCGCGCGACGAAATGCGGATTCTCGAAGCCGGGCTTGCCATAGCGCAGCATTTCGCCATCGAGGGTCGAGACGCTCCCGCCGGCAGCCGCCAGCACGGCATGGCCGGCGGCGGTATCCCATTCCATGGTTCGGCCGAGGCGCGGGTAAAGATCTGCGATGCCTTCCGCGATCCGGCAGAATTTGAGCGAGCTGCCGGCGGCAAGCCGCGCGGCGACATGCTTGTCCGCGAGGAAGCTGTCCAATGCCGCCTGATCGCCGTGGGAGCGGCTGGCGAGCACGATGGCGCCGTCGGCGGGGGTCTGGCGGGCGGCGATCGGGTTCGGCGCTTCGCCGCCATGCGCCATGGTCGCCGTACCCGGTGCGCCGCCGGCATAGGTGATGCCGAGTGCCGGCAGATGCACGACGCCGAGCCGCGGGCGAGCCGATTCGATCAGCGCAATATTGACGGTGAACTCGCCGTTGCGGCTGAGAAACTCCTTGGTTCCGTCCAGCGGATCGACGAGCCAGAACCGCGCCGTCGCAATCTCGCCGAGCGCCGGTTCGCTGCCCCCGCTCATGGCCTCCTCGGCCACCACGGGAATCCCCGGCAGCAGGGGCGCCAGGGCTTCGAGGATGATGGCTTCCGCGGCCTGGTCGGCATCGGTGACCGGCGTCGCGTCCGACTTGGTTCGCACGGCCAGGTCCGTCGCGTAATAGCGCAGGATCGCCCGGCCCGCTTCTTCCGCGATGCGGGCAAGCCTCTCGAGCAGTTGGCGCTCGGCGATAGCGGTCCCCGCCATCAGCGGATGCCCGTCGGGCAAGAACCGGGTCGGCCGGCGGCCAGCCTCGGGGCGTCATCGGGCGTCATGCGGTCGATCCTGCGTGGAAGTCGAAATTTCGTGGCGGATCATAGTGATCGACCTCATCCCGACCAAGGGAATCCTGCGTGGGGACCGATCCGGGGCGGCGAAGAGAGAACTTCGTCTAAAATTTTTCGGATGTTTTACAAAAATATAAATCAAATACTATTGAAATAAACATTCACAATATCTTTTGCAATTTCGGGATATTAACATCGTATTCACAGTTTGGTCCATAGAATTTGCAGTAGAGCGGGGCTTGTATTTAAGGGTGCCGGAAATGACCGAACAGACTGCAGCGCAAGATGCGCATGCCGCGGCGATCGAGGCTGCTTCAAGCCATGGCGAGGACGCGCCGGTCAGCGATGTGCAGCAGGCCGCTCTGACGCCCGACACCGCCATCGAGCTGCCGCAGCCCGGCGAGGTCGTCGTCTTCCACCTGCAGCCGGGACAGACCCTCGCCGTCGACGCTGCCTTGGCCGCTCTGGTGCGTGAGTGGATCGACGGCGACCTGGTGCTTCGCGCCGCGGACGGATCGAGCGGCGATGTCCGACTTTCCGGCTTTGCGGAGCAGGCCTTCGGAGAGCATCCGATTCAGCTCACCTTCGCCGGCGAGGCCATCGAGATCGCACAGCTTCTCGACGAGGGGGTATCCCCCGAGGACCTGATCGAGCCGGCTGCCGGCGGCGAAGGCGGCGGTAGCGTCCCCAATAGCGGCGGGAGCTTCACGCAATTCGCCGATCGGGGCATCGACGGCGGGGCAGGTAGCCCCGCAACCCCGCTTGCCGGTACCGAGCTGGCGCTGGGCGAGGGATCCGGCGACGCTCCGGCCGCGCGGACCTTCATGGCGTTCGGCGCCAACGACAACGGCATCGTGCCGGACCTCACCGCTTCGGCGCCGGGCGTCACGGCCGCCGATGCGACGGGCAGCGAGGACCAGTCGGTTCTGCTCGACCTTTCGGCCGTTCTGACGGATCTCGACGGCTCGGAAAGGCTCGCCGTCACCATCGCCGGCTTGCCCGGCGGCGCCAGCCTCAGCACGGGGACGGACAATCTCGACGGGACCTGGAGTCTGACGGCCGACCAGCTTTCCGGCCTTACCCTCACACCCCCGGCGAACTTCAGCGGCACCATCCCACTCAGCATCTCGGCGACCTCGACCGAGATCGGCAGCGGGGATAGCGTGACCACGACCGCAAGCTTCTCGGTTACCGTCGCGGCGGTGGCCGATGCGCCGACGCTCAATGCCGCCAATGCGACCGGCAGCGAAGACAGCGCGATCGCCCTCGACCTGTCGGCGGCGCTCGCCGACACGGACGGTTCCGAAAGCCTCGCCATCACCATCACCGGCGTTCCGGCCGGCGCCAGCCTCAGCGCGGGGACGGACAATCTCGACGGGAGCTGGAGCCTGACGGCGGATCAGCTTGCGGGGCTTTCGCTCACGCCGCCGGCCAATTTCAGCGGCACGATTCCGCTCTCCATCTCGGCGACCTCGACGGAAGCCAGCAACGGCGACACCGCCACGACCAGCACGAGCTTCTCGGTCGCGATCGCGGCGGTGGCCGATGCGCCGACGCTCAATGCCGCCAATGCGACCGGCAGCGAAGACAGCGCGATCACCCTCGACCTGTCGGCCGGCCTTGTCGACATGGATGGATCGGAGAACCTTGCCATCACAATCACAGGCGTTCCGGCCGGTGCCAGCCTCGGCGCCGGCACGCACAATCCGGACGGGAGCTGGAGCCTGACCGCGAGCCAGCTTCCGGGGCTTTCGCTCACGCCGCCGGCCAATTTCAGCGGCACGATTCCGCTCTCCATCTCGGCGACCTCGACGGAAGCCAGCAACGGCGACACGGCCACGACCAACACAAGCTTCTCGGTCGCGGTCGCAGCGGTTGCCGATGCGCCGACGCTCAATGCCGCCAATGCGACCGGCAGCGAAGACAGCGCGATCGCCCTCGACCTGTCGGCGGCGCTCGCCGATGTTGACGGTTCGGAAAGCCTCGCCATCACCATCTCCGGTGTGCCGAGCGGCGCCAGCCTCAGCGCGGGGACGGACAATCTCGACGGGAGCTGGAGCCTCACGGCCGACCAGCTTGCCGGCCTTACCCTCAATCCGCCGGTCAACTTCAGCGGTACGATTCCACTCTCCATCTCGGTGACCTCGACGGAAGCCAGCAACGGCGACCATGCCACGACCAGCACGAGCTTCTCGGTCGCGGTTGCAGCGGTGGCCGATGCGCCGACGCTCAATGCCGCCAATGCGACCGGCAGCGAAGACAGCGCGATC
>CAZMUZ010000011.1:0-53625 GCA_964569315.1 uncultured Rhodospirillaceae bacterium | reverse complement strand
CGTCGGCGACATAGAGCAGCGGCATGGCGCGGCTCGTGGTCTGCTCGAGGCAGCCATAGGGATAGCGGTCGAGCGAGCGCAGCAGCCCCGCGAGATCCAGATCCGGATAGGCGCTGACGCTCGCCAGCACCTCGCCGGTATTCGGCAGGAACCCGCCGAGCAGGTCGGGGCCGTAGGTGAGCGTGTCGCCCGGCTGAAGCTGCTGGGCGACGCGATGTACCTCGGGCAGTTGCGACGGCCTGACGCCGAGCTCGACCTTGCGTTCGAGGCGGAAGCCTTCCGGCCCCTCGACGACGAGCGCAATCTGGCCCGTGCCGACATGGCGCCCGAGAAGCGGGATCGCGACCGCATGGCTCGCCCCGGTCGCGAGATCGACCTCGAAGCTCGCGCCTTCGCCGAGCTGGAGCGCGTCGTCCGCCGTGACTGCGACGCGATAGCGGCCGGCCGGCGCCTCCATGTTCTGCAGGCTGAGGGTAAGGTTGCTGCGATCGCCGGGGCCGAGATAACGCGGCGTGGCGATGATGCTGACCAGCGGGTCGCGCACCACGAGCCCGGCCGAGGCGCCGCCGACCTTCGTCGCCGTCCAGGCCACCGCCATGACGCGGAGCCGGCCGTTATAGTCGGGGATCGAGAAATCGACCGTCGCCTTGCCTTCGGCGTCGAGCTTCACGATGCCGGAAAAGAGCGCGACCAGCTCGATGCCGGGCGGTGCAGCGCGGCGCGACAGGGCGGCGTCGCCGCCCGAGCGGATCTGCCCGCGACGCCCCTGATCGGCCTCGATCAGCCGGCCGTAAAGGTCGCGGATATCGACGCCGAGCCGGCGCTTGCCGAAGAAGAACTCGACCGGATCGGGGCTCTGGAAGTCGGTGAGCTGAAGCACGCCTTCGTCCACCGCGGCAACGGTAACGAAGGCCGCCGAGCCCGCTTCCGCGCCGGCGACCGAGACCGGGATGGCGATCGTTTCCCGCGGTCGCGTCGTCTCGGGAAGCGTCAAGGCGACATCGAGCTTGCGATGGGCGGGATCGACGCCGAGCCAGGTCACGCCGATGGCGCGGCCGGGACCATGGCCTTCGGCGTCGCTCGGCCGGAAGGCGGTCGCGAGCAGATAGGCGCCGGCACCCCAGTCGGCATCGACATCGAACGCGACCTCGACGCCCTCGGTCGTCGCATCCACGATGCGGGTCTCGATCACCCGGTCGGTCGCGATCGCGAGCAGAACCTGCCCCGCGAAGGGCGGCCGCACGAACAGCTTTGCCCGGTCGTCCGGCTCGTAGATCGGCTTGTCCGCGGTGACCTCGAGAGCGTCCGGCGTGTCGCCCGTCCCCGCCATGGCATACCAGCCGGCGGAGAAACGATAGCTCGCCGCGGCACCCGAGGCCGGGTCGTAGACCTCGATCCGGTAGCGCCCATAGTCGAGCGGCACGGAGATCCGGCCCGGCGCATCGGCGGCGAGCGCGATCTTGCCGGACTCGCCGGGCTCGTCGCGCACCACGGCGCGATAGTCCCACTGGCCGTATTGCAGATACCACTGATAGTCCCACACCTCGCGGACCACGCGATATTGCAGCTCGGCGACCGGCTGCCGCGTCCCGTCCGGGGCGACGGCGATCGCCTCGAGCTCCGCCATGTCGCTTTCGGGCGCCCGGTCGTCCGCGAAGAGCGGCTTCAGCCCGAGAAAGAGATTCCGGCTTCGGATCGGCAGGTCGATCGTCTCCGCCACGGCCCGGCCGCCGACGTCGCGCACCTCGACACGGACGGTTGCCTTCAGCGGCTGGACCGTGTCCGGGATCTGCGGCAGGGCGATCTCGACGCTGGCATGCCCCGCGTCGTCCGTGCGGGTCGGCGCGAGCTCGACGCGCTGCGGGTCGATCGTCTCGTCGGCAAGGCCGAAGCGATACCCGACCAGCGCCGGAAAGGGATCGTCATTGCGCTGGATGAGCGCTTCCGCATTGACCGGCAGATCGGCGCCGGCAGCGCCATAGAGATAATCCGCCTTCGCCTCGACCGTCGGCAGCGCCGCGGCCTGCGGATCGACGAACGCGGCTTCGCTCGCCAGCTTCACCTCGATGCGTGCCGGCACGACCTGCTCGACCAGCACCGATTGCCGGGCGATCGGTGCGGCGTTCGGATCGAGATAGGCCTCGACGGTCCAGACGCCGGTCCGCGCCGAAGCGGACATCGGAATGTCCTGTTGGTAGCCGCCGAGCCCCTGGCTCGCGATCTGCAGCGTCTCGCTCTCCGAGCCGTCCGGCCTGAGGATGCGCAAGGTCAGCGGCAGGTTCTCGATCGCATTGCCGGTCGGATCGCGAAGCAGGCCCGAGAGACGCACCGTCTCGCCCGGCCGATAGACGCCGCGATCGGTATAAAGGAAGAGGTCGGTCGGTCCGCCGGCGAGCCGTCCGCCGACGCCGCGGTCGGAGAGGTCGAAGGCGGGCTGCGTCAGATCGAGGAAGGCAAAATCGCCGTTGCGGCGCGACACATAGACGGCGACGGCCTGCCTGCCGCCCTCCCCGCGCACGAGGCCCGCGTCGAAATGCGCGAGGCCGCTGCGGTCGGTCGCGACCGTGGCCAGCTCATCGTTGTTGCGGGCAAGCAGCGTCACGGTGGCGCGGCCGACCGGTTCGCCCGATTCGAGCGAGCGCACGAAGAGATTGAGCCCGTCCTCCCCGGTCATGGCGCTGAGGCCGAGGTCGGTCACCACGAGCCATTGCGTCGCGCGCGCGATCCAGCTCCGGTCTTCCGGCTGATTGGGCGCCACGGCCGTCATCAGATAGACGCCCGGCTCGGTCTCCGGCAGCATTTCGTCGAGCGGCACCGAGGTGACGATGCGCTTGTTCGGTTCGCTTTCGATCAGCACCTCGCCCGACCAGACCAGCTCGCCCGTCTGCCCGACGATATTGTTGCGGTCATAGCCGTTGATCTGCTGCAGCAGGCGGCCCTCGACGATCTGCTGGATGAGATTGCGGTCATTCACCCGCATGAGCTCGATCTCGGCGCTCTCGAGATTGACGCTTACCAGCGGTACGCCATGGCCGCTCGCCTTCGGCATCACATAGGCCGTGCCGTCGAAGCCGAGCGACGGTTCGCGATCGCCGCCATCCAGCTCGACGCTCACCGCTTCCCGCAGGTTCCGCATCTCGGCGGTCGGGAATCCCTGTTTCAGCGTGACGGTGTAGGCCTTGCCATATTCCCCGCCGGTCATGCAGAGCGTCGGGCCGCTCGCGGTGAAGCTCGGCTCGAAGCCGGGGGTGACGGTGACGAAATCCCGGTAATGCACCTGCCGGACGTCGAGAAGCTGGGCGTTGAAATCGAAGCAGAAGCGCGGGGCGTCGCCCTGCCGGTCGACCGTAGCATTGTCGAGATGGAGGCCGACCAGCTCGGTCAGCCGGGCGACGCGCGACTGGAAATAGTCGCTGTCGGGCTGCTCCTGTATGGCGAGCTGATAGGCGGCGAGCGCCTCGGCGGGCTTGTCCACGTCCTGCAGCAAGGTCGCGAGGAGATCGAGCGCGTTGCCGCGCTCCTCGGGATCGTCCTCATAGGCATAGGCGTAATAGGCGGCGCCGATGGCCGACCAGTCGTCCTCGCGATCGCGCTGGAGCTTGGCAAGAGCGAGCCAGGTCTCGGCCGTCCCGCCGCCGAGCGAGATGGATTTCTCGTAGGACGCGATGGCGGCGTCGGTCTGGCCTGCCTTCGCGGCGGTTTCGCCGGCGAGGCGCAGTGCCTCGGCCTGCGCGGAATCGCTGCCCGAACCGAGCCGCGCATGGATGTCGTCGTAGTACCGGCTCGCGGCCGCCACGGTTTCGGTCAGTTCCTCGGCGCCGGCCATCGCCGACGGCAGAAGGAGGACGAGCCCGATCAGGACGCGACGCAGGAACTTCATGATCCCCTCTCGATGACACGGCGGCACGCCACCTTCGGGCGTCCGCCGATTATAGGCGCATGACACCTGAAAATTATGTCGGCTTCAGGGCGTTCGGCGCAGCTTTCGCAATCCGGCGACGAGCCATGTTTCAGCGGGTCGCCGGCTTGGTGCGCAGGAGCCAGATCGTCCGGCCTGTATGCCAGGCGAAGGTCAGGCCCTGCCAGATGACGACCAGGTAGAAGGCGACCTCGAGCTGGCCGACCAGGTAACCGAGGGTCAGCAGCACGAGGTTGGTGTTGCGCCGGGCGATCCAGGTCCGGATCGTGCCGTCGATCGGCGCATGGGCATGAAGCCCGTAGCCCCAGCGCCATTTCGAGACCGACAGCACCAGCCGGTCGGCGATGTAGAAGACGACGAGCAGAATCGCCGCCTGGAATGCCGGCGCCGCGACATCGCCGCCCGTCAGGCCCCAGGCGATGGCGAAATACCAGAAGGGCGGATGGACGATGTCGAGCCCGTGATCCATCAGGTTGCCGATGGCGGAATCGGTCAAGGTTACCCTCGCGACTTTCCCGTCGACCGAATCGAGGATGCTCATCGCATAGGCTGCGAGAAACCCGGCGACCCACTGGCCGCTCGCGAACAGCGGCACGGCGAGAAAGGTGAGAAGGATGCTGACGAGGGTGATGAGGTTCGGATGGATCGTGTGCCGCGTGGCGAGACGCGTCAGTCGCCAGACCAGCGGCGGATAGATCCATTTTGTTAGGAAATCGGTCGAGCCCTTGTAGTTCGAGTGGAACAGGAACCGCTCGGCCCGCCCGGCGCTGTCGGCATCCGGCAGCCGCTGCAGATAGAACGGCAGATCGCGCCGGAGATGCTTGATGAAGCTCGGAAACTCCGTCTGGGCAAGGGGCCGCACCATGCCGGCCGCCGACAGCCCCTCGGCGATCTCGGGCACGTCCCGGCTTTCGCGCGAGATCGCCTCGGCCGCGGCCGACGACGTCAGCAGGACGGCCGTGCGCTCCCCGCCTTCGCCATCCACGGCGCAGAGCCCTGCCGGCTGCTCGGCGAGCAAGGCGATCAGGCGGTCATCGACGAGGCTGGCGCCGTCCAGCACCAGCACCGGTTCCGCGCCCGCCCCCGCCAGGTAACTTTGCAGTCTCGCCCCGGCCGGCCCCGCCTCCATGCGCTGGCGCACCGGCAGATCGGCGGGCAGGCCGGTCGGCGGCGTGCCGCCGGAAAGCAGAATCTCGCTCGGCTGCGGCTTCACCCGCGCGATCGCCCGCAGCAGGCGCTCTACCGGCGTCAGGCCGAAAATGGCAGCGCCGCCCGCGGCGGCGTCGATCCAGACTTTCATGCGGCGGCGTAGCCGGCTTATTCCGCGGCCAAGGGACGTGCCGCATCCAGCAGCTTGAGGATGTCGTGGCGGATGAAGTTTTTCGCCATGTGTTCCTTCAAAAGATCTCGCGTGATCTTCCCCTCGGCCACGCATTCGCGAAGCAGCTCCAGGAAGAATTTCTCCTGGTTCGGATCGGGATGCCGTTCGTAATGGTCGCGGCCGCGCGTCTCGCCCAGGAGCTTCTGTTTCGCGAACTTGATCCAGCTCGCGGGATGGCTGCCGAGCTTCGCCGGCCGGATCGTGTAATCGACGGGCAGCCCGGTCTTCCAGGGTTGGGTGCGGCGCTTGGTGTTGTGGAGCAGCTTCGTCCTGGCGTCGAGATGGTCGAAATCGTTCCATTCCGGCTCCAGCGCCCCGATCGTCTCGCGGCGCTCGAGGCCGAGGTCGATCCATTGGACGTAGTCGCGCTTGCCCTCGAACATCTCGTTGAAGTCGCGCTCGACCTGCCAGTGGCCGAGCTTCGCGCAGTCGAGCAGCATGACGCTGGTCGCGAGATAGTCGGCCCTGCCGTTGTGGCCCGGCCGGGGAACGCACATGATCGCCTTGCCGCCCATGTCGCGCTCGAGCGCCGCCGTCACGTCGCCGACGGCGAACACGTCCGGGTCGATGATGAGGGCGCGCCCTTGGTAGCCCATCAGGGCCGGCGGCATGAAGCGCAAGGGGGTGAAGCTCTGCAGATCCTGGCTGTCCCAGCGGCGCCAGCCGCCATCGCGGAGAAAGGATTGCCCCTCTCGTGCCCGGAAGAACGGGTAGTCCTCGTAGTGGATAATCCGCACCTCGAAGCTCTCCGGCCGCGTCGAGTTTCGCGACAGCGAATGCTGCGACACCAGCGCGCCGACGAGCTGGTTGTCGTTGGTGTGGATAAAGACGGTCGGCTTCAAGCTTCGCTCCGGTTGAGGGTTCGGCCGCGCCGACAGGCTGGCCCGCGCCGCGGAATCTGCCACGCGCGCAGAGTCGCAAGCAAGGTGGCGGCTGGGAAGGAAATAGCTTCTTAAACTAAGAAATCAAGCGATCAAGACGCCATATCTCATAGAATTATCATATGATTTCGGAATGCCCGCAGCGCCGATTTGACGCGCTTCGGAGGCGGCCTGTAGGAATCCCCGGCGAGGATCGCAGGCGCGCGCGGCTCACGTCCGCGTCTGTACCTTGAACCAGCCGGGAGCGCATCCCGACGCCGCCGAGGACCCGCCTCGATTGAGCACCTCGCCCCCCCGCAAAGCGACGCACGGCACGGCCATGTCGGCGCCATCGCTGTGGCTCCTGCTCGGCGACAAGGCCGGCGACAACGGGCAGCTCCTTTCCCTCGCCCGCGCGCTCGGCTGGCCGTACGAAACCAGGGAGCTCCGCTTCAACGAGCGCTACCGCGAATCCAATGCGAGGCTCGGCGCCTCTCTCGCCAGTCTGGACGTAGCGGCCTCTTCGCCGCTCGCGGCCCCATGGCCGGATCTCGTCATCGGCGTCGGACGCCGCTCCGTGCCGGTCGCGCGCTGGATCCGCGAGCAATCGGGCGGCCGCACCAGGCTGGTTCAACTCGGTCGTCCGCGGCTCGACCTGCGGGAACTCGATCTGGTGATAACGACGCCGCAATATGCGCTGCCGCCATCGCCCAATGTCCTGCAGCTCTGGGCGCCCCTGAACAGGATCGCCCCGGAAGCGCTCGAGCGGGCGGCCGCGAGCTGGCGCGATCGGCTCGCCGGAGTTCCCGCGCCCTTTATCGCCGTGCTGGTCGGCGGCGCGGCAGGCCGCTATGCGTTCGATGCCGATGCCGCGAGCGCGCTCGCCGCGGCGGTCGAGGGGCTTCGACGCGAGATCGGCGGATCGCTGCTGGTGGCCACCAGTCGCCGCACGCCAGACGATTTCGCCGACCGCCTTTTTGCCGGGATTTCCGATCCGGCGTGCCGGCATCGCTGGAGCGCCGCGGGCGACAGTCCCTATGCCGCCTTCCTGGCGCTCGCCGAGCGCATCGTCGTGACGGGAGACAGCGCGTCGATGCTTGCCGAGGCGACGGCGCTCGGGAAGCCGGTCTATCTTTTCGATCCGCCCTCCCGTGCCCCGCGCTGGTCGCAGCGGATCTGGGATCATTGGGATCCGTCCGGCGGCGCCGGCGCAAGCTGGAACCCGCTCCACCGTCTCCTCGATTTCGCCGTCCGCCGCGGCTTTCTGCGGCCCTCGCGCAGCATGGCGGCATTGCACCGGAATCTGCTGGCGCAGGGCAGATTGCAGCGGCTCGAAGATCGCGGCCGCCCGACGCCACCGGGCGATCGAGGCGACCCGGAGATGGATCGGGCCGTGGACCGCATCCGCGCCCTCTTCGACCGGTAGGATGCGTGGACGGATGGCGACCGTTTTGATACAAGCGCCGCGCCGAGCCTGGCGCGCCGGGCGCCGCAGTTCTTCCGTTCGAGAGGCCGGCCAAACCCCCGCATGATCGTCTGGATCGACGCCGCAGAGTTCGAGCCCGATCTCCTGGTCTTCGGGATGAGCGCGATCGAGCGCCATCTGCGCGCAATCCGCCAGCAGCGCCTCCAGCCGACGGCGATCCGGATCGACGGCGGCGCGCAGGCGCTCGCCGTCGCCGGGCTCGGGCTACCCTCGGCGTTGCTCGACGGGATGCCGATCGAGCTCGTCTCGACCGGCGGCACGGTCGGGCAGCGTCTCGCCGGCTGGCTCGCGACGGCGGGCGCCGGCCCGGTGCTCTGCCTTTCGGCCGCGAGCATTCTCGATCCCCGCGTCCTGCGGCATATGTCCGCGGCACCGGGCTCGACCGCGATGCGCGATGGCGACGTTGCGGCGGTTTGGGTTTCGGAGGCCGACCGGCCGCGCATCCCTGGCGATGCCACGTCGCTGGCCGCACTCGCCGCCGCCCTGCCCGGCTGCGAACCGATCGCGGAAGCGAATTTCGGCGGCTTCATCCGGAAGCTGCGGCGCAACCTCCCCCCCTACATCCTGCCTTTGCGCGCATCCCCGGAGCGCGACGCGGCGGAGCGCTTCCTCTTCCGGTCGAACTACAAGGGTTCGACCGATCTCTTCACGAAATATGTCTATCCGCCGCTGGTCTGGCGATTGGTCCGGCCGCTCGCCGCCGCCCGCATTCATCCGAACTGGGTTACGCTTCTCAGCATCGTCATGACGCTCGCCGCCGTGCCCTGCTTCGCCTACGGGCAGTTCTGGATCGGCTTTGCGCTCGCCTATGGGATGAGCGTTCTCGATTCCGTCGACGGAAAGCTCGCCCGGCTCACCTTCACCGATTCGAATCTCGGCAATCTGCTGGATCACGGGCTCGACCTCATTCATCCGCCCCTCTGGTACGCAGCCTGGGCCATTGGCCTCGCTGGCGGCGATTTCCATTCGCCGCTCATGATCGCCGGCGGGATCCTGATCCTGATCTACGTGTTCGACCGGCTGGTGCTGAAAATCTATTCGGTCCGCTTCCAGCGCGGGCTTCACACCCATGCGCCGATCGATGCGTTCCTGCGCAGCTTCATTGCGCGCCGGAACATCAACCTGCCGCTCTTCACGATCGGCTACGCCTTGGGCTATGGCGAGGCGGCGTTCTACGCGGTCGTGGCCTGGCAGGCGGCGACCCTCGCCTATCACGCGGTCCGCGTCCTCTGGATCTTCCTGGTCGAGAAGGCCGTGCCGGGCGACCGCGCGCCGGCCGGCTGAGGCCCCGGATCAGCCCGTCCGGTCGAGCGCCGCCTGCGCCCGTTCGAGCAGCCGCACCACCCGCACCCCCTGCTCGCCGGTGGCGATGGGGCTCTCCTTGCCGGCGATCACGTTCGCGAAATGCTCGACCACGCGCGCGAGCGGCTCGATCTCGGCGAGCGCGGGCTCATGGCAGGCGCCCACCTTGAGCGCCGGGAGCGCGGGCAGGCCCGCGAGCGCCGCCATGGGCTCGACGCCATAGCGATAGACCTTGAGGCGACCGCTCGGCGCCAGATCGTCCCACAGGAGAACCCTGTCGCTGCTGCCGATCACCGTGCGGCGCAGCTTGTCCGGCGAAACCCAGCTCAGATGCACATGCGCGACGCGGCCCTCCGGATAGCCGAGGGTCACATGCGCGAGCTCGTGACGGCCCGGCTGGTGATGCGCCGTTCCGACCGCTTCAACGGCAGTGGGCTCGTCCCCAAATAGGGCGTCGATGAGCGCGAAATCATGCGGCGCGAGGTCCCACAGCACGTTTACGTCCGGCAGGAACCGGCCGAGATTGGCGCGCACCGCGTCCAGATGCGTCACCTCGCCCAGCTCCCCCGCATCGCGCATCGCCAATATGTGCCGGCCCGCGCCGGTGAACAGGACCGTGTGATCGACCATCAGCACGAGACCGAGACGGTTCGCGAGCGCGACCAGCTCCTCCGCCTCCTCCGTTCGCATCGTCAGGGGCTTTTCCACCAGCACATGCTTGCCGGCGGCCAGCGCCGCGCGCGCCAGCGCGAAATGCGTCGAGGCGGGCGTCGCGATCGCCAGGGCGCCGAGACTTCGGTCGCCGATCAGCGTGTCCGCGTCCGACCGCCCGATGAGCGTCGGATATGTCGCGCAAGCGGCTTCCAGCCTCTGCTCATGGTGGTCGGCGACGGCGGTAAGGCGAAGCGCGGAGGACGCCGCGAGATTGCGGAGCAGGTTCGGTCCCCAGGTGCCGCAACCGACCAACCCGACAGAAATCATTGTCCGCCTTTCGCATCCCGGCGCATGTCGCGCGGGCGTGATTGGTGCGCGACGACTCCCGGAACGTCAAGCCGACCGCCGGTTCGCCCCTTTACCGAGCCCGTTTTCGGCCCGAACCCGACCGGGGATGGACAGACCCCGGCACCCCGGCTATGAGGAGACCATGATCGCCAAGACTCCGAGCGGCAGCCGACGCCGGTCCGGCGCTCTGCGCATCTTCAACAGCACCTCCCTCAAGCGGCGCATCACCGTCCTCGTCTCCCTGTTCGCGAGCAGCCTCGCGGAAGGCTTCGGCATCGCCAGCGCCTTGCCGCTGCTTGCGATCGCCACCAAGGACCAGGAGGCGGTGCCCTCCTCGGTCGCCAGCGCCGTGCTGTCCACGCTCGACACGCTGCACATTCCCCCCAACATCTACGTGCTGAGCGCGATGGTGATCCTCGCCATCATGCTGAAGGCGGTGCTCAACCTCGTCGCCATGAGCTATGTCGGCTATGCCGTTGCCGAGACGGCGACCAAGTTCCGGCTGCGGCTGATCGACGCGCTGCTCGCCGCGCGCTGGAGCTATTTCACGCGCCAGCCCGTGGGCCGCTTCACCAACGCCATCGCCAACGACGCGGCGCGCGGCGCCGAGGCCTATCTTTCGGTTTCGACGATGCTCGCGGTCTCGATCCAGCTCACCATGTATCTCGCCCTGGCGCTGCTGGTTTCCTGGGAGGTGTGCCTTACCTCGCTGCTGCTCGGCCTCGTCATGTCGGGTAGCGTGAACTGGCTGGTCCGGCGGACGCGGCGGGCCGGGCGCAAGCAGACGCATCAGACCCGCGCGCTGGTGGCGCGCCTCAGCGACACCCTGACGGGGCTGAAGCCGCTGAAGGCGATGGCGCGCCATGCGCAGATCGGGCGCATGTTCGAGCTCGATGTGGGCAAGCTCAATCGCGCCCTGCGTCGCCAGGTGCTGAGCAAGGCCGCGCTGCGCAGCCTGCAGGACGTCATCCAGGCGTTGTTCCTCGTGCTCGCTTTCCTGATCGCGGTCGCGGTCTGGAACCTGCCGATCACCGAGATCATCGTGCTGGGCGTGATCCTGATGAAGACTTCGGCCCAGTTCGGGCGCGTCCAGACGACCTACCAGCAGGTGCAACAGCTCGAGAGCGCCTATTGGGCGATGGAGGACGTGATCGACGAGGCGGAAGCCGCGCGCGAGCAGCGCGGCGGCAATGTCGCGCCGGCGCTCGACCAGGGTGTGCGGTTCGACCGCGTCTCCTTCGCCTATGGCGAGAAGCGCGTGCTCGACGACGTGTCGCTGTTCATCCCTGCGGCGCGCGTGACCGCGATTACCGGCACCTCGGGCGCCGGCAAGACCACGATCGCCGATCTGCTCCTGGGGCTGCAGCGCCCGGATGCCGGGAACATCGCGATCGACGGCAGGCCGCTCGCCGACATCGATTTCGAGCGGTGGCGCGCCATGGTCGGCTACGTGCCGCAGGACGTGATCCTGCTTCACGAAAGCGTCGCGATGAACGTGACGCTCGGCGATCCCGCCTTCGATACCGCGGCCGTCGAAGCCGCCCTGAAAGCGGCCGGCGCGTGGGACTTCGTGAGTCTGCTGCCGGACGGCATCGAAAGCATCGTCGGCGAACGCGGCACCCTCCTCTCCGGCGGGCAACGCCAGCGCATCGCGATCGCGCGCGCGCTCGTGCATCGTCCGAAACTGCTGATCCTCGACGAAGCGACGAGCGCCCTCGATCCCGGCACCGAGGCCGAGATCTGCGCAAACATCCGGGAGCTTTCGCGCGCGACCGGCCTTACCATCCTGGCGATCTCCCATCAGCCCGCCCGGGTCGAAGCGGCGGACCATGTTTACCGGCTGGCCGAGGGACGGGTGCTCGATGTCGGCCTGCGCGCGCCCGCTACGCTCGCGTCCTGAGGCGCCTTGCGCCCGCCTCGTGCCTTGTTCGCGCCCTAGGCTTTTGCTAAGAGGCACCCCGCCGGGAGCGCTGCGACTCCGCCGGCGCCGCCCCGACAAACCCGACGATCCGCCGCACATCGGATGACGCCGACCCCGACCACGAGCCGCAATCTGGACCATCGCCGAAGCGACTTCGCGAGCCTCGCGGAGGCGCTCGACTATGCCGCGGGCGGCGCGACCGGCTTCAATCTCTATACGGCGCGCGGCGATCTCGCAGCCGTGCTGCCCTATCGCGAATTGCGCGAACGCGCCGTCGCGACGGCGCAAGGATTGATCCGCGCCGGCCTGCCGCGCGGCGCGCGCGTCGTGATGATCGCCGACACGACCGTCGAGTTCATCGTGGTCTTCGCCGCCTGCCAGTATGCAGGGCTGCTGCCGGCGCCGGTCGCCGTGCCGACCAGCCTCGGCGGACGCGAGGCCTACATCGCGACCCTCGCCCGCCAGATGGAGAGCAGCGATGCGACCGCCGCCATCGCACCATCCGACCTTATGGGCTATGTGCGCGAGGCGGCAGCCGGCCGAAAGATGGATCTTCTGCTGACCCCGGAGGAGGTCTTCGCGCTTCCCGGTGCCGGTGCGGCGCTCCGCACCTGGCAGCCGGGCGAACCCTGCTATCTGCAGTTTTCGTCGGGCAGCACGCGATTCCCGAAGGGCATCGAGATCTCCCAGCGCGCCCTGATGGCCAATTGCCACGCGATCTCGATCGACGGGCTCGATTTCCGCAGCGGCGACCGCGCGGCATCGTGGCTGCCGCTCTATCACGATATGGGCCTGGTCGGGTTCCTGCTGACGCCGCTCACCAACCAGTTCTCCTGCGACTTTATTACGACGCGCGACTTCGCGCGTCGGCCGATGATGTGGCCGACCCTGATCGCGATGAACGGCGCCACCTTCTCCTACAGCCCGACCTTCGGGTACGATCTCTGCAGCCGTCGGGTAAGCGAAGGCAAGCTTACCCTGCCCTCGATCGATCTTCGCGCCTGGCGCGGGGCCGGCATCGGCGGCGATATGATCCAGCCGCACATCCTCGAGCGTTTCGCCGAGGCTTTCGCGCCCGTCGGCTTCGATCCGCGCGCTTTCGTGCCGAGTTACGGCATGGCCGAAACGACGCTCGCCATGAGTTTCTCGGCGCTCGGCAAGGGCGTGCTGACGGACGAGGTGAGCCGCAGCCGCATGTCGACGGAGGGGCGTGCTGTGCCTGCGGATCCCGCCGACCCGGAAGACGCGCGCAGCTTCGTGCGCTGCGGCCGCGCCCTCGAGGGGCATGGCCTCGAGGTGCGAGGCGACAACGGCGAGGTGCTGCCCGAGCGGGCGATCGGCCGCATCTTTTTCCGCGGACCGAGCCTGATGACCGGATATTTCCGGCAGCCGGAGGAAACCGCGCGCGTCTTCGACGAGCATGGGTGGCTCGAAACCGGCGATCTCGGCTACATGCTGGACGGCACCATCGTCATCACCGGCCGCAGCAAGGACCTCATCATCGTCGCCGGCCGGAACATCTGGCCGCAGGATCTCGAATGGACGGTCGAGGAAGGGCTCGCGCTGCGACGCGGCGACACGGCCGCCTTCTCGACCGAGACCGACGACGGCGAGCAGGTGGTCATGCTGCTGCAATGCCGGGCGACGCAACCTGCGGATCGCGAGACCCTGGCACGGGAAGCGGCGAGCCTGCTGCAGCGGGCCCACGGCGTCGATTGCCGCGTGGTTCTGATCCCCCCGCACGGCATCCCGCAGACCTCGTCCGGCAAGATCAGCCGGGCCAAGGCCAAGGCGAACCTCCTCGCAGGTCTCTACGCGGCGGACGCCGCAACCGCCGCCTCCAGCCGCGCCGCCGGCGGCGCGACCGGCTGATCGCCGCGATGGGCACGGGGACGCGCCGCGGGCGGGTGGCGCTGACCGGCGCCACCGGCTTCATCGGCGCCCCCCTCGCAACCGCTCTCGATGCCGCGGGCTGGGCGCTTCGCGTGCTCGCCCGCCGCGAACCGCCGCTCCTGCATACGACCGGCGTCGCCGAGGTCGTCATCGGCGACCTGGACGACGAGACGGCGCTTCGCCAACTCGTCGATGGCGCCGATGCGGTCGTGCATCTGGCGGGGCTCGTGAAGGCCCGATCGTCGCCCGAGTTCTTCCGGGTGAATACGGCGGGCACAGAACGGCTGGTGCGCGCCGCGGCGGCACGGCCAAACCCGCCCCGGTTCCTCCTCGTCTCCTCCCTCGCCGCGCGCGAACCGCAGCTTTCGGGCTATTGCGCGAGCAAGCGCGGCGCCGAGGACGCGCTGCGGCGGGAAGCCGGGGCGATGCGTTGGATGATCGTCCGGCCGCCGGCCGTCTACGGGCCCGGCGATCTTGAGCTGCTTCCCTTCTTCCGGAACATCCAGCGGGGTTTCGCGCCGCGGCCTTCCGGTGGGTCTCACCGGGTATCAATGATTTTTATCAATGATCTAGTAGATTTTATTGTGAAAGCACTTGAGGAATCTGTTTCTTCGCAAACCTGCTGGGAGATCGATGACGGCGCGCCGGATGGCTATAGCTGGACGGATCTCGCCACGACGGCCGCCGCTGTCCTGGGGACGAAGCCCCGGCGCGTGGTGCTTCCCCGCGCGGTCGTCGATCTCGTGGCGCGACGAAACGAGGCCGCCATGCGCCGGGGCGGCCCTGTCCGGATGCTGTCGCGCGGCAAGGTGCGCGAGCTTTTCCATGCGGATTGGGTTGCGCATTCGCGACCGCCGGAAGGCGCAACTGCGTGGCATCCGCGCTGGTCGCTCGCCCGCGGCTTCGCGCAAACCATTGAATGGTATAGGCTTATCGGGAACTTGAAATAATCCGTAACAAAATGTCATTTCACGCGGACGCAGAAATTGACGAGACATGGTTACCAATTGGAGCGGGGAAACCTGTTCGGCCGGTCGATTCGGACATAGCGCCATCGATCGGGGGTCCAAAAATTCGAGGATGCGATCGATGGGTTTGGTTCACCGGGAAGACACTGCGGTTTTCGATGCCGTCGTCACGTTGCTTGACCAGTTCAAGCGCGAAGAGGCGATCATCACCCGCGAGACCGACATCTCCGAGGACCTCCGCCTCGACTCCCTCGCCGTCATGGATCTGATGATGGAGCTCGAGGACAAGTTCGACGTCTCCATTCCCCTCAATCTCGTCGCCGAGATCCGCACCGTGGGCGACCTCGCCGAGGCGGTTCGCCGGCACTGACCCTTCCGAGGGACCATAAGATGGGTCTTTTCGATCGTTTCGACGGCCTCGCCAAGCTTCATGCCCTGGCGACGACCGGCGGCGAAGATCCCTTTGCCGTTCGCATGGATCGGGTGCTCTCCCCGACCGAGGCGATCATCGATGGCAGGCAGACCATCCTGATCGGGACCCATAACTATCTGGGCCTGACCTTCGATCCCGCCTGCATCGAGGCCTCGCAGAAGGCCGTCGCAGCGTTCGGCACCGGCACCACCGGCTCGCGCATCGCGAACGGGTCCTATGCCGGCCATCGGGGCCTGGAAAAGACCCTGGCGGCGTTCTTCGGCCGCAAGCATTGCATGGTGTTCAGCACCGGCTACCAGGCCAATCTGGGCATCCTCTCCACCGTGGCCGGCCCGCAGGACCATCTCCTGATCGACGCCGACAGCCACGCCAGCATCTACGACGCCTGCAAGCTCGGCAGCGCGACCGTGGTCCGGTTCCGCCACAACGATCCGGCCGATCTCGATCGCCGGCTACAGAAGCTTTCCGGCGAGCCCGGCAACCGGGTGATCGTCGCCGAAGGGCTCTATTCGATGCTGGGCGACACCGCTCCCTTGCGCGAGTTCGTCGAGGTGAAGAAGAAGCACGGCGCCTACATCGTGCTCGACGAGGCCCATTCCGTCGGCACGATGGGCGAGAATGGCCGCGGCCTTGCCGAGGCCGAGGGCCTCGAGCCGGATGTCGACTTCGTCGTCGGCACCTTCAGCAAGAGCTTCGGCGCCGTCGGCGGCTTCTGCGTTTCCGACATGGACGGGTTCGAGGTGCTGCGCATCGCATCGCGGCCCTACATGTTCACCGCCTCCCTGCCCCCCTCCATCATGGCCTCGGTGACGGAAGCGGTGCATCAGGTGCAGGCGCGCCCGGAGCTGCGCCGGCAGCTCTGGCAGAATGTCGACCGGCTCTATGGCGGCCTGCAGAAGGCCGGCTTCGTCCTGGGTCCGGAGAAGGCCCCGGTGGTGGCGATCACGCTCCGGGACCAGGAGACGGCGATCCGCTTCTGGAACGGGCTGCTCGCGAACGGCGTCTATTGCGCGCTGGTGCTGCCGCCGGCCACGCCGAACGGCCTTTCGCTCTGCCGGCTCAGCCTTTGCGCCGCGCATACGGCGGAGCAGATCGGGCGCGTCGTCGATATCGCGACCAAGGTCGCGAGCGGGATCGGCGCGTTCGACGCGGTACCCGCCAAGCGCGCCGCTGCCGGCTGACGGCGCGCTATCGGCCGGGCCCCGCCCGGCGCCCCGCCTCCGGCGCGGCAAAACGAATTCGGTAAGCGCAGCGGCGCGCGCCAGCGATCAGGTGCTCGACCCGTTCGACCACCGCATCCTCCCCCAGCACCGACCGGAAAATCGCGAGCTCCGAACGGCAGAGCCCCTGGCAGGCCCGCGCGGCGATGCAGATCGGGCAGTGGTTTTCGATGAGCCACAAGGTGCCGTCGCCGTCGCGTCGCCATTCGGCCATGTAGCCTTCCTGGCTTCGCAGCTCCGCGAGGCGCGCGACGCGCCGGTCGAGCCGTTTGCAACGCTCGAGCTCCCGCGCATAGGCGGCGGCGCTCGCGTTCTCCCGCCGGCGCAGCAGCCGGTCGAAGCCGGCGGCGCCGAGCGTCTTGCGCGCGGCGTCCAGCAGCTCCAGCGTCAGCACGGCATGGCTGTCGGGAAAGCGCGCATGGCCGGCGTCGGTCAGCGTCCAGATGCGTTTCGGACGGCCCACGCCCGACCGACAGTCCTCGAAGGCGACTGTCCCCGCCGCCCGGAGCTGCGCCAGATGCTGGCGCACCGCGACCGCCGTGACCTTCAGCCGTCGTGCGAGCGCGTCCGCGGATTGCGGTCCGGACGCCTTGAGGGCGTGCAGGACGCGGTCGGCGCTGCGCGAGGTGAGCGTCGGGACCATCGCCGCGCTGCGTTCGCTCTTTCCGGGTCGTGGCATGCGGATTCCCTGTTGCCGGCCTCGGCGCCGAGCATAGTCCGTAGCGGTTAATTTAGAAAGCCATTGCTTTCTAAATTTTCGTCCGATAAGCAGGCCTCGAACCTCGTTCAAGGGCCTCGCCATGACAGCCGAATCCGCACCGACGGCGCCGCCCCCGAGCTGGGGCGACCTCATGCTCGGCCGCTATGCCGGCGTCGCCTGGACGCTCTGCCTCGGCACCGGCATGCACGCCGCCGCCTGGTACATCCTGGCGACGGCGCTTCCCACCGCGGTCGAGGACGTCGGCGGGGCCTCGATCGTGAGCTGGGTCGTATCGGTCTATCTCGTCGCCTCGATCATGTCGGGCTCGGCGAGCGGGCTGCTCAAGTCGCGCTATGGCAGCCGGACGATCCTGATCGTCGCGGCGGCCTTGTTCCTCCTCGGAACGATCGTGGCCGGAACCGCGGACTCGATGGCGCTCGTCGTCGTCGGACGCGCGCTTCAGGGCCTCGGCGAAGGCGTGATCTGGGCGGTCTCGCTCATGCTGGTGCGCGACCTGTTTCCGTTGAACGCCGTGCCGCCGATGTATGCCGTGCTGGCCGTCGTCTGGGCGCTGTCGGCGGCGCTCGGCCCGCTGCTCGGCGGCTTGCTGACCGAATGGGTCTCCTGGCGCGGTGCGATCTGGAGCATGGTGCCGCTCGCGCTCGTCTTCGCGGCGCTCGTGCTCTTCGTCCTGCCGCCGGTCGCGCCCAGCCGAAGGACGATGCGATTCCCCTTCCTGCGCCTTCTTGCGATCGGTGTCGGGGTGCTGACCCTTTCGATCGCGGCCCTCGTCGCCGAGCCCATGACGGCAGCGATCGCCATCGCCCTATCTCTCGTTGTGGTCGGATTGGCGCTCCGGGCCGATCGTCATGCGGCGGTCAATCTTTTCCCGCGCAACCTGCTCCGGTTGAGCGGCGCCGCCCCGCTCGGAATCTGGATCCTGACCGTCATGTACTGCGCGGAATCGGCGGTCGGCGTCTACACGCCCCTGCTCGCCCAGACCGTGTTCGGCGCCAATCCGCTCTTCGCCGGCTATTGCCTCGCCATCGTCGCGCTCGCCTGGAGCGGCAGCGCCCTTCTGGTCGCGCGGATCACCGGCCCCATGGTCGAGGTCTGCATCGTCGCCGGCCCGGCGCTGCTCGTATCGGGCCTCGGGGGCCTCGCTTTCGCGCTCGCGGCGGACGGGCTCGTCCCGATCGGTTTCGCGCTTGTGGCCATCGGCCTCGGCTTCGGCCTGTCCTACACGTTCCTTACGCAGCGCGTCCTCGCCAACGCGGTGAACGACGAAGGCGACGTGACGGCCGGCGCCTTGCCGACCCTGGAATCCGCAGGCGCCGCCTACGGTGCCGCGCTGGCCGGCCTCGTCGGCAACCTCGCCGGCCTCGTCGAGCTCGGATCGCCCGAATCCATGCGCAATGGCGGCGTCTGGGTCATGGGGCTGAGCGCCGTGCTCGCCGCGCTCCCGCTGGCCGGCGCAATCGCCCTCGTCCGCCTGCCGCACCGGCGCCCGGCATAGGTCGGGGACCGTTCAGCGGAACGCGCCCGCGCGGTAGAACCGCACCAGCAGCACCGGCGCCGCCAGCACGGGATGACGCCGTTCCCAATCGCTGATCGGCGGCCTGCGGCCCGTATGGCGCTCAATCTTCCACAGGATGTAGTCGACGCCGCCCTCGAAGGTGAAGGCGCCCTTCACCAGCCGCAGCAGATGCAGCCCCCGGCCAATTCCCCGCCGCAGCGGCCAGAGACCGGCATGGCCGCGCCGCCCGCCGTCGCTGCGATAGCGTCCCCCGGGCTCGCCGCCCTCGAACCGCAGCCCGAGCGCACACAGCGCGAGCGGCAAGATCCGGTCGTAGCGGGCCGCCGACGCGCGATAGAGCTCCTCCGGCCGCTTGCCGCTCTCGGCGCGAAGCTCGGCGCGATAGGTGGCCGCGAAGCCCGCCGTCCAGAAGCGCTCCGCATCGAAACTGTCGCCCGCAAGCGGAAGGGCCGCCGCCGCAAAGGCGAGAACCGCGTCCGCCAGCATCTCGACGATCCGGCGGCGCACCGTCTCGTCGCGCACCTCCAGCATCCGGAGCGGCTGGCAGAAGCGCGCCCATAGGGCCGGCTCGAGATGGCCCGGCGCGACGCGGCGGCCGAGCTGGTCCGCGGCGATGATCGCGTATTTGGCCCGCAGGCGGGCCCCGCTCCAGGGCAGCTCCGCATAGAACACGTTCGGCGGCAGCAACCAATTGGCGATGGCGAGGCCGCCGGCGCCGTAGGTGCGCCGGTAATCGGAGACGACGAGATAGAAATCGAGCACGCCCTCGGCGAATGCAGCCGGGTCGTCGCTTCGGAGCGCCGAGCCGTAGAACAGCACCGCCTCCGTCGCCTGCGCATGCCGCTCCGCGATCGCGGACGCCATGGCCGCGATCGGCGGCGCCACCGGAACTGCGGTTTCCTCCGCCAGCAAGGCAACCAGAGCGGCGCGCGCCTCAGTCGGGGAGGAATTCGAGCTCATGCTCATGCCACAGCACGACCTGACATCCGGGCTCCGGCGTGATGGGTTCGCCGTCGAACATGATGGGGCAATCGAGTCCGAGTGTCACCCGATGGGCGCGGTGGCTGCGATAGCCGGCTTCCTTCATCCAGCGTTTCGGCCGGCCGCGCAGCACCGGCCAGAGCGCCAGCGCGAGCCGGCGCGGCGGATGCTCGACCAGGGTCCAGCGGATGGCGCCTTCCCCCTCGCCCCAGAATGGCCGCAAGCCCAGCATCAGGCGATCGAGCGTGGTGGCGAGGAACACGAACCGCGGCTGCGCCGCCTCGACGACGCCGTCGGCTTCGATGGAGATCGGGTGACCCTTCGCCCATTCGCTCTTGCTGGGGGCAAAAAACGCCTGCCAGAGCGAATAAACGACCGATATCCCCGCCTGCAGCGAACGTTCGACGCCCAGACGGTGGATCCGTTCGCGGCTCATGACCGAGGCGTGATAAAAAGCGGCGGTCCCGAGAAACAACCCATGCACCGGCTTCTCGTCGGGCGTTCGACGCACCGACAGCACCGGCTGACGCGCGCCGCGCAGCCGCGCGCCGGCGCCAGCCCGGCTGATGAGCCGCTGCAGCGCTTCGCCGGGCTTGCCGCGCAGGCCAAGGCGAATGGCCGCAAGATTGGTCATGCCGCCATGCAGCAGCGCGAGCCGCGGCATCGCCCGGAACGGCCGCTCGTTCAACAGCGCCGTCATCACCGCCTGCACCGTCCCGTCGCCGCCATTGACGACCAGCAGATCGATATCCCGATCCGCAAAGGCGGTGAGAATCTCGGGCAGCTCCTCGATCTCGGTGAGCTCGCGATGCAACACGCCGGGATGCCGGCCCAGCACCGCCCGAACCGACGGAAGCTCGCGTCGGTTTCGCCGGCTTCGCACATTACTGATGACGCCGATCCGGCTCATCGGCGCGGCTCCGGCTCGGTCAGCCACGAGACCGGGCGGCGGCCCGCGCTCCGCGCGAGGAACGCCTGCCCGATGCGCACGACATGGAAGAGCGTCGAGGCGACGGTCCAGAAGGCGACGCAGACGAGCCCGGCGTCAGGCCGCCCGAGCAGCACGGCGGCCGTCAGGATCGCGAGGTTCGGATTGCGCCGGGCGGTGAAAAGGCGGAACCAGGAGTCGACGCGCCGCCAGGCATGGAGCTCGATGCCGAACTGCCAGATGAAGAGGCCTTCCAGAGCGCGGCCGAGGATGTAGCCGACGAGAACGATCCAGAAGGCCAGATCGATCGACATGCCGAGCGCAACGCCGCCGGCGCCGAGGCCGTACCACCAGGCCCAGTACCAGAAGGGCGGATGGACGAGATCGATCCCGTGATCGAAGACATTGCCCCATTTCGACGAGGTCAGGGTCACGCGCGCGAGCTTGCCGTCGACCGTGTCGAGGAAGGTCATCAGCCACGCGGCGACAAGCCCGGCCGCGAACATGCCCTCGGCGAAGAGCCACAGGGTGAGCAGCACGAAGATAAGGCTGACGAGGGTGACGCTGTTGGGGCTGATGCCGCGTTCCGCGGCCCAGCGCGTCACCATCATCGCCGGCGCCGGCCAGAGCCACTTGGTCACGAAATCGGTGACGCCCTTATAGGCGCCGGCGAAGCTCAGCCGCTCGAGCTCGATCCGCGGCGTCGTCTGCATCGATCGAAGGTAGGGCTGCGCCCGCTTGCGCAACGCATGGTCATAGCGGGAGCCGAGTTCGTCCGGTCCCGCGCGCCGGAGGGTCGAAGGCGCCGGCGCCTCGCCGCCGGTCTCGATATGCCGCAATACGAGCTCGGCCAGCGGCGCATCGACCCGCGCGGCCACCGGCAGCCCCGTGCCGCCCGCCCCCTCCGTCAGCAGAACGTCGCCGGCGCCGACGAGCGCACGAACGAGGCTTTCCTCGTAGAGATAGTCCATGCGGGCGATGATCACCTCGCCCTCGGCCGGCAGTGCCGCGGCGGGGCTCAAGCGCGCCTCCGCGACGCCGGCCCGCCGGAATGCCCGGCGCAGCCGCTCCCGGCCCGAAATCCCCCAGAGTCGGGAGCTTTCATCGCCCAGCAGGATGACGGAACGGATGGCGGCGGAAGTCTGATCGGATCCTGTCATGCGCTCGGAGCCAGGTGGCCCGTCGCCTCCCGTCACGCGAATGTTGGCTTGCCTTTCGGGCCGTTCCGCGACAGAACGGGCCGGTGTTTATAGCCGCTCGCCGTCATGAGTCCAATGTACAGCCTCGCGCATCTCTCCGATCCGCATCTCGCCGACTGGCGCATCGCCGGCCCGCGCGACCTCGCGAGCAAGCGCGTGCTCGGATTCCTCTCCTGGCAGCTTCGACGTCGTCGCATTCACCGCGCCGAGGTGCTCGACCTGTTGATGGAGGATCTGCACGATTCGAGTCCGGATCATATCGCGGTCACCGGCGATATCACCAATATCTCCTTGCCCGCCGAGTTCGACGCCGCCGCACGCTGGCTTGCGCGGCTCGGCACGCCGGACAAGGTCACAGTCGTGCCCGGCAACCATGACGCCTATATCGACCTGCCCTGGGAAGGCGCGCTGTCGCATTGGAGCGCCTACATGACGGGCGACGATGCGGCGCCCTCCTCGCCTCCCGCCAAGTCCGAGTTTCCCTTTCTGAGGCGACGCGGTCCGCTCGCCATCGTCGGCGTCTCGACCGCGGCGCCGATGCCTTACAACAGCGCCGGCGGCATCCTCGGCGCCGGACAGCTCGAACGCCTCGAGACGTGCCTCTCGCAGCTTGCGGGCGAGCCGCTTTGCCGCGTGGTGCTGATCCATCACCCGCCACAGGAGGCGGCGACTCCCAACCGGAAGTCGCTCGCCGATGCCGAAGAATTCCGGGCGGTGATCCGTCGCGCCGGCGCCGAGCTCATCCTCCACGGTCATACCCACCGCGCTCATCTCGCGAAGCTCGACACGCCGAAGGGACAGGCGGCGGTGGTCGGCGTGCCCTCCGCCTCGGCGCTGCCGCACGAGGGCAAACATGCCGCGCGCTTCCATCTGTTCCATATCGAACGGGCCGGCGACGGCTGGCGCATCGAGCTCGAGGTGCGGGCGCTGGCACCGAGCCTCGACGAATTTCGCCGCGAAACCCGATTCGTGCTGGCGCCGGTCTCGCAGCGCGCCGCCTAAACGATTGATTTTCAGGGCAAGACACGGCTTTCTCGCGCCTCTGCCGCGCCCTATGCTAAGGGCCCGTTCCGAATTTCCGACGCTTCTGCCCACCTCGTGCGACATCGACCCGCGGCCAAGCCCAGTTTCATGCCGGATTCGACTTCCATAAACGACACGATTCGCGGGTTCGGCCATCCCGAAAGCCTGGTGGTCGACTACGCCCATTGGGCCGTCCTTCTGCGCCCGCAGCAGGCGACCCTGGGGGCGCTGGTGCTGGCGGCCTTCGGACCCGCCACGGCGTTCGGCGATCTGCCGCCGGCCGCCCATGCCGAGCTCACCCGCATCACGGCGGACATCGAGGCGACCCTCGGCAAGGCTTTCGGCTACAAAAAGATAAATTATCTCATGCTGATGATGGTCGATCCGAACGTGCATTTTCACGTTCTGCCACGCTATGACGGGCCGAAGATGTTCGACGGGACGAGCTTCGAGGACAAGGGATGGCCCCGGCTTCCCGACTTGGCGGCGGCGCCCGATCTGTCGGCCGAACGGTTTCGAAAGTTGCGCGACCACCTGCGCGGCCTCTGGCCGACGCGGCGCTGATCCATGGGCTACCGCATGGCAACTCCGGGTTCGGCCGTGTAGCTCGGCATGAAGCTCATCGACCGCTATATCATCGGGCGCATGCTGGTGCCGCTGATCGCGACGGTCAGCATCGCGCTGATCGCCCTGCTGCTCGAGCGGATGGTCCGGCTGCTCGATCTCGTGGTGAACAAGGGCGGCCCGCTCTCGCTCATCCTGAAGATGCTGGTGAACCTGATCCCGCATTATCTCGGGATCGCGCTGCCGGCGGCTTTCTTCATCGGCGTGCTCCTCGCCATCTCCCGCATGAGCAGCGACAGCGAGCTGGACGCGATCCACTCCTGCGGCGTGCCGCTGCACCGGCTGGTGGCCCCGATCATGGCCTTCGCCGGCGTTCTGGTGCTGTGCGGCGCCATCATCGTCGGCTATCTGCAGCCCTACACCCGCTACGCCTATCGCGCCCTCGTCTATGTCGTGACCGAGACGGCATGGGATTCGGCGCTGGAGCAAGGCGCCTTCTTCACCGGCTTCGGCAACACCACCGTGATGGTGGACGACATCGCCGAGGGCGGCCGCCGATTGATCGGCATCTTCGTCCATGAGGAGAAGCCTCAGGGCGGATCCGTCACCACCACGGCCCGCTCCGGCCATGTCGTCCGGTCGCCCGACGATTTCAAGCTGATCCTCGAGCTCGAGAACGGCGTGCGCATCGAATCGAGCGGACCCGGCCGGCAATCGACAGCCCTCACCTTCGAGCATCTGCAATTGCCGCTCGATACCGCGCTCAATCCCGCGCCCTTCCGCGATCGCGGCGATTCCTCGCGCGAGCTGACCCTGACCGAGATCTGGCGCGCGCTCCAGAAGCCGCCGCCGACCATCCCCAGGGACGCCCTGGTCGCGGAGTTCCACGGGCGGCTGGTCCGCATCGGCACCTACCTCTTCCTGCCGCTGCTCGCTTTTCCGCTCGGCTCCTCCACCAGGCGAACCCGGCGCGGCACCGGGCTTGCGACCGGGCTGGTGCTGGTCGTGATCTATCACTACCTGCTGCAATTCGGCGAAGACATGACGCAGGAAACCGGAATCTCGCCCCTGCTCACGCTCTGGGGACCCTTCGCGCTCTATTCCGGCGCCAGCGCCTGGGCGTTCTACAAGGCAGGCACTGCCCCCGGGCAGAATCCGGTCGAGCTCATCCTTTCGCGTCTCGACCAGGCGCTCGAGGCGCTGCGCGGTCTCGGACGGCGACGGCGAACGGCATGATGCGCACCCTGACGGGCTATGTGTCGCGCCTCTTCCTGGTGCATGTAGCGCTGATGATGTTCAGCTTCGTGGCGCTGCTGCAGCTCATCGATCTTCTCAACAACACCGACCGGCTGTTCGACCGTCACGGCAACAGCTTCATGGTCGTGGTCCGCTATGTCGGCTATCGCCTCCCCGAGCTCGCCTCCTTCATCACGCCCTTCGCCGTGCTGCTCGGTTCGCTGATGGTGCTGAGCCGGCTCGCCCAGAGTGCCGAGGTGCTGGCCCTGAAGGCGGCCGGCGTCTCCTACTACCGTTTGCTGCTGGCCTTCCTGCCGGCCGGGCTGCTCGTGGCCGCCTTCCATTTCGTCATGGCGGACCAGGTCGCGCCGGTCGCGACGCGCGCGATGGCGGAGTGGGATGCGAGCGCCGACGAGCTCGCCCCCGATCCGAAATCCGATCCAGCCGCCGCGGTGTGGATACGCGACGGGCAGACGCTCGTGCGGGTCAGCAGCGTCGGCCGTCGCGGGACTCTGCTCAACGACGTGACCCTCTTCGAGCGCGACGCGAATCACGATTTTCGCTACCGCATCACCGCGGCCCGCGCGATCTATGGCGAGAACGGGTGGCGCCTCTATGACGTGGAACGGTTCGCGCCGGCGCCCAGCGCGAGCGGCATCCAGCGCTTCTCGGAACTGCCGTGGGAAACCGCACTGCTGCCGACCCATTTTTCCAATCTCGCGGCCTCGCCCGCGAGCCTGTCGCTGCGGCAGCTCAGAGCCTTCGCCAGGAACCAGGATGTCGGCAGCCATCCGACCTATTTCTATGAAACCTGGGTCAATCGGCGCATGGCTCTCCCGGCCATCAGCCTCATCATGGTGTTGCTGGCGGCCCCCGTCGCGCAGTCGCTGCAACGCCAGCGCGGCGTCGCCCTCGGCCTCATCGTCGGGATCGGCCTCGGCTTCCTCTATTTCATCGCCGACGGGCTGCTGCAGGCGCTCGGCGAATCCGGGATGCTGCCTCCCTTGCTTGCCGCCTGGAGCCCGATGGCGCTCTTCACCATGATCGGCGCCGCCTCGCTGATCCGCGTGGAAGGCCATTGAAGCGCGGCGGTTTAACGATTTTTGCCCTCGCGTGCCGGTATGAGGGACCGGCGGGGCTGCGGCACCGGGCGGGCTTGCCGCCCCGCGACCCGCTCACTAGATTGCCGGTAAGCTACCGTCATGCTTGAGGATTTCGAGTAAGATGGGTTTCTGGGACCGCACGCATAACCTGGATCGGATGACCTTGCCGGAGCTGGTGCGGGCCTATTTCGCCTACCCCGCCATCCTTGCCTATCTCGGCCTCGGCATCGCGAGCTACGGGCTGATGATCCATTGGATGGAGCAGCCCTGGAAGCTGCTCCCGGCGATTGCGCTCGCCATCGTCGTTTATCCCGTCGTCTGGTATCTACTGCATCGCTTCGTGCTGCATGGCCGCTATCTCTACCGGTCCAAGGCCACGGCGGCGATGTGGAAGCGCATCCATTTCGACCACCATCAGGATCCGCACAACCTAAATGTACTGTTCGGCGCGCTCGTCACGACGCTGCCGACCATCGCGATCGTGACCCTGCCGCTCGGCTGGCTCGTTGCCGGCCCCGCCGGTGCCATGGCGGCCTTCGGCACGGGGCTCGTTACCACCTGCTTCTACGAGTTCTGCCACTGCGTTCAGCATCTCAATTTCCAGCCCAGGCTCCGCTTCCTGCAGCGCATCAAGCGGCTGCATCTCGCGCATCATTTCCATAACGAGCAGGGCAATTTCGGCATCACCAACTACATCTGCGACAAGCTGCTCGGCTCCTACTACGACAAGCCGCGCGACGTGCCGAAGAGCGCGACCGTGTTCAATCTCGGCTACACGCAGGAAGAGGCCGCGCGCTATCCCTGGGTGGCGGCGCTCTCGGACGGGATGCGCGGCGACGACAATCCGCGGCGGTTCCGCGCGGCCGCAGCGGGCGGCGGCGACGCCGAAGCCCGGTAACGGAAGATGGCGCAAAGGGTGCGGGTCGAGCCGGTCACGGACGCGTCGGCCCTCGACCGGTTTATCGCCATCCCGAAGCGGCTCTATCGCGGACAACCGGGCTTCGTGGCGCCGCTCGCGCTCGAGCGCAAGGACGCGCTCAGCGCGAAGAAGAATCCCTACTTCCACCATGCCGAGGCGCAGTATTTCGTCGCCTGGCGCGGCGACGACGCGGTGGGGCGCGTCAGCGCGCAGATCGACCGGCTCTATCTTGAGCGCTATCGCAACGCGACCGGGCATTTCGGCCTGATCGACGCGCCGGATGACGCCGAAGTCTGGCATGCCTTGACGGGTGCGGCCGAATCCTGGCTCCGCGAGCGCGGCATGCGGCGCGCGGTCGGGCCGTTGAGCCTTTCCACGAACGAGGAAACCGGCATGCTGGTGGATGGCTTCGACGCTCCGCCGATGATGCTGATGACCTATCACCCGCCCTACGCCACCCGACGCCTCGAGGAGCAGGGCTACGTCAAGGCGAAGGATCTCGTCGCCTACGACTACGACGTCGAGCGGGCGGCACCGATCACCGATGCGAAGATCCTGGCGCGCGCCGGCATCGACGAGAGCCGGATCCGCATCCGCCGGCTGGATATGAAGCGCTACAAGGAAGAGCTCGCGATCGTCCTCGACATCTTCAACGACGCCTGGTCGGACAATTGGGGCTATGTGCCGATGACGGCTGCGGAGATCGAGCACACCGCAAAGAGCATGAAGCCGCTCATCGAGCCCGAGCTCTTCTGGATCGCCGAGATCGACGGCGAGCCGGCCTCGATGATCGTCTGCCTGCCCAACCTCAACGAGGCGCTGAAGGGGCTCGAGGGAAGCCTGCTGCCCTTCGGCTGGGCGAAGCTGCTCTGGCGGCTCAAGGTCTCCAGGGTGAAAACCAGCCGTGTGGTGCTGTTCGGCCTCCGCAAGAAGCATCAGCGCTCCATCATCGGTTCCGCGGTGATCCTGCGTATTCTGGATGCGCTGCGGCTCGGCGGCCGCAAGATCGGCATGCCGCGCGCGGAGCTTTCCTGGATCCTCGAGGATAATCTGCCGATGCGGAAGATCATCGAGAAGGTCGGCGGCAAGGCCTACAAGACCTACCGCATCTACGAGAAGGCCATCGGGTGACCGAGCCGCCGCGTTGCACGGCGATCGTTCTCGCCGGCAGCCGGGACCCCGGCGCCGATCCCGTCGCACGCGCCGCCGGCGTGCCGATCAAGGCGCTGGCGCCGGTCGGCGGCACGCCGATGCTGGCGCGGGTGCTCGATGCGCTCGCGGCCTCGGGTCGGGTCGAGCGCGTCGCGGTCGTGATCGATCCCGAGACGCTGCGGTTGCCCCCGCCGGCGCTGTCCGAACTGCTGCAGCGGCCGGGCGTATCGACCCTGCCGGCGGCGGGCAGCCCCAGCGCCAGCGTCGTCGCGGCGCTGGACCGGTTGGGAGACGCCGTCTTCCCCTGCCTGGTGACGACGGCGGACCATGCCCTCCTCACGGCGGAGATGGTGCGGCGTTTCCTCGACGACCTGGACCCCGATGTCGATGCCGGCGTGGCGCTGGCCACCGCCCGCGCGATCGAGCGAAGCTATCCGCATGCCGTCCGCACCTTCTATCGGCTCGGACCGGAGCGCTATAGCGGCTGCAACCTGTTCCTGTTGCGGCGCCCGGCGGCGCGACGCCTGCCGCTCTTCTGGCAGGAGCTCGAGCGCCATCGCAAGCGGCCCTGGCGTCTCATCGCGGCGATCGGCGTCGCCCCCTTCGCGAAGTTCCTGCTCGGACGGCTCGACCTCGCCGGCGCGATGGGCGAGCTCACGCGCCTCACCGGCGCACGGGCCGCGGCCGTGGTGCTGCCCTTCCCCGAAGCGGCGATCGATGTCGACAAGCCCGGCGATCTCGTCCTGGCGGAACAGATCCTGCGCCAGCGCGGCTGATCAGTCCTCGCGGCAGAGCCGGGGCGCCACGCGCCCGGCCTTGACCCAGCCTTCGGTCAGGCCCTGCAGCCGCTCGAGATCCTGCGGATAGTCCATTTCGCCCCATTCGAGCCCCTCGATCGAGCAGCTCGACACGATGCCGCGACCGGCGAGGGCCGCAACCGTGCGCAGATACCACCATTTGAGGCCCTCGGGCGTGCGCATCGCGGCATCCACCGCGTCGGCGAAAGCCCGCGCGCCTTCGCCCCGGAACAGCAGCAATCCGATCGATTCCGCCTGGCTATGCTCGGGCGGCAGGGTCTTGCCGATATCGAGCACGCGATCGCCTTCGAGCCGGACCTTCATGTCGTCGGCGTCGTAGCGCGGCTTGCGATCGACGGTAACGGTGACGGGCGCCCGGGCATTCTCGAGGAGCCGGGCCAGCACCGCGCTTTCGAACAGGGTATCGCCGTTCAGGATGATGAAATCGCGGTCCATCTCGCCGCGCGCGAGCCAGCAGCTCCCGAGATTGTCGGCCACGTTGAAGAAGGGGTTGTAGATCGAGCGCACGGCGAGGCCGCCCTTGCCGAGCCGCGCCAGCTCCGCATCGACCATGGCGGCGCGAAAGCCGGTCACGACGACGATGTCCGTCACGCCGCCGGCCTCGAGCTGGTGGAGCTGCCACTCGATGAAGCTGCGGCGGCCGATCGGCACCAGGCATTTCGGCCGGTCGGCGGTATGGGGCAGCAGGCGCGAGCCCTGCCCGGCACTGAGAATGATCGCCCGCATGGCGAAAACTTAACTCCGTCGGCGGTGGATTGGTCGGCGCCGAGGACGGGCAAGCGGGTTGCCGCAGGCGCCGTGGCGGGCGGAGGATGGTGGAAAAGCCCCGCTCCCGTCAATCCCGCGCGGTCGTCTCCTCGGCGGCGCCGTCGGCGGCGAGCGCGAAGAACGCGGCGACGACGCGACGATCGGACTGGCCCGCGAGACAGGCGAGATAGTCCGTGCAGACGATGGAGCCGCCCTCGATCGGCACGGCGCGCAGCCGCCCGTCGGTGCCGATCTCGTTCTCGAGGGTGAGGCCGAAGCCGAGCCCCATCGCCACCGCCTCCCGCACCGCTTCGCGCGTATCGAGCTCGAGCGCGGCGCGGACCTTGAGCTGGCGGTGCGCGAGATGGCGCTCGAAGAGCGCGCGCGTATTGGAGGCGGGCTCGCGCATCACCATGCCGGACCCCGCCAGATCCGCAAGCCCCAGATCGCTGCGCCGCGCCCAGGGATGCACGGAGGGGACCAGCAGCATCAGCGGTTGCCGGAGATAGGGCAGCGCATGGATATGGCGGTCCTGCGGCACCTCCGAGGCGAGCGCCAGATCGGCCCGCTGATCCACGAGCTGCGCGAGGCAGTCGCCGGGATTGCCGAGCCGCAGGCTGACCCGCACCTCGGGATGTTCCCGCCGGAACCGGGAAACCAGCCCCATCACCGCATAGGGCCCGTCCGCGGCGAGATTGACCTCGCCGGAGAGCAGCTGCTTGCCGGAGCGCAGCAGCTCATAGGCCTCGGATTCGATGCCGAAGAGCCGGCGGGTATGCTCGAAGAGCTGCTGGCCGAGCTCGGTCAGCTCGACATGACGCCCGTGGCGCCGGAAAAGCTGCACCCCGAACGCCTGCTCGAGCCCGCGCACCTGGATCGTGACGGCGGGCTGGCTCAGGCCGAGCTCGTTCCCGGCCCGGGAGAACCCGCTCGTGCGCGCGACCGCATCGAAAGCGCGAAGTTGGGTAAAATTCATCGTAATATCAGTATTTTGTAGAGTGTTTCTAACATCTATTCTCATAAGCCGGACTTACCCGACCCTGTCAAGCCGGTCGCCACCGGGCCGCGGCGCGCCTAGAATTTTCCGGCCGGACCATCGCGTTGCCGAGCGGAGCCGCGATCGATGCCGCCAGCCGTCGTCGCCTGCCTGCCGTCGAACCTCCATCCGGTGAGCCGGATGATCCTCGAGGCGTTCCTCGCGGGCCATCTGCGGCTCAGCGATTTCCTCTGGGGTTTCCACCTGCCGAACTCGGACTATCTGCCGGTGGCGCAATGCGTTGTCGCGGCTCTGGGGCTTGCGCCGGTCGGGAATTGAGCTTTCCGCTCGGGAGGGCTTTTGCTATAAGCGCCCGCGCCTCTGATCCCCGGTAGCTCAGTGGTAGAGCAAGCGGCTGTTAACCGCTTGGTCGCTGGTTCGAATCCGGCCCGGGGAGCCAATTTCGGAACGAGACCGGGAATCTGGTTGGTCGTTTCCAGCACCCCCTCCGGACGTTGCCTGCTTCCGGAGGGGTGTGCCGTCCCGAATGATCTTCGCCTCGGGCCAGGCATCCTTCGATATTTCTCATGCGCCCTGCCCGCCCCACACTGCGAGGGTGGCCAGGATGTCGCACACGAGCGCGTCCCTCAGGAATCCTTGCGCGGCAGGACGAGCATCGGCCCGTAGGACAGGACAAAAAGCCCGAAGGCGCCGACCCATGCGCCCGCGGACGCCATGAGAAGCGGATAGCTCCACCCCGCGACGAAGGCCGCCGCGACGCGCGCGACGGCCGCCACGCTTACCAGGACATAAATCAGGCTGGTCGTCCGATCCGCCGCGAGGTCGCGGCCGCTATGGCCGCGCGTGGCGCGCGTCATCACCGCCAGGATCATCGTCCCGATCGCACCGGCCGTCAGGGCATGGACGGCGGCGGTCTCCGGCACGACGACACCCGCCATCGCGAAGCCGAGCAAGGCCGTCCCCAGCACGAGCCAGCCATAGCCGAGATGGAGCACGAGCAGCAGCGGTTCGTCGCCCGTCAGATATCCGCGCCAGCGCAGCAGCCGCCAGAGATGCAGGCCCGCCGCGGCGACCAGAAGCCATCCCACAGGCGGCAAGCCCGGAAAGAAGACCCAGCCGAACAGGCCCGCCGGCAGGGCGGCCAGCGCGACCCGATCGGTCCAGCCATGCGGCGCCGGCAGACGCGTGCTCTGCCGCCGCGCGAGCCAGTTTCTCGTGAAGCTGGGGACGATCCGCCCGCCGACCACTGAGATCAGCAGGATCACGGCGGCAAGGCCGAGCCGCCAGCCGAGGCCCGCCGGCACGGCGATGCCGGCGGATTCCAGATGCATGAGCAGATTGGCAATGCCGAGCAAGGTCACCGGCCCGACCACGACCAGATTGTGCCAGTTGCGGCCGGCCACGATCTCGCGGGCGACGACCGCGACCAGCGCCGCCGGAAACGACAGATCGGCCGCGATGGCAAGCCATGCCGGCACGACGCCCGAGACCAGGCAGGCGACCCTGCCCAGAAGCCAGAGGCTCGCCAGCAGGGCGAGCGGCCGGCCGCTTACCGGTAGCCGGCGGGTCCAGTTCGGAATGGCCGTCAGCAGAAATCCGGCGATCGCCGCCATGACGAAGCCGAACAGCATCTCATGGATATGCCAGTCGAGCGGCGAGAACCGGCTCGGAAGGGAGCCGCCGGCGACGAACAACGCGATCCAGATCGCCAGCGCCACTGCCGACCAGAGCCCGGCCGCGAGAAAGAACACCCGGAAGCCGTGGGTCAGGATCGCGAGCGCAGGCTTGCTTGCCGCGATGCGGCTGCCTGCGGCCATCATGCACCACCGCCGACGAATGCGGTCAGGAGCCGGCGATCCCGGCCAGGAAGCCCCAGGGATCGTGCGCCCTGGCGACGCTGACGATGAACCCGTAGACGAGAAGCGCCGCAGCGAAACAGACCACCCGCACCGCCCGCGCCGCGCCGGACCTCAGCGCGACGCTGCCGAGGGCGATGTAGAGGATCAGAAACGCCACCTTCGCGGTCAGCCAACCGTCGACGAAGGGATATTGCTGGACCACGGTCATCAGCATGAGCGCTGCGGTCAGCAGCACCGTGTCGATGACATGGCTCGACAGGCGCAGCGGCATCGCCATCGCCCAGCCCGCACCGGCGAAGAGCGCGAGCCCGCGCACCAGGAACAGGCTGCCGCTGGCGATCACGGCGGCGATATGGACGAACCGGATCTCCGGGTAGAACTCGATCATCGGGTCTGGTCGGCAAGCCGTTTCCTCGTTCAGGCGGGTTTCGTTGCGGCGCGCTTCGGCGCCGACTTGCCGGCCGCCGGCTCCGCCCGGCGCGGGAAGACCCACAATCCAATGACGAATACCATCAAAGCCACCGCGCCGATGCTGAAGATCGTATCGCCCGGCACCCGCATCCAGATCAGCAGATCGACGATCGGCCGCTGCATGAACTCTGCCGAGCGGGCATACCAGTAGCCTTTCTCGATGGCGGCGAAGAGCTGCATCGTGCCCAGCGGCAGGAGGGTCAGCAGCGCCATCAGGGCGAGGCCGATATTGAAGCCCCAGAAGGCGACCTTGAGGATGCCGTCATGCCAGACCAGGTCCGGCTTGATGCCGCGCAGGCAGAACAGCACCAGCCCGATGCCGAGCATGCCATAGACGCCGAACAGGGCCGTGTGGCCGTGCAGCGGCGTGAGGTTCAGGCCCTGCATGTAGTAGAGCGACAAGGGCGGGTTGATGAGAAAGCCGAACAGCCCCGCGCCGACGAGGTTCCAGAAGGCGACGGCGATGAAGAACATCACCGGCCAGCGGTAGCGCCGCATCCACGCGGTGGCGCCGCCGAGCTTGTAGGTACGGTAGGCCTCGAAGCCGATATAGGCGAGCGGCACCACTTCCAGCGCCGAGAAACTGGCGCCCAGCGCGAGCACGGGCGTCGGCGCGCCTGCGAAATACAGGTGATGCAACGTGCCGAGCACGCCACCCGCCATGAAAACGATCGTGGCGAACAACACGGCGACGGTCGCGGTCCGGATCGCCAGCAGCCCGAGCTTGGTGAACAGGAAGGCGATCACCGCGGTCGCGAAGACCTCGAAGAAACCTTCGACCCACAGATGCACCAGCCACCAGCGCCAGTATTCGACCATCGACAGATGCGTTTTCTCGCCCCAGAACAGGGCGGCGGCGAAGAACAGGCCGATCGCCACGGTCGAGAGGAAAAGCAGGCCGACGATCGAGCGGGACTCGTTCCGCGTGCGCAGGGCGGGCCAGAGGGCGCGGCCCACCAGCAGCAGCCAGAGCATCAGGCCGATGAACAGGAACCACTGCCAGAAGCGGCCGATATCGGCATATTCCCAGCCCTGATGACCGAACCAGAAGTTGAGGTCGAGACCGAGCTTTTGCATCACCGCGAACCACTGCCCCGTGAAGGCGCCCACCACGATGACGATCAGGCAGGTCCAGAGCAGATTGACGCCCAGGCGTTGGAACCGCGGCTCGTGGCCCGAGATGGCCGGTGCGATATAGAGCCCGGTGCCGAGCCAGGCGGTCGCGATCCACAGGACGGCGAGTTGCGTGTGCCAGGTCCGGCTCAAGGAATAAGGCAGCACCTCCGCCAGCTCGAAGCCGTACATGACCTGCCCTTCCACCTGGTAGTGGGCGGTGATCGCGCCGAGCAGGATTTGCACGAGGAAGAGCGCCAGCAGGACCCAGAAATACTTGGCGGTCGCCAGCATCGACGGCGTGACCTTGATCTCCAGCATCGGGTCGGTGGCCGGGAGCTGGTGGGGTGCCTCCTCCCGGTCATGCGTGACGGCGTGATGCCAGCCCAGCAGCGCGATGCCGATGAGCAGGAAGGTGACGCTGAAGGCGGACCAGAGGAAGGTGCTCGCCGGCGGGCGGTTGCCGACCAGCGGCTCGCTCGGCCAGTTGTTGGTGTAGGTTATGTCGTCGCCGGGGCGTTCGGTCGTGGCGGCCCAGGCCGTCCACCAGAAGAACGCCGAGAGGACGCGCCGATGCTCGGCATCCGGCACGGTGTCGTTCTTCATCGCATAGGCTTCGCGGAGGCCGGCCGTTTCGGGATCGTTGCCGAAGAGGCTGCGATAATGCGCGGCCACGACCTCGATGGCGGCTGCCCGGTCGGTATCGAGCGTGACGGTGCCGGCGCTCGCGTCGTAGCTGTTCTGGCGGAGGCGGGCCTGCAGCCGTCCCTGGAACGCCGCCTTCTGCTCGTCGGTCAATTGCTCGAAGGACGCCGCGCCGGCCTCGCGCTGCGCCCAGAGATCGAGGAGCGCCACCGCTTCGCGATGCAGCCAGTCGGCGCTCCAGTCGGGCGCGACATAGCCGCCATGCCCCCAGATCGAGCCGAGCTGCATGCCGCCTATCGATTGCCAGACCTGGCGCCCCGCCTCGATCTCGGCGCGGGTATATATCGTGTCGCCGTCCGCGGAGACGACGCGTTCGGGCATGGGCGGCGCTTTCTGGTAGATCTGGTCTCCGGCCCACAGCAGCACGGCGAAGGAAACGAACAGCAAGACTCCCAGCAGGGTCCACAGCTTCCTGGCGCTGCTCATGTCGGGTCTCCCCGATAGGTCATTGTCTTCCTTCCCATCGATGGCACGAGATTGCGCGTCCCGCCATCATGTCAAAACAGCAGCCAGCCATGGCTCCCCGCTGCGGCGCCGAAGACGGTGATCAGCGCCAGCGTCAGCAGGATCCAATGGACGCGGTGCAACCAGGCGAAGGCGATATCCGGCGCGGCCGTCGCCCAGCGGTGAAAGCGTCGATGCAGGATGAAAGGCTCGGCGACGAACAGGATGAAGACGAAGAGCAGCCACAGGCAGACCATGGCATGCATCCACCAGAATTCGGCCAGTCGGAAGCGATGCCAGAGATCGAGCTCCGCCGTCATGTAGAGCCCGGTGAGACCGACCAGGATCACGGCGGCCCGCGCCTGCCAGACGAAACGGCGCTCGATGGCCTGGAATGCCTTGAGCCGGTCGGTGCCGAGGTCGCCCCGCCGGATCGCGGCGATAGCGACGGTGGTCGCCATCGAGACGCCGCCGATCCAGATCACCACGCCGAGAATATGAAGGGTTCGCGCGACGACGACGCCATCCATGACAGTCTGCCCCGTCCATTGACCCATGAAGCCCGCAGCGCACCCGCGGGCTATGGGGACCGAGATCGTCGGGACTCACCGCTCCTGCGCGCTTCCCCCCGACCCTCACGGAACCATTTCGGTCTGTCGTTGCGCCAGCGCAAACCGCTCCCAACCCGTTCGAAATGCCTATAAAACAAACATTATGAAGGTTTTGCATGAGCCCTTGTCGCCCGAGAGCCTGTCCGCGATGGAGCTGTTCGCAGGGCTGCCGCGCGAGGCGCTGACCGAGGTGGCCGGTTGCGCGAGGCTGCGCCGGCTGGCCAAGGATACGGTGGTGTTCACCCAGGGCGCGCCGGCCCGCCATTGCCATGCGCTGACGGAGGGGCGGGTCCGTATCGCTCAATCCGATGAGAATGGCGCGCAACTGATCGTGCGCTTCATCGGACGGGGCGAAATGTTCGGCACGGTGGCGCTGTTCACCGATGGCAGGTATCCGGCGGAGGCGAAAGCCGTTACCGATTCGATCGAGGTTAGCTGGACCGAGCCGGTCTTGCTGGATCTGATCCGCCGGCATCCGCAGATCGCCCTCAACATCATCAAGGTGCTCGGCGGGCGCGTTCGTGACGTGCAGGAACGGCTGCGCGAAGTCGCGACCCAGCGCGTCGAAGGGCGAATCGCCAATGTCCTGCTTCACCTGGCCGATCGGGCAGGGCAACCCGCCGGCGATGGAACGACCATCGGATTTCCGCTGACGCGAAGAGACGTGGCTGAAATGTGCGGGTCGACCTTGCATACGGTGAGCCGCATCCTGACCGCCTGGGAAAAGGCGGAGCTGATCGCGACGAAACGGCAGCGGATCACCATTCGGCGCCGCGACGCCATTCGGCGTATTGCCGAAAACCCGGCGGCGTGATGTAGCGGCGGGTTACGGGCTGTCATCGGAAGAGACCATCCCCCGGGAACGGTAGAATGCCGCGTCAACCTCGCCATCGGCCGGCAATCGCCGGCATCGCGCGCCCAACCGGGATCGGTCCCGGGAACCGGCTTCGACGCGGCCGCTGCCCGCGCCGCCTGCGGTATCGCACCGGCCTGCGGCCCCGGAAGCTCGGCCTCGATCTTGTTACGAAGCGGACGCGGCGGGCACCGGCGGCAGGGCGTATGGTTCGAGGAACGACCTCGCGCAGGCCGGGCTTCGCCGCTGGCCGCCGCGGAAGCTTGAGAGGCGGGAATGCAGGATGATCCCGCAAAAACAGACCCGTCGCCGCCGCCCCTGACCCGGGATGAAAGCGACGGCGTGCTGCGCGCCGAAGGCTTCGCCGTCGAGGCCAACAGCGACGTCCGGGCGACGTCGCGGATGATGGTGGCGATACTGGCCGCCCTCCTGCTCCATCTGGCGAGCTTCGCGACCCTCATCGAGCGACTGCCGCTGGAGACGACGACGCCGGAAGAGCCGCCGATCCCGGTCGAGCTCGCCTATCAGGCGCCCGAAGAACCCCCGCCGCCCCCGCCGCCAGAGAAACCGCCGGAGCCGCAGCAGCCGATGCCGGATTTGCGGTCCGGCGGCGACCTGGCGGATCGCGATCCGGGCTCGGCACCCGAAGCGCCGGCGGACGCAGCGCCGCCGCCCGAGCCGGCACCGGCACCCGAGCTGCCGGAGCAGACGCCGGCGCCCGCGAGCGAGCCGATCCCGCCGCCGACCCCGGCGCAGGAACCGCAACAGGCGATGATGGCGCCGCCTTTGCCGCCCAAGAAACCGCCCGAACCGGCCGCGCGCAAGGCGCCGGCGCCCGCGGAAGCGCCGACCGAGACGGCGACGGCGCCGGACAATGCCGACATCTACCCGGGCGAAGGCGGCGGCGATCCCTATCTGAACGCAATGCGCGACAAAATCTTGCGCAACCGCGTTTATCCGCCGACGGCGGAACTGTTCGGCCTGAACGGCTACGCGTCCTACGAGATCGATATCGACCGACAGGGCCGGCTGCTGGCGGCGCGCGTGGTCGAAAGCACAGGCTACGAGATCCTCGACAAGGCCGGCCTGCAAACGATCCGCAAATCGGCGCCCTTCGATCCCGTCCCCGACGAAATCCCCGGCAACAGGATCCGCCTCACCCTCGGCCTCCGGATCGGACCACCCTGACAAATGGCGGCAGCCGCGCCGCGTCAGCTTTCCGGCGCCACCTGAAACATCATGCCCTGCCGCTCGAGCGCCTTCTGCCAGTTGTCGTCGAGACCGAGCACCGGCGGCAGACCGGACACGGTGGCGGCAGAGCTCTTCGGCAGGCAGAGCAGGTTCGCCTCGGGCACCAACCCTTCATAGATGTTCTCGGCATTGCCGAAAAAATTCTGCGGATTGAAGTAGGGCGAGATATGCCACCAGGCCGCATAGTCGAGGCTCGCGACGGCTTCGAGAATGCCGCGGGAAGTGTCGATGCGGTTGTTCTCGACGAAGAGCAGCGGCCGATGCCTGCCGATCGTTTCGCGCGCACCGGCGAGCACCTCCGTCTCCATACCTTCGACATCGATCTTGATGAGACGGCAAGATGGCAGGTCGAGATCGTCGAGGGCGACGAGCTCCGTCGGCTCGCCGCGATCCGGCGCGCGGTCCCCGAGCTTGAGCCCACCGAAATTCTGGTCGATATCCTGATTGAGCGCCGGCACGCCGATCGTTCCCCGGCTCGCCCCGACCGCCTTCTGTAGGCACTGGACGTTCGGAAGGCCGTTCAGCGCGACATTGCCGCAGAGGATCTGGAAGACCACGCGCTGCGGCTCGAAGGCGAACACGGCGCCGTTCGGCGCGACTTTGCGGGCGAGCGGAACCGTGTGGGTCCCGATGTTCGCACCGATATCGAGCACGATGTCACCGGGCCGCAAGATCTGCAGCAACCCCGCGAGCTCGGCTTCGCACCACTCTCCGTAGAGCGCCATGCCCCGACCGATGAACTGGTCATGCCGGTTGTACATGAACAGGCCGTGGCGGCATTTCTTGACCGCGATGCGGCCGTCGGAGATCAGCGGGTCGTTCATGGAAACCGCAGCGTTTCCCGCCGATGCGCGGGGGTAAGGAGGATCCCACGATAGTGGGCGCGATGCCCTCGATGCGCAACGGCACCTAGCCCTGCGGCTGGCGGCGCTTGTCGATCTCTTCCATATCGTCGATCAGCGATTGCAGCGCGGCGACCGCCTCCGGCGCCACGCCTTCGATACGGCCGGGCCGCGGCGAGGGTTCGGGCGCTTCGTGGCTCGCGGACAGCGCCTCGCTGTTGGTCCAGAACGCGATCTTCTGGAGCAGGATGTCGCGGGCGATCGGCTTCGAGACGTAGTCGTTCATGCCGGCGGCGATGCATCGCTCGCGGTCGCCCTTGAGGGCGTTGGCGGTCATGGCGATGATCGGGATCTGGGATGCCGGGCCGGCGAGCGCGCGAATCTCGCGCGTGGCGCGCAGCCCGTCCATTTCCGGCATCTGCATGTCCATGAGCACGAGGTCGTAAGGCCGCGCCTTCAGCCCCGCGAGCGCCTCGAGGCCGTTGCCGGCGACATCCACCCGGTGCCCCGCCTTGGTCAGGAGCGATACGGCGAGAAGCTGGTTCACCTTGTTGTCCTCGGCCAGCAGCACGCGGAGCGAACGCGTTCCGACGTCAACCGGCTTCTGCGGCAGGATGCGCGCGCGTTCCGCCACCTCCGATTTCATTCCGATGAGCGTGCCGAGGCACAGCAAAGTCTCGTTGCGCCGCACCGGCTTGCTGAGCTCGGCATCGAACAGCCGATCGATATCGGCATGGGTGCGGCCCGACCACCCGGCCGAGGAAGAGAGCACGAGCTTGAGCTCGGCGAACTCCGGACGGCCACGGATCTCCTGCGCGAGATCGACGCCGTCCGCATAGGGCATCATGTGATCGAGAATGGCGATCTCGAAGCGCCGGCCGGCCCTCTGCTCCCGCTCGAGCAGCGCGATCGCCGCGACGGCCGAGTCCGCCTCGTTCACCAGCATCCCCAGCCCGCCGAGCTGACGACGGAAGACCGTGCGGTTGACGGCGCTGTCATCGACCACCAGCACACTGCGGCCGGCGAGCGCGTCGCGGAACGCCGCGAGATCGATCGCCGCCACCTGGCAGATCGGCAGCGGCAGCTCGACCCGGAAGCAGCTCCCCTCGCCGACGGTGCTCTCGATGGAGATCCCGCCGCCGATCATGTCGAGGATCTGGCGCGTGATCGCAAGGCCGAGGCCGGTGCCGCCGAAGCGGCGCGTGGTCGATGCGTCGCCTTGCGCAAAGGGGGCGAAAAGCCGTTCCTGCACGTCCGGCGGAATGCCGATGCCGGTGTCGATAACGGCGAAGCAGAGTCGCGCGGTTTCGCCCTCGCCGCCGATCTGCGTCACTTCGATCGTGACACCCCCCTGTTCGGTGAACTTGACGGCATTGCCGGCGAGATTGAGCAGGATCTGGCGCAGGCGGCCGGCATCGCCGCGGAATCCGGCCGGCAGCTCGGGATCGATGTAAACCGCGAGGTCGAGGCCTTTGGCGAAGGCGCGCGGCGCCAGCAGCTCGACGACGCTGTCGACCACCGGCGCCAGCTCGAAATCCGCCGTCTCCAGCTCGATCTTGCCGGCCTCGATCTTCGAGAAATCCAGGATGTCGTTGATGATGTCGAGGAGCGCCTCGCCGGAATCGCGGATCGTCGTCAGATAACGGCGCTGTTCGTCGCTCAAGGCCGTGTCGGCGAGCAGGTTGGTCATGCCGAGCACGCCGTTCATCGGGGTGCGGATCTCGTGGCTCATCGTGGCCAGGAACTCGGACTTGGCCCGGCTCGCGGCCTCCGCCGCATCGCGCGCCTCCTCGAGGTCCCGGCTCTGCCGCTCGAAGGTGCGCTGCGCCTCCGCGAGCTCGGCGATGCGGATATGCAGCGCCGCATCCTTCTCGCGCAGCGCCAGCATCTGGTTGCGCTGCGCCTCGTCCGCCGCCGCCATCTTCCCCGCGAGCCGGTGGCCGAGGATCGACAGCATGGCGAGCACGATCAGCACGCAGCCGCCGACCCAGATCTGCAATCGCCGGAGATCGGTGGCGGCGGGGAGCTGGTGATCGAGGAAACCGGCCTGGAACTTGCGGACGTCCTGCGCCGCCGCGTCGAGCAGCAGCAGGAGTCGGGTGTATTTCCGATCGAGCTCCGACATATGCGAGGCGGCATCCTGCTCCCGATTGTAGCTGAGGGAGCGAAAAACCCGGTTCTGATCGACCAGCATGCCGCGCATGGCGAGCCGGATCTCTTCCACCCGCGCCCGCATCGCGGTGACGGTTTCGGCGCCGGCGATCCTGTCGACCTCCGCGTCGAGGGCGGCGAGCTGCTGATTGAAGGCCTGCAGCGCGGCGGTACGGCGATCCTTGGCGGCCGAGATGTCGTGCGTGCTGAAGACATCGCGCACCGGCTCGTTCACCGCCTGCACGAGACGGGCGATGGCCGCATATTGCGTGAGCCGGGCGAGCCAATCCCGGTTCGTGCTCACGGATTCGAGATAGTTCGCCATGATGCGGTGGCTCACATAGAGGCTGCCACCGATCGACACCAGATTGAGCGCCGCCAGGACGTAGAAGACCGTGCGCCAACGCTGCGGGCGCTTTGCGATCGACGTGCTGAGCTGCATCGGCCTGCTGCGACCCGCGCCGACGGCTGCCGACGCCCCCCTTTACGAACAAATTGCCGAAAGATGCTCGCAGACTCGCGTCAAAAAACGCTTTACGGACGCGCGGCCTTTCGCGCCTCGGCGAGAAAACCCATCCCTTCGCTTCAGAATTCCGAAACCATCCGCGGGAATCCCCCTCATCGAGAAGCTGAAGTCGGTCTCGCAAAAATCTGAAATGCCTATTGTTTTTCAGACGCTTTGCGTGGAGTGACCAAGAGCGGGCAACAACGCAGCCTTCAATCTTTGTTAACGCTTGCGAACCCAAACTTAACGACACGCGCAGGCCCTCTTAACCATCGGATAACGATGCCAAAGCCACCCAGTTCCCCAGCAAGGATGCGGCGCTTCGCCCGCAATCCGGTCGGGATGGCGCTGGTGGCGCTTGCCTGCTTCGCCACGGCCTGGGCGGGCAACTATCTCCTTTACGTGCCCGAAGCCGTCCCGGCGCTCTGGGCGCCCACGGCCATCGCCCTTTTCGCCGCCCTGCGGCGGCCGCACCGCTATTGGTGGCAGCCTTTCCTGCCCCTGCTGGCCGGCGTTTTCGCCAACAGCTACCTGACCCTCGGCGACTGGCGGGCGGCGGCGGGTATCGCAGGCGCCAGCGGGGTCGAATTCCTTATCGCCATCGGGCTGCTGCGCCTGCGCAACCTCGCCTGGCTGCGGGTGGACCGCCCCCGCGAGATGCTGCTCTTCGTCGGTCCGGTGGCAGGCCTCGCGGCCGCCGCGGCCGCGCTGGTCGGCACCTGGACCGTGACGCTGCAGGACCCCACGCTCGACTTCCTCGCGATCTTCCGGGTCTGGTGGTTCGGCCACCTCATCGGCCTCATCACCGTAACGCCGTTCCTGCTCGCCTGGCATCGCGGGCGGGAGACCCTGCATCAGGTCTTCTCCGGCCCCCGCGCGCTCGAGGCGATCCTGCTCCTGGGCGGCCTGGTCGCCATCCAGGCCTATGCCGTGGCCTACGATCCGGGGCTGCCGGAGAGCCGCTACGGGCTCCTCTATTTGCCGTTTCCGGCCCTCGTCTGGCTTGCCGTGCGGTTCGCTCCGCCCGGCGGGGCGCTGGGCGCGCTTGCCCTCAGCCTTGCGGGGTTCGTCACCGGCTTCGCCATGGAGATCTGGCCCTTCAGCGCGGAGGCCGGGCTTTACGCCCTTCCGCTCGAGGCGTCGCTCAGCATCGGCTCGGCGATCGCCGTGGTGCTCTCGGCCGTCGCCGGCGAGCGCGAGCGCCATCTGCGCGGACAACTCCGCAGCGATGCGCGCTATCGCCTGCTGGCCGATCTATCGACCGACATCATTTCCCGCCACGCGCTCGATACGACCGTCCTCTACGCCTCGCCCGCCGTGTCTTCCATGCTCGGCTATAGCGCCGCCGAGATCCGCGGCCGGCGACTGCTGGAATTCATCCATCGCGACGATCGCGACAATGTCGAGAGCTGCTTCCACCTGCTCGCCACCGGCGCCGCCCAGGCGACCATGATCTATCGCATCCAGCGCCGCGATGGCCGCGAAGTCTGGCTCGAGACGATCGGTCGCGCCACGGCTTCCGGTCCCGACGACGGGCCGGCGGTCATCGTCAGCGTGTCCCGCGACGTCACCGCCCGTCAGCGCTACGAAGCCGAGCTTCGCGACACCCAGGATCTGCTCCGGCGCACACAGCGTCTCGCGAGCCTCGGCCATTGGGTGTGGCTGCCGCAGGAGAAGCCGTGGCACGTCAGCACCGGCGCGATGCAGTATTCCGAAGAGGCCGCACAGATCTTCGGCAGCACCAGCCTCGAATTCTCCGCCTTGAGCCCGGCGGAGCTGAGGGAACGCTTCGTCCATCCGGACGACCGTGCCCTGGTCGCGGACGCCTTCCGCGCCTTCGTCGAGACCGGCGGCGGTTCCTACCCCATCCAGTATCGCATCCGGCGCCCGAACGGCGAGGAACGCTGGATCCAGGAGCTCGCCACCGTGCAGCGCGACCGGCAAGGCGAGCTCGTCTGCATCATCGGCACGGTGCAGGACATCACCGAACGCAAGGCGACCGAAGTCGACCTGCAGATGGCGAAAGAGCAGGCCGAACTCGCCAACCGCAGCAAGAGCGAGTTCCTCGCCAATATGAGCCACGAGCTGCGCACGCCGCTCAACGCCGTGATCGGCTTCGCCGAAGTCATGATGCGCCAGGCGTTCGGGCCGCTCGGCAACACGCGCTACCGCGACTACGCGCAGGACATCGCCGAAAGCGGCAAGCATCTGCTCGCCGTGATCAACGAGATCCTCGACATCTCGCGGATCGAGGCCGGACGCCTGCAGCTCTGGGAGGAGTCCGTCGACCTGGAGCGGATCGTCGGCTCCTGCGTGCGCCTCACCGGCGAGCGCGCGGCCTCGGCCAATCTCCAGATCACCGCCAATTGCCAGGCCGGCCTGCCGCTTTTCCACGGCGATCCGACCAAGCTCAAGCAGATGCTGATCAACCTGCTTTCCAATGCGATCAAGTTCACGCCCGCGGGCGGCCATGTCGGCGTCACGCTCGAGCGAACCGACGAAGGCAACCTCCGGCTCGAGGTCCGCGACACCGGCATCGGCATGCGGCAGGACGATATTCCGATCGCGCTCGCGCCGTTCCGGCAGATCGACGGGTCGATGGCGCGCCGGCACGAAGGCGCCGGGCTCGGCCTGCCGCTCAGCAAGAGCTTCGCCGAACTGCATGGCGGGAGCCTGACGATCCACAGCGAACCCGGCAAGGGCACGGCCGTGCGCATCGTGCTGCCGGCCAACCGCTGCCTCGCCGGTCCGAGCGAACCCGCCCTGGAGCGGCGCGCCTAAAGCCCGATCGCCGCGAGCCGGGCCGGGTCGAGGCGTGAGACGACCACCGATCAGCGCGATGGCAAGGGGATTCACCGATCGGATCGCTTCGATCCACGCCGATTCCGCTTCGGGCCAGCCCCTTCCCTTCGGTCGCCGTTCCGGAGAATATTATTCCGCGTTCTGCCGTTACCGCGGCGGGCGCAGCGCCAGCAGCGAGAGGCATGTCATGAACGAGATTCGGCCGGCGTCCCTGACGCCGACTCCCGGCATGAGCGACGATGAATGGCGGCTCCGGGTCGAGCTCGCCGCCTGCTACCGCCTCGTCGCGAAATACCGGATGACCGACACGGTCTATACGCACATCTCGACGCGGCTGCCGGTGCCGGAACGGCACTTCCTCATCAACCCCTACGGGCTGATGTGGGACGAGATCACCGCCAGCAGCCTGGTGAAGGTCGGCCTCGACGGCAACAAGGTCGAGCCCAGCGACTACGACGTCAATCCGGCGGGCTTTACGATCCACAGCGCGATCCACATGTCGCGCGACGACGTGGTCTGCGTGCTCCATACCCACACCAGGGCCGGCGTGGCTCTTTCCTGCCTCAAGGAAGGGTTGTTGCCGCTGAACCAGCACGCGCTGCAGTTCTACGGGCGGCTCGCCTATCACGATTATGAAGGGGTCGCGCTCGATCTCGACGAGCGGCAGCGGCTGACGGCGTCCCTCGGCCGGAACCCGGCGATGGTGCTGCGCAACCACGGGCTGCTGACGGTCGGCCGCAGCGCCGCCGAAGCCTTCATCCTGATGCTCTATCTGGAGCGCTCCTGCGAGGTGCAGCTCGCCGCCCAGGCGACGGGCGCGGAACTCGTCATCCCCTCGCCCGAAATCTGCGCCCATGTGGCCGGGCAATATGAGATGAGCGATCCGGCATGGCCGGAACTCCCCTGGAAAGCGATGCTTCGGGAGCTCGACCGCAGCGATCCCTCCTATCGTCGCTGAGCGGCCGCCCCACCGGCGGCCTCGTTAACCAGGCGGGCGGCAGCCTCTGCCGCCAGCCCTGGCGGACCGGCAAATAATGCCGGATGCCGATCGAAAACCCGCAGAATCCGTGGCCTCCGTTTGGCCCGCCCCTTGCAACGTCCTGGATGAACGGCGACGGCGCAGCCAACCGCCGTGCCATACGCCATGACCCGCGGGAGATCACCATGACCGCAAGCCTGACGACCCCGGCGAAACCCGAAGCCCGGCAGAACCGCGAACCGCGCCTGATCGACCTCTTTCACGGCAAGAGCAAGCCCAAGGCCGCCGATCCCGCGCCGGCGCCGGTCGCCTCGCCGCAGACCACGCGCCAGTTCCTCTACCAGCTCGTCGGCGACGCGAAGAAGCTCGCCCGCAAGGAAGCGCTCAATGCCGTGATCGATGCCTCGCCGCGGGAGATCGAAAGGCTGGCCTGGCTCGTGGCGCGACTGCGCGGTCGCTACCTTGCGCAGGTGGTGGATCTGGGGAACAATCCGGAGGTCATTCCGGGCGAGCTCGAGATCAGCGAGTTGCGCCGTTCGCGCGAACGCTACGAGGAAGCGGAACGCGGATTTGCGGCGATCAAGGCCGCTCTCGGCGAAGGCGAGATCATATTGCGGGGCGTGCGGCCGGATTGACCGGCCGCGCGGGTACCGATCAGGAGGCGACCGCGAGCTCGCGCTGCGGACGCTGCAGCGCCGCCGGCTGACCCAGCATGCAACGGCGCGCATGCGGCGCGATGCCGGCCCATTCGTCGCTCCAGAAATGCGCGACCGCGACGGTGGCGCCTTCGAGCGCTTCCGGCGCCAGGTCCTGCAGCACATCGCGGAACCAGCGGCGCATCCGCTGCGCCTCGTCGGCGTCCCCGGCCGGGCCGTAGCGCCGCGGCCCGAAATTCACCGCCATCACGGCGCCGTCCGGATCGCTGCCCGCGAGCCCGGCATCGACCGCCAGCCGCTCGGCGATCTGCGCCGAAAGACCGGCCGGATCGACGTCATCCTTGAACATCAGGCAGGCAAGCGTCACGCGAACCCGCTGCACCCCGATGCGGCGCAGGGTGCGATCGAGCTCGATGGCGAAATCCGGCCATTCGGTCGCAGGGCTCGGTGCGACGCGCGATTCCTGATGGCGGGCGGCGAAGAAATGCGTGGGGGTGCGGAACATCATGAGGAGCAGCGTAAACGAGCTACCCCATTGATTGTGGAGGCAAAGTTGTGATTGTTCGTTAAGCGAAAGTTAACCACGATCAGTCCGCCAGGGGCAGATTCACCTCGACGATGAGGCCGCGATCCGGGGCGTTCATCGCCCGCGTATCGCCGCCCATGGCCTCGACATTTCGCCGCACGATCCAGAGCCCCAACCCGGAATGCCAGCGCTGGTCGTCGCCCTGGTCGCCGCTGCCTTCCTCCGGCCGCTGCGAATAGCGGCGCTCGAAGATGCGCTCGAGGTCGCCCTCGGGCACGCCCGGCCCCTGGTCGCGGACGCGGAGCTCCGCACGGCCGCCGCGCCGCTTGAGGCTCAATTCGACGCGGCCATGCTCGGGCGAGAAGCCGACCGCATTGTCGAGGATGTTTTCGATGATGGTCTCGATCAGTTCCTCGCCGCCCTGCACCACGATGCCGCTGTCGATATCGGAAACGAGCGCCAGACGGCGCCCTTCGATGAGCGGCCGATAACCCGCGGCAAGGCGGCCGATGAGGGCCGAGAACTGCACGCGGCCGCGGGGCGGATCGACCAGTTCGGCCATCGCCTCGTCCATGCGCCGTGCCGCCGCGACCAGCGAATCCAGCCGCTCGATCGAGGCGTCGATGATCTGCACGGCGCGACGCGCTCGGTCCTCGGGCTCGCGCATCCGCTTCAATGGCTCCAGCGCCTGCCGCATGATGGCGATCGGCGTCTTGAAGGCATGGGCGTTGTCCTCGGCGGTCTGCCGCAGGTGCCGGGCCGAGGCACGCAGGCGTCCGATCATGCGGTCGAATTCGCGGGCGACGCTCGAGAGCTCCGCGATCTCGTTTCGCGCCGTGAAAGAGACCGATTCGACGCCTTCGGTCCTGACCTGCTGGGCGAGAAGCCGGAAGCGCGCCATGCTGCGCCGGATGCTGGCGAAGACGCCGAGGGTCAGCGCCGCGAGCAGGAGATAGATGCCGCCCGCGATCTGGATCTCGGGGCGCGCCCAGTAGGGCCGGCCGAGCTGTGCGCCGATGAAGCTTTCGAGCGGATGCGACATCACGATGGCCCAGCAGCCCGTGGGACCCAGCACGGGCGTGATCGAGGTCAGCACTTCCTCGCTGCCGTCCGGCGCGCGGTAGCGGTCGGCGAGCGAGACCCGGTCGGCGCAGGTCGAGGCGACCGCGCTCAGAATGCCCTGCCGCAGCAGTGCCTCGCGCTCGTCGGCGAGCTGCGCGGATTCCACGGGCGGCGCGGCGGCGACGAAATAAAAGCCGGAGGGGCCGGTTTCGCCGGCGGGCCGGAACAGCACCTTGAGGCGGGTGGTCGCGTTGCCGTAGCGGGCGAGCTCCTCCGCCAGGTAGGGCAAGGGAGAGCTATCCTGCTGTACCAGCGGTGCCAGCGCCCGCGCCACGATGCGGCCCTGCTCCTGCACGCTGTCGAGCAGCAGCGCCTGCCGTTCGTCCGCGGCGTCCCGCAGGGTGATGTAGATGGCGAGCGGCACGCAGACGAAGGCGAGCAAAAGCACGACCAGCCGCCGCGTAAGCGACCTCGCCTTCACCACGGGAGCTGTATCCGACACGGTGGATCTAGCTCGGATCCACCCACCGGTATCCGAAGCCGGGGTAGTTGGCGATGCCGTCGAACTCGGCATCGACGGCGCGGAATTTTTGTCGGATACGCTTGATGAAAGAACGGACATTGACCCGATACCCCTCATCGCCCTGCCCCGCGATGAAATCGGCGCCTCGTGCCAGATCGTAAATTTGCCGATATGACACGTCGGCGTCGATCGCCGCCGCCAGAGCACAGACGATATTGAACTCAGTCATCGTCAGGTCGACAGGCTTGTCTCCGTAGAACGCGCGCGCGATGTCGGTGCGCAGCTCGAGCTTGCCGCGGCGCACCGACGAGCCGGCGCCGGGCGCCGGCGTCGGCGTGTTCTGCTTGGCCCCCTCGGTAATCAGCCTCAGCCGCTGCAGAATGATGGCGAGGCTGCGCGACTTCTCGATGAAGTCGACGGCGCCGAAACGCAACGCCGCTTCCTCGTAGATATCGTCGCTGAGCACGGTCAGGAAGATCACCGGCACGCGCACGCCGCGCTCGCGAAGCTGCTTCAGCACGGCAAGACCGTCGAGACCGGGCATGCGCCAGTCGAGCAGGATCGCGTCGGCGGAGCTGCCGCCGGAGAAATAGTCGAGACAGGGCCGTCCGCCCGGAAACTCGACGACATCGAACCCGCTCTCGCCGAGATTGAGGCCCAGGGACTCGCGGAACATCGCGTCGTCGTCGACGACGACGACACGGGGCTTTGCGGATGTCGCGGCTGTTTCCATCATATCAGATTCCGTTCCTCTGCAGCATGGTCGCGAAGCAAGCGCGCTCGGCTTCGGCGGATGCTTCGATACCGGAAAACTCGTAGGTAAGCGCCTTGAAATGCTGGTCGCTGAGATCGGGATAGAAAAAGACCTTCAGGCGGCAAGCTTCCCACACATAGGTGAGGATCTTGCCGGGCGGTTGCTCCTCCGCGATGGAAGGCTCGCCCAGCAGTTCGGTCGCCTCCGGCAGATCGAGCCCCACGAGGCGTTGCGGATCGTCCGGATCGACGACAGGCGACGGACGCGGCGCGCCGGTTTCGCCAGCCTCGAGCGACGGCTTCATCGGCGGGATGGGAAAGGCGCGTTGCGGCAGAGGCACCGGCTGCGGCGGCACCGGAGCGGGTTCGGTCGTGGTGGTCGGGCTTGAGGGCGCCTCGGACCCGGGCTCTTCCGGCGGCACGTAGTCTCGATTGCATCCAGCCAGCATTAAGCTGACGAGCAACGAAACGAACGCAAAGCGTCGATAAGACATGGCCCTCCTTCCGGGTTGGCGCCGCCGCGGGGCGCCCGGCTGCCTTGGATTCTATCACGACAGTCCGTATCGCCGCGTGGGCCTCTCGGCGATCGACCCCGTCGCAGGGTTAACCTTTTTTCTTCGGCTTGAGCGCTTCCCAGTCGGATTCCGTCAATTGCGAAAGGAAGTTGAACTGTCCCGCCCCCTGCAGCCACTAACCCCCGTCGATGGTGACCACTTCGCCATTTATATACCCCGCCCCGTCCGAGACAAGAAAGCTCGCAAGGTCAGAAAGTTCCCTGTGATCGCCGACCCGGCCCAAAGGATTCTTGGTTTCGAAGGCCTTAGCGAGGTCGGCCCGGGGTACCAGCCGCTCCCAGGCGCCCGGAGTCGGAAAGGGTCCGGGCGCGATCGCGTTCAGCCGCACGCCGCGGCCGCCCCATTCCACGGCGAGGCTGCGCGTCAGGGCAAGCACGCCGGCCTTGGCCATCGCCGAGGGCACCACATAGGCCGATCCCGTCCAGGCATAGGTGGTTATGATGCTGACCACAGCGGCGCGCCGCTTCTCCGCGAGCCACCGCCTGCCGCAACCGACGGTCATGTAGGCGCTGCCATGCAGCACGATGTTGAGCACGGCGTCGATCGCGCGCGGCGACAGCTCCTCGGTGCGCGAGATGAAGTTGCCGGCCGCGTTGTTGATCAGCGCATCGAGCGGACGCTGCTTCCAGACCGCGTCCAGCATGGTTTCGACCTGCGCCGCGTCGCGGACGTCGCAGCCATGAGTCTCCACCTTGCCGCCCGTCTCCTTCTCCAGCGCCGCCTTCGCCTCGGCGAGCACCTCGGTACGGCGACCGCAGATCACGAGCTCGGCGCCGAGCTCGAGGAAGCGCCGCCCCATGGCGAAGCCGAGGCCGGTACCGCCGCCGGTCACTAGGATGCGCTTGTGCTTCAGGAGATCGGGAAGGAACATCGGGACAGCTCCGGTTCTTCGCTATCGTTGGGGGATCAGCGGCCCTTGAAGACGGGCTCGCGTCGCGCGACCGCGGCATCGATCGCCTCCTTGGCGTCTTCGCTGCGGCCGCAATCCTCGCCGGCCTTGCGTTCCTCGGCGAGCTGCTCGGCCAGCGTGCGCGTGGCCGCGGATTCCATCAGGCGCTTCGCATGGCGCTGTGCGACCGTCGGCCCCGACGCGAGCTGCTTCGCGAAGGCGAGCCCGGCCGCCGCCAACCGATCGGCCGGATGGATCTCGGTCACGAGGCCGCGGCGCAGCGCTTCGGGGGCGAGCCAGGTTTCGCCGGTGAAGGCGAAGCGCTTCGCGGGCTCGAGCCCGATCAGCCGCGGCATCAGCCAAGTGCCGCCGGCATCGGGCGAATAGCCCATCTTCGTATAGGCGCAGATGAACTTTGCGCTGTCGGCCGCGAAGCGGAAATCGCAGGCGAGCGCCATGTCGAGACCGGCGCCGACCGCGGCCCCGTTCAGGAGCGCCAGCGTCGGCACCGGGAAGGCCGCCATCTCGGCGACGAGCCCATGGGCCTCCTCGACCCAGCCATAGCCTTCGGTGTTGCCGCTCTTCTCTGCGTCGGCCCATTCGGCGATGTCGGCGCCGGCCGAAAAGGATTTGCCGCGCCCCGTGACCACGAGGCATCGCACCCCGGCGCGCTCCGCATCGCGAAGGGCCTGCCGCAATGCCTGCAGCAAGCCCTTGTTGAGCGCGTTGCGCACATCCGGACGGTCGAGCGCAAGCGTGCGCACAGGACCGTCATCGACGATTTCCAGCAAGGCGACATCCCTCCTCAGCCGACGGCGGCGCCGACGCTACCACATCGATCGCGACAGGCCGACCTGCCGGCGACCGGCCCCATCCTGATCACGCCGCGAACCCGCTCCGACAGGGCGAAATCGGCCCGCTGTCCCGGCCGTTTCTCCGCATGGAGATTCGCCGAACCTGACCGACGGGTCGGGAATCGGAGCGGGGCAAAAAATCCCTGTCCGGTCAAATATTTGATTGATTACTCATTCAATGTAAGTGAAATATAATAGCAAAAACATTGACTTATGAAACTCATATGATATTATCGCGATCTCATTGAGGCGGGTGCCATGGGACGGCTCGAAATCAAGGAAGTGCGGCGGACGCAGCTCGTCGAGGCGACGATCGACGTCATCGCCAGGCGCGGGTTCGCGGGCCTCACCCTCGCCGAAATCGCCGAAGCCGCGCATCTCTCCGCCGGCATCGTGAATTTCTATTTCAAGTCCAAGGAGGAGCTGCTGAGCGCGACGCTGCGGCACATGGCGCAGCAATATCAGTCGCATTGGACGGCCGCCCTCGCCCGTTCGGCGGCCGACCCGACCGCCCAGCTCGCCGCGATGGTGGATGCCGATTTCGATACGCAGATCGCGAGCCGCAAGGGCGTGACGGTCTGGTACGCGTTCTGGGGCGAAGCGCGCTGGCGGCCAGAGTATCTGCGGCTCTGCTCGGAGCTGTCGGACGCCTATTTCGACCAGACCCGCGCCCTCATCCGCGCGATCATCGACAAGGGCGGCTACGGCCATCTCGACGTCGATGCGATCGCGCGCGGCCTGAACGCGATGATCGACGGGCTCTGGCTCGACCTGCTGGTCAACCCCAAGGGCCTCGACCGCGCCGAGGCGAAGCGCACCTGCTTCGCCTTCCTGGCACAGAGTTTTCCCGCCGAGTTCGGCGGCCGCGCCATGCCGGCGCCGGCCAGAACGGCGGTCAATCAATGACGACAATCGGGCAATGACGACAATCGGATTCAAGACGAGCGCTGCGGACGATCGGATCACTACGGGAAAGGATGCTGCGATGACGACGATGACCATGCCGATGCCGGCCAAGGCCGACGGGCTGACGCTCGAGAGCGGGACGCGCGCGCCCGCCGAGACCCTGCCCGGCTGGACCTATAACGATGCCGAGTTTTTCGAGCTGGAGAAGCAGCATCTCTTCCTCAACAACTGGCAGATCGTCTGCCATGCGAGCGAACTCGCCAATGCGGGCGCCTACTCCACCCTGAATCTGCTGGGCGAGCGTGCCGTGGTCGTCCGGGGCGAGGACGGCGAGATCCGTGCCTTTTACAACGTCTGCCGCCATCGCGCGGCAGCCGTGGTGAAGGGCCGCAACGGAAGCTGCAAGGCCGCGCTCCGCTGCCCCTATCACGGCTGGACCTATGGTCTCGACGGCCGGCTGAAGGCGGTTCCGGGCGAGCAGAGCTTCCCGGGGCTCGAGAAGCCGGAATACGGGCTGAAGTCGCTGCCGGTGGAGGTCTATCTCGGCTTTGTGTTCGTCAAGTTCCGCGAGGGCGGCCCCACCGTCGCCGAGCGCATGGCGCCTTTCTCCGAGGAACTCAAGGCCTACCGCTTCGAGGAGATGGTTCCGGTCGGCGACTACTGGTCGGTCGAGCCCGGCGTCGACTGGAAGAACATCATGGACAACTTCCTCGAGGGCTACCACGTGCCCGTCGGGCATCCGGGGCTCTATCGGCTCTTCGGCGCGCATTACGAGGCGGAGGTGAGGCCGGGCGGCGTCGTGCGCCACATGCACTGGCTCCGCGACACCCCGTCGGCGAACTGGAGCGAGCGCCATTACCAGAAGCTGCTGCCCGTCGTGGAGCATCTGCCGGAAGATCGCCGGCGCGCCTGGGCCTATTACAGCCTGATGCCGAACATCGCCTTCGACGTCTTTCCGGATTCGATGGATTTCTTCCATGTCGTTCCGCAGGGGCCCGGCAAGGCGAAGATCCGCGGTCGCGCCTATGCGCTGCCGAACGCATCGCGCGCGATGGAGGCGGCGCGCTTCCTCAACTGGCGCATCAACACGCAAGTGCAGCATGAGGATGACGAGCTGATCCGCTCCGTTCAGGTCGGCCTCGCCTCGGAGAGCTACAGCACGGGCATCCTTTCCGAGAAGGAAGTCGGCCTGCGCGAGCTCCACGACCTCGTGCGCGGTGCCCTGCCGGTCGCCCGCTTGCCGGAAAAGCCGGCCAAGGGCACGATGAAGTCATTGAACGAGACGCTGGCCAGCCTCTAGGCCGGCCATCGACGACGTCCGGTCCCGCCGCAGGTGCGGGACCGGATGGCTCTCTTCGGCCTGCTTCCCCCAACGCCCGCGATTATCGCCCCGACGGCGGGGCTTACGCGGGCGCGAGCGAGAGGACCGACCCATGAGCTATCCGCTGCCGCCGAGCGCGCGCGCCTGGCAGGAGAAGGTGCGGCGCTTCGTTCGCGAGGACCTCATTCCCTGGGAAGTCCATGCCGAGATGAACAACGGCGAGATCCCCAAGGAAGCCCGCGACGGTCACTTCCGGAAGGCCCGCGAGATCGGGCTGCATGCGATCTCCGTGCCGAAGGAACATGGCGGCGCCGGGCTTTCGATGCTCGAGCAGGTCGTGATCCAGGAGGAGATCGGCAAGGTCACCAATGCGCTCGGCTGGTGCTATCACTCGACGCCGCCCTGGATGCTGGATGCCTGCTCGCCCTACCAGATGGAGACATGGGTAAAGCCGAACGTCCGCGGCGAACGCCACGAATGCTATGCGATCACCGAGGAGGACGCCGGCTCTGATGTGGACGCGATCAAGGCGACGGCGCGCCGCGAGGGCGACGACTACATCCTCAATGGCGAGAAATGGCACGTCACCAGCGCCAACCACGCCGATCACTTCATCTTCCAGGCGAAGATCGCCGACGGGCCGCATCAGGGCGCCCATTGCCTTTTCTTCGTCGACCAGGGCACG
>CAZMUZ010000010.1:0-58876 GCA_964569315.1 uncultured Rhodospirillaceae bacterium | reverse complement strand
TGATGCCGAGGTCTTCGCTGATCACCTGGCCGCCGGTCAGGACGGCGATGTCCTCCAGCATGGCCTTCCGGCGATCGCCGAAGCCCGGCGCCTTCACCGCCGCGACCTTGAGGCCGCCGCGGAGCTTGTTGACGACGAGCGTCGCCAGAGCCTCGCCCTCGACGTCCTCGGCGATGATCAGCAGCGGCTTGCCCGACTGCACGACCGCCTCGAGGACCGGAAGCATGGCCTGCAGGCCCGCGAGCTTCTTCTCGTGCAGGAGAATGTAGGGGCTCTCCAGCTCGGTCTGCATCTTCTCGGCGTTGGTGATGAAGTAGGGCGAAAGATAGCCGCGGTCGAACTGCATGCCTTCGACGACGTCGAGCTCGGTCTCGAGGCCCTTGGCCTCCTCGACCGTGATCACGCCCTCGTTGCCGACCTTCTGCATCGCCTTGGCGATCATGTCGCCGATCTCGCGTTCGCCGTTCGCCGCGATCGCGCCGACCTGGGCGATCTCGTCCGAGGTCGAGATCTTCTTCGAACGCTTCTTCACGTCCTCGACCACCGCCTCGACGGCGAGGTCGATGCCGCGCTTCAGGTCCATCGGGTTCATGCCGGCGGCAACCGCCTTCACGCCCTCGCGCACGATCGCCTGGGCCAGCACCGTCGCCGTGGTGGTGCCGTCACCGGCGATGTCGTTGGTCTTGCTCGCGACCTCGCGCACCATCTGCGCGCCCATGTTCTCGAACTTGTCGGAAAGCTCGATCTCCTTCGCGACCGTCACGCCGTCCTTGGTGATGCGCGGCGCGCCGAACGACTTGTCGAGCACGACGTTGCGGCCCTTGGGGCCGAGCGTCACCTTGACCGCGTTCGCGAGAATGTCGACGCCGCGGAGCATGCGCTCGCGGGCGTCGGAGCTGAAACGTACGTCTTTGGCTGCCATGTTGTGCTGTCCTCTGAGAATGCGCCGGTTAGGCGACCTTGCGCTTCGCCTTGGTGGCGCCTTCGATGACGCCCATGATGTCGGACTCCTTCATGATCAACAGCTCGGTGCCGTCGATCTTGACTTCGGTGCCCGACCATTTGCCGAACAGGATCGTATCCCCCGCCTTCACGTCGAGCGGGATAAGCTTGCCGTCTTCGGTGCGCGCGCCGGCCCCGACTGCGACTACTTCGCCCTGCATCGGCTTTTCCTTGGCGGTGTCCGGAATGATGATGCCGCCGGCGCTCTTCTGCTCTTCGTCGAGCCGACGCACCACCACGCGGTCATGCAACGGACGGAAGTTCATGCTGCTCCTCCTAAATCCCTGATTTTGCTTGAACCGGGAGCCCCACGAGGGCCGCTGCGCGGCGCCGTCGTTAGCACTCCCGGCGAGTGAGTGCCAGCGATGTAAGCCGCGGCACCCGAGGAGTCAAGGGAGCCCAGGGAACGGCACCGGCAAAAAACTCGTTCTTTGCCGTGGCGGATCGGCGGCCGGCCGGCGAGGGCTTTGGCAGCAGTCGCGTTAATGAGCTGCTAAACTCTTGGTTTAACTTAATCTTTCCTTTCTTCTGCCAGAATCCTGCGGAAAGATTTCGGCGTGCCTTCCCGCTTGTCGCAGAAGGAGCGTGACCGAATGGCATCCCTGGCCCTGCAACTGAAGGACTACCGGCTGACCACGGCCGAGATCCTCTACCACCTGCCCGATCATCCGGGGATCCTGCAGACCTATGTCTGGCAGGATTACGACCTGGCCCCGAATTTCCCGGTGCTGCACCGCTTCCTCGATTTCTGGTCGCACCGGCTCGAGGGAAAGCTGCATTCGGTGAAGGTCGCCTCGGCGCGCCTGATCCAGCCGGCGCTGCTGCGGTCCACGAGCTGCTACCTGACCCTGCATTGACGCCCGCCGCATCGACGCCCGCCGCACCGACGCCGGCCGCCTGATCGGGCCCAACGCCGGTACCAGGCCGCGGGCGGCAGGTCCGCCGGGCTCGCACGGCGGCTGGGCGCTTTGGTCGCCTTGCCGCCCCGGGAGGGCTCGGGTTAAACCCGCCTCCCGTGCCACGCATCCTCGCCACCCCCGCCGAGCCCATGAAAACGCTGCCGCCGCAGAGCCGCGCGATCGCGATCTGGCTCTTCGTCATCGCCGCGATGGTCATGGCGATGGTGGTGATCGGCGGCATCACGCGCCTCACCGAATCCGGCCTTTCGATCATGGAGTGGCGGCCGCTCAGCGGGGTCCTTCCGCCCTTCAGCTCGGCCGAATGGGAACGGGTTTTCGCGCTCTACAAGACGATCCCGGAATATCAGCAGCTCAATCGCGGGATGAGCCTCGGCGAGTTCAAGACGATCTTCTGGTGGGAATATGTCCATCGGCTGTGGGGACGGCTGATCGGCCTCGCCTTCGCCCTGCCGCTCGCCTGGTTCCTGCTGCGGCGGCGCGTGCCGCGCGGGCTCACGCCGCATCTCTTCGCCATGCTGGCGCTCGGCGCCGCCCAGGGCGCGCTCGGCTGGTTCATGGTGACGAGCGGCTTCGGCCAGCGCACCGATGTGAGCCAGTATCGGCTGGTGGCGCATCTGGCGCTGGCGCTCGCGATCTACGGCTATCTGCTCTGGATCGCCTTCGGCCTGCTCGGCCGCCGGGCCCTGCCGCCGGTCGGGCCTGCGCTGCGGCGGCCGCTCCTTCTCGTGCTCTGCCTGCTCGGCGCGACCGTCATCCTCGGCGGGTTTACCGCCGGGCTCGATGGCGGCATGGTCTATAACAGCTTCCCGCTGATGGGCGACCGCTTCGCCCCTGCCGATCTCTGGACCATGTCGCCGCTCTGGCTGAATTTCTTCGAGAATCCCCCGGCGGCGCAGTTCGCGCATCGCTGGCTCGCGGTCTCGACCGTGATCGCGATCCTCGCACTCTGGATCGGGGCGGGCCCGCGCAACCGCGGCCTGCCGATCCATCTGCTCGCCCTCTTCGCCCTGCTCCAGGCGAGCCTCGGCCTCGCGACCCTGCTCCTCGTCGTGCCGATCCCGCTCGCCGCCCTGCATCAGGCGGGTGCGGTGCTGCTGCTGGGTGCGGCCCTCTGGGCGCTGCGCGCCGCGAGCGGGCCGCGATGAACGCGCCCGACCTTCCGGTCGAGCGCCTGCCGGTCAGCCTCCTCACCGGGTTTCTCGGCAGCGGCAAGACCACCTTGCTGAAGCACCTGCTCGGCCATCCGGGAATGGCGGACACCGCCGTCATCATCAACGAGTTCGGCGAGGTCGGGCTCGACCATCTTCTCGTCGAGGCGACCGCCGACCGGCCCGTGCTGCTGGACAGCGGCTGCCTCTGCTGCACCGTTCGCGGCGACCTGATCGACACTTTGCGCCGGCTCTTCAAGCAGCGCGCCAAGGGCGAGATCCCGGCCTTCCGCCGCGTGGTGATCGAGAGCACCGGTCTCGCCGATCCGGCGCCGATCCTCCACACGCTGATGTCGGATCCGCTGGTCGCCGACCGGTTCCGCCTCGACGGCGTGATCGCCACGGTCGATGCGGTGAACGCCATGGACCAGCTCGACCGCCAGCCGGAATCGGTGAAGCAGGCGGCGGTCGCCGACCGCCTCGTCCTCACCAAGACCGATCTCGCCGATAAAGCGGCGCTCGCCGGTCTGCGGCAGCGGTTGCGGACGCTGAACCCGGCCGCGCCGATGATCGAGGCGCATCAAGGCGCGGTCGAGCCTTCGGCCCTTCTCGGCGCCGGCCTCTTCCAGGCCGCCGACAAGATCCCGGACGTCGCCGCCTGGCTGCGCGCCGAGGCGTACGAGACGCCGGCGCAGGCGCATGGTCATGGCGGGCAGGACCATGGCGGACAGGATCATGGCGGACAGGATCATCGCCATCACGACGATGACGGCCATGCGAATGACGGCCACACGGGCGACGACCACGCGGGCCACGACCATGCCGACCATAACCATGGGGCGCTCGACCGCAACCGGCATGACGACCGCATCCGCGCCTTCGCCATCACTTATGACCGGCCGCTCGACTGGCCGCGTTTCGCAAGCTGGATCGAGGGGCTGATCGCCACCCACGGCGACAAGCTGCTGCGCATCAAGGGCGTGCTCGAGGTCGAAGGGCTCGCCGAGCCCGTCGCCATCCACGGGGTGCAGCATCTCTTCCACCCGCCGGCGAGCCTGCCCGGATGGCCCGCGGGCCCGCGCCGCTCGCAGCTCGTCTTCATCCTGCGCGATCTCGAGGAAACGGCGATCCGCGGAAGCTTCGCCGAGATGGTCGCTGGCGCGGCGCAGGGCCGCTGAATCCGCGCCTTTTCCGTTTCCGATTTTACATTGCCCGGGAGGAAAGCTAGCCTTTCTCCACCGTCGATCCTTGTCCGGACCGACGAAAAAATCGCAATCACAAAACGATGGGAGGTCACGATGTCAGGGATGACAGTGCGCGCGAAGCTCCTCGGAGCGGCGCTCGTTGCAGCGGGTGCCGCGCTCGGCGCGGGCGTCGCCGCAGCCGACATGCTGCAGAGCGTCGGCGCGGGCGAAGGCGAAGTCGCGATCGTCGCATGGCCGGGCTATATCGAGCGCGGCGAGACGGACAAGAACTACGACTGGGTCACCGATTTCGAGACGGCGACCGGCTGCAAGGTCACGATCAAGACCGCCAACACCTCGGACGAGATGGTCGCCCTCATGAACGAGGGCGGGTTCGACCTGGTGACGGCATCGGGCGATGCGAGCCTCCGGCTGATCGCGGGAAATCGCGTGCAGGAAGTCAACACCGCCCTCATTCCGAGCTGGAGCAAGGTCGACGAGCGGCTGCAGAACGCGCCCTGGCACACGGTCGACGGCAAGCATTACGGCGTGCCCTACCAGTGGGGCTCGAACCTCCTCGCCTACAACACCAACACCTTCAAGGAAGCGCCGAAGAGCTGGAGCGTGGTGTTCGAGGAGCAGACCCTGCCCGACGGGCAGTCCAACAAGGGACGGGTGCAGGCCTTCGACGGCCCGATCTACATCGCCGACGCGGCGCTCTATCTGAAGGCGCACAAGCCCGAGCTCGGCATCACCGACCCCTACGCGCTCACCGAGGACCAGTACAAGGCGGCCCTCGATCTCCTGCGCACGCAGCGCAAGATCGTGGCGCGCTACTGGCACGACGCCTTCGTGCAGATCGACGACTTCAAGAACGAAGGCATCGTGGCCTCCTCCTCCTGGCCGTTCCAGGTGAACCTGCTGATCGCCGACAAGCAGCCGATCGCGAGCACGGTGCCGGAGGAAGGCGCCACCGGATGGGCGGACACGACGATGATGCATGTCGATGCCCCGCATCCGAACTGCGCCTATCTCTGGATGGAGCATTCGATCAATCCGAAGCTCCAGGGCGACCTCGCGGCCTGGTTCGGCTCGGTGCCGGCGGTGCTCGACGCCTGCAAGGGCAATGCGCTGCTCGGCGACGGCGGCTGCGATACCAACGGCCTCGGCAATTTCGAGCGGATCTCGTTCTGGAAGACCCCGGTCGCCAATTGCGGCGACGGCAAGGAGTGCGTCCCCTATTACCGCTGGGTGACGGACTACATCGCGATCCTCGGCGGCCGCTGACGCGGGCCCGACCGGGACCGAGCCTCCGGCCGCGGCGCAAGGCGCGTCGCGGCCGGTGCCGTCCCCTCTCCCGCGTCGCCTCGCCCCGCCCGGCCTCGCCATGACCGACCGCGCCGAACCTCCGACCGCCGTGCGCTTCGCCCGGGTGAGCCGCCACTATGGCGAGGTCCGGGCGGCCGACGATCTCTCCTTCGAGATCACAGACGGCGAGTTCTTCTCGATGCTGGGCCCCTCGGGCTCGGGCAAGACGACCTGCCTTCGCCTCATCGCCGGCTTCGAGCAGCCGACCGCCGGCGAGATCTTCGTGCATGGCCGGGCGATGGCCGGCGTCCCGCCCTATGAGCGCGACGTCAATACCGTGTTCCAGGACTACGCGCTCTTCCCGCACATGACCGTGGCCGACAACGTCGCCTACGGCCCGATGATCAAGGGCGTGCCGCGGGAGGAACGCATGCGCGAGGCGGCCGCCATGCTGGAGATGGTGGCGCTCGGCGGCATGGGCGCCCGCAAGCCGAGCCAGCTTTCGGGCGGCCAGCGGCAGCGCGTGGCGCTCGCCCGCGCCCTCATCAACCGCCCCAAGGTGCTGCTGCTCGACGAGCCGCTGGGAGCGCTCGACCTCAAGCTCCGCGAGCAGATGCAGGTCGAGCTCAAGGCGATCCAGCGCCGCGTCGGAATCACCTTCGTCTATGTGACGCACGACCAGGGCGAGGCGCTTTCGATGTCCGACCGGATCGCGGTCTTCGATCGGGGCCGCATCGAGCAGATCGGCACGGCGACCGAGATCTACGAGCATCCGGCAAGCGCCTTCGTGGCGGGCTTCGTCGGCGTCTCGAACCTCGTCGCGGCCGATGTCGCCGCCGCCATCACCGGCGCTTCGGCCACCTTCTCGATCCGGCCGGAGAAGATCCGGATCGAGCGCCCGGAGGCCGCGGTGCCGGAGGGCCATTGCGCGGTCGGCGGCAGGATCGAGAGCGTGCTCTATCTCGGCGCGAACACGCGCTACGCGATCGCGCTCGACCATGGCGGCGAGCTCACGGTGCTCGACCAGAACCGCGAGGAGCAGACCGGGCTCGCCGATCGCCGCGTCGGCGCGCCGGTGAAGCTGGTCTGGAACCGCCGCCACATCCAGACGATCGGCGCGAGGCCGCCGGCCTCATGAGCGCCGCGGCGCCGGCCATCGGGATGCCTTCGGCCTGGCGGCGCGTCTCGACCGCGCTCTATCTCCGCCCGGGCCTCGTCCTCTTCCTGCTGCTGACGCCGCCGATGCTGTGGCTCGGCATCGTCTATCTGGGATCGCTCTTCGCGCTCCTCGCCCAGAGTTTCTTCTATATCGACGGCTTTACCGGCCAGATCGTCCGCGAGGTGACGCTCGCCACCTATGCCGAGCTCTTCACCGCCGCCAACATCGGGATCATCTGGCGCACCGCCGGCATGGCGGCCTCGGTCACGATCGCCTGCGCCATCATCGCCTTTCCGATCGCCTATTACATGGCGCGCTACGCCACGACGCGCACCAAGGCGCTCTTCTATCTCGCCGTGATGCTGCCGCTCTGGTCGAGCTACCTGGTGCGGGTCTATGCCTGGAAGCTGATCCTCGCCAAGGAAGGCATCATCACCTGGCTCGCCGAGCATCTGGGGCTCGCCTGGCTGCTGGACGGGCTGCTCTCGATCGACGTCATCGGCGGGCCGTCGCTCTCGGCCTCCTACATCGGCACCTTCCTCGTCTTCGTCTATATCTGGATCCCCTACATGATCCTGCCGATCGAGGCGGCGCTCGAGCGCGTGCCGCGCTCGCTGGTCGAGGCCTCGGCCGATCTCGGAGCGAAGCCGCGCGCGACCTTCCGCAAGGTCATCTTGCCGCTGGCGATTCCGGGGGTCGCCGCCGGCTCGATCTTCACCTTCTCGCTGACCCTCGGCGACTACATCATCCCCGGCATCATCGGCAATTCGCGGCCCTTCATCGGGATGGCGGTGCTGCAGCACCAGGGCACGGCAGGCAACATCCCGATGGCGGCCGCCTTCGCGGTGGTGCCGATCGTGATCATGGGGATCTATCTCACGGTCGCGAAGCGGCTCGGAGCCTTCGATGCGCTCTAGGCCGAACGCCAAGGCGTCGCCGCGGGCCGGCGGCACGGCGGGCTGGCCGCTCACGCTCGGCGCCATCGCGGGGCTTCTCTTCCTGCATGTGCCGCTCGCCTTCATCCTGCTCTATGCCTTCTCCACCGAGGAGAAGAGCTTCGTATTCCCGCCGCCGGGCCTCACCCTCAAATGGTTCGCCGTGGTGTGGGAGCGCGACGACATCTGGCGCGCCATGTGGCTCTCGGTGCGGGTGGCGTCGATCTCGACGCTCATGGCGCTGATCCTCGGCACGCTCGCCGCCATGGCGCTCTTTCGCAGCCGCTTCTTCGGCAAGGAAGTCGTCTCGCTCCTGATCCTGCTGCCGATCGCCCTGCCCGGCATCGTGACCGGCATCTCGCTCCGCTCCGCCTTCAACCTGCTGGACATGCCGTTCAGCTACTGGACCATCGTGCTCGGCCACGCCACCTTCTGCATCGTCGTGGTCTACAACAACGTGGTGGCGCGATTGCGGCGCAGCTCGCCGGCCCTCATCGAGGCCTCGATGGATCTCGGCGCCAACAGCTTCCAGACCTTCCGCCACGTCGTGCTGCCGAACGTCGCGACCGCGCTGCTTGCGGGCGGCATGCTTGCCTTCGCGCTCAGCTTCGACGAGATCATCGTCACCACCTTCACCGCCGGGCAGCAGACCACGCTGCCGATCTGGATGCTGACCGAGCTCGTGCGGCCGCGGCAGCGACCGGTGACGAACGTCGTCGCCGTCTTCGTGGTGGCGATCACGTTCCTTCCCATCCTCGGCGCCTACTACCTGACGCGCGACACGCACGAGAGCGGCGGCAGCGGGAAGTAGCCCCCGCGCGCGAGACACGGGCGCAGCGCGGCATCCGCGCCGTCGAGGTGCCACGGTTTTGCCACTCGTTTTCGCGGACGATCTCCCGATGATCGCGACTGTGACGCTGCATTGCGGGCAGCGCAGCCGATCCCGATCCCCGTGCAGACATTTCCGAAGGAACCGCGGCAACGCCATGGCTCGACAGGCCGACGGCCGTCCAACGCCCGATCGAGACGACCCGTCAATCACGGCAGGCCGCTGGCTCCGCGCTTTCGGGCACGGTGTAACGGCGAACGACAACCTGGATGAAGGAACGATTTCCCGATCCCCGACTTTCGTCATCGCGAATGGCGCCGCCGCGCTGCGGCCCTGCGACCTGTTCGAGGATCTGTGCGAGAGGGCCTGGCCGTCCGCGCCGCCCATCCCGCTCGCCGCCGCCGAGCCGCGCCGTGAAGAGGATACGCCTTGCGACGATGAACCCCGTGCCTGATCTCGGCATCGATAGTCGCCTCACCTCAATCGATGCCGCGACCGACCGGTCGCGCCTTCGCGCAACAGCGTTGCCGGAGCGCGACCGGTCGAGAGGCGGCAGCCGCCGCGACCTTCCCGCGCGCGCAGGGACCGCGGCGCACAGCGCACGGGTCGCGACGCATCGCGCAGAGACCGCGGCGCATGACGCCGAAGCCGGTCGCGTGACCGGGCCCACCGGAACCGAATCCCGATCAGCCGATTGCCTCAACGCCCGCTCTCCCGCGGGCCTATCGGCTTAGCTTTCGATCCAAGGAGACCTCGATGACGACTGGCACGGTGAAATGGTTCAACCCGACCAAGGGATACGGCTTCATTCATCCCGACGGCGGCACGAAGGACATCTTCGTCCACATCACGGCGGTGCAGCGCGCCGGGCTACAGACGCTGAAGGAAGGGCAGAAGATCGGGTTCGAGATCCAGACGAGCAAGGACGGCCGGCAATCGGCCGAGAATCTGGCACTCGTCAATTGAGCGGCGATGACCGGGAGGATCGACCCGTCATCGCCCGTTCGCACGATCGAGTCCCGGCCATGCCCACGATCCGCCGGCAGCTCGCGCCGGCCGGCTCGCCTTCGCGCCGCCTTGCCCGCGGCCGATCGTTCCCCTCGCGCCGGCGCGCGAAGCGCGGAAGAATTCCTTAACCCAATCTGCCCGCCCGCCGGCCGATGCGGTTGCCCGCCACCGCCAATCTCGGCATAGTGCCGCCGCCTCGAGGGGCGCCCTCCGGCGGCATCTTCCGACAGCGGATTCCAAGGCAGGCTGGCAGTGCAGGAAAATCAACGGCTGCTCGATAACGGCCGGTTCTACCATCGGCAGGGCCGCCTCGCCGAAGCCGCCGACATCTATCGCCAGGTCGCGCGGGCGGAACCCGGGAACGGGCTCGCCCATCATCTCCTGGGTCTCGTGCATCACCAGCAGGGCCGCAATGCCGAGGCGATGCAGGCGCTCGGCGAATCGGTGCGGCTCGAGCCGGGCAACCCGCTCTTCCGTACCGGCCTCGCCGAGGCGCATTTCGTGCTGAAGCAGCCGGCGGAAGCGGCCGGGGAGCTGGCCGCGGCGAAGACGCTCGAGCCGCAGACCGGCCCGCTGCTGCTGCGCCAGGCGGTGCTCTGGGTGCAGCTCGAGCGGCCCGAGGACGCCTACGAGGCCTGCAAGCGCGCGCTTGCCCTGCAGCCGGATTTCCCGGACGCCGAGCAGGTGATGGGGATGCTGCAGCGCGAGCGGGGCGAGCTCGCCGACGCGCTGCGCCATTTCGCGATCGCGCGCCGCGCCGAGCCGGCGCCCGTCGATCCGGCAACCGGCTATGCGATGGCCTTGCTGGCGGCGGGCGACCATGCGGGGCTCGAGGCGCTCGACGAGCCGGCCGATCCCCGCAACCGCTATCGCGAGGCGGTGCTGAAGGCGATCGCCGCCTGGCACCGGAATGCCCTGCCGGACTGCGCCGCCTGGCTCGCGGCCGCGGACCGCGCCGCCGCCGCGCGCGGCGGGCGCAGCGAAGACGTCTATGAGAGCTATCACAAGCATATGGAAGCGCTCTTCGCCGAGCGGCAGAAGAGCGAAGCGCCCTATGCCGGGTCGCCGACGGCGAGCGCGAGCGCGATCGGCGATGCGCAGGTGCTGGCCGCGGCCCATCTCGTGCTGCCGATCGGCGGCGCGCCGACCCGGATCCTGCCGGCCTTCGTGCCCGGTTGCCGCGCCTTCCATCTCGTGCGGCGCGCGAACAATGCCTGTCGCACCGCCTTCGAGGCGGCACTCGACCGGCAGCCCGCCGGGCAGCTCGTGATCGCCTCGGTCGGCGATCTCGATTGCCGCTACACCAGCGGCTTCATGCAGGATCTCCGGAAGGATCCGAGCCTCGACGGCGAGGCGATCATCGAGCGCACCGTGTCGCTCTATGCCGACTGGATCGGCTGGAGCGCGAAGCGCCGCAAGCTCAGGCTCGTGCTGCAGGGCCCGGCGGCGAGCAACGCGCCGCTCGACGTGATCGACCAGAAGCTGCGGCGGCGCTATCTCGATCTGGTCGCGCTCTACAACGCCAAGCTCGCAGAAGCGGCCGGGGCCGCCGGGGCCGGCTATATCGACCTTTTCGCCGCGACCTCGGATGCGGCGCTGCGCGGACGGCCCGAGCGGTTCTTCGACGCGAACCACGTCCGACCGCTCGCGATCGCCGCGGCGGTCGCCGCGGCCGGAATTTGAAACGAACGGCCGCCGTTCCGAGCGGCGGCGCCTCGAGAGGAGATGGAACGATGAGCGTAACGACGGCGATGAAGATGACGATGATGAAGCAGGCGGCGAAGATCGGCAGCGCGCAGCTCGCCGATTGGGGTCCGGTCGGCCTGCCGCAGGGACAGCCGGTCTCGCACCTGCGCGGCTGCGAGATCGCCGCGAGCCCGGACAAGAAGGTCGAGAGCGGCGTGTGGGAATGCTCGCCGGGGGTATGGCGCCGGCAGGTGAAGAAGGCCGAGTTCTGCCATTTCGTCGCCGGCCGCTGCGCCTTCATCCATGACGACGGCACGCGCATCGACATCGAGGCGGGCGACAGCATCTTCTTCCCGGCCAACAGCAACGGCATCTGGGACGTGAAGGACACCGTCCGCAAGGTCTACATCGTCTTCGAATGAGCGGAAGCGCCGGATCGCTGATCTCGCTTTACGCGCTCTATGTGCTGCTGCCGACCCTGCTCGGGGCGGCAGCCGGCGCGTTCTTCTTCCCGAGGAATCGCCTGAAGGCCGGCCTCGTGGGCGCGGCGATCGGCTGCGTCGCCGGTCAGTCCTTGATGCTGGGGCTGGCGACGGTCGAGTAATCGACAGGGCGCTTTTCGGCCGCAGGGGCGCCACTGCGGCCGGTTTGCGCGAACCAGGCCAGCACCGAAGCGAGCCGCGAGGGCGTAAGCCCTTTCCAAATCAGCATATTGCCGTGGCTTTGCCGTGCGTATGCGAGTGATTTGCAATCGCATGGATAGTGCCTTAAAAGGGACACCTTGGCAAGGCTGTGGCAGGCGACCCCCGCGTCATGTATCTCTGCAATTGCAATGGGCTAAACGAGCGTTCCGTCCACGAAGCGCTGAAACCCTGCGCCGAAACCGGCGCCTGTCCGCTTTCTTCGGTGGCGGCGCTCTTCGAGGGTTTCGGCTGCCGGCCCCGTTGCGGCAAATGCGTCGGCGAGCTGAGGCAGCTCATCGAGCGCGTGCAGTTGGCGACCCGCGTCCCGGTCGCCGCCGAGTAACAGCCGACCTCGCCGGTCGGCGGGGAGGTTCGCATGAAAGGCGACAAGAAGGTCCTCGCGCAGCTCAATCTCGTTCTCACGAACGAGCTCACCGCGATCAACCAGTATTTCCTGCATGCGCGGATGTACGAGAACTGGGGCTTCACCCGTCTCGGCAAGCACGAGTACGAGGAATCGATCGAGGAGATGAAGCACGCCGACCGGCTCGTGCAGCGCATCCTGCTCCTCGAAGGTCTCCCCAACCTCCAGGATCTCGGCAAGCTCCGCATCGGCGAGACGGTGCCCGAAGGGCTTGCCGCCGACCTCGAGAGCGAGCGCAACAGCCGCGTCACGCTCGTCGATTCCATCACGATCTGCGAAGGCGCGCGCGATTTCGTGACGCGCGATCTGCTGCGCTCCATCCTCGAAGACACCGAGAAGCATGTCGACTATCTCGAGACGCAGCTCGAACTCGTCGACAAGATGGGGCTGCAGAACTATCTGCAGTCGCAAGCCGAGCACTGACCGGCGCTTCGGGCGTCGGACCGTGAGCGTCAGGACTTGCCTCGTGCGGCCCGGCTGCGCGGCCGCCGGCCGAAATCGCGCATGACCCGACGGGCGGCGTTGCGCCCGGGCGCGCCGCTGACGCCGCCGCCCGGGTGGCTCCCCGAACCGCAGAGATAGAGGCCCGGGACGGGCGTCCGGTAGCGCGCGGCGGCGGGATGCGGCCGCAGGCTCAGGATTTGATCCAGATCGTGACGCCCGTGGAAGATGTCGCCTTCGGTGAGCCCGAAGCGCCGCTCGATATCGAGCGGCGTCAGGAGCTGCCGCGCGACGGTGATCCGGCGCAGGTTAGGGATATGCCGCTCCAGCTTCGCGAGGATGCCGTCCGCCACACGTCCGCCGATGCGGTCCCAGCTTTCGCCGCCGGCGAGGCGGTACGGGAAATATTTACAGAGCAGGCTCATCACGTGATGGCCGGGCGGCGCCAGGCTGTCGTCGAGCGCGGAGGGGACCACGAGATTGACGTAGGGCTCCTCCGGAATGCCGCCGGCGAGGGCGGTGCGGTAGTTCGCCTCGATCGTCGCGCGATCGGGGAACATCACGACCGAGGCGCCGAGCGCCGCGGTCGCGTCCGCCGCATCGACATGGGCGAATTCGGGCGCCGCCGACAAGGCGAGGTTCATCCTGAGCGACGCATGGCCCATGCGGATATGCCGGATGTCGGCCGCGAAGGACGGCTCCAGATGTTCCTCGCCGACGAGGCCGAGGAAGGTGCGCTTGGGATCGGCGTTGGAGAGCACCGTATGGGCGCGGATCTCCTCGCCCGATTCGAGCCGCACGCCGGTGGCGCGGCCGTCCTCGATCAGGATCCGCGCGATCGGTGCTGCGGTGCGGATCTCGACGCCCGCCTCGCAGGCCGCCGCCGCCATGGCGTCGCTGATCCTTCCCATGCCGCCGCGCACCAGACCCCAGCTCCCGCGCCGGCCCTCGAACTCGCCGAGCGCATGATGGAAGAAGGGGATCGCCGAACCCGGCTGGTCGAGGCTCGCGAAATTTCCGGAGACGCAATGGGCGGCGAGCTCGTTCCGGATCGCCTCGCTGTCGAGCCAGCGATCGACGATCGCATTGGCGCTCGTCGCGGAGAGCTGCAGCAGGAAATGCCGGAGCTCGGGCGTCAGCGCCCGTGCCTCGCGCCCCGCCTTCAGCAGCGACAGCAGCTCGAGGAAACCGCCGCCGAGGTCCGGCGGCTCGACCAGCCATTGCGCGCGGACGACGGCGCCCACCCGCTGGATCATCGCGTAGAACCGCTCGAGATTGTCGTAGTCGCGATTGGAGAAACGGCCGATCGCCGCGCGGTCATGCGCGGGGTCGCCGTTGGTGAAGAGCGTGCGGCCGTCGGCGAAGAGCTTGAGGGCGCCGCTATAAGGGATCGTCCGGTAGCCGTGGCGCGGCAAATCGAGATCGGCGATCACCTCCGGCCGCAGCAGGCTGACGGTGTAGGACGCAACCGAGTTCCGGTAGCCCGGATGGAATTCCTCGCTGATCGCGGCACCGCCGACGACCGGCGCGCGCTCCAGCACCAGCGTCCGCAGCCCGGCCTTGCCCAGATAGGCGGCCGCCGTCAGGCCGTTATGGCCCGCGCCGACGACGATGGCATCCCACAGCATGACGGCCCCTTCACCGCTCCCTCGCCTTCGATTTGGCCGCGTCGGAAGGCGCGCGACAAGCGGTTTCCCGATCGGTCTGGCCGCCGGCCGAGCGGCAGGCTAGCCTTCCCGCATCGGAATCGAGCCGCAACGAGGGGTACCATGAACGCGATCATCCACCGGGTCCCGGGGGTCCTGGGCGTGCTGGGCGCCTATCTCGCCCTGCGGCTTGCCTGGCTGCTCGGCTTCCACTCGATCGCCGGCGAGATCGTCCTGCTGGTGATCGTCTATCTCCTCGTCGCCTGGCTCGCCGAACGCGCGCTCCGCCACTACGACGACAGCCTGTCGCCCCCGCTCTAGGCGCCCACCCGCAAGCAAGATCCGCGACCGGCCCCCGCCGGCACGCCCCTCGTCCGTCCGAACCCCTTCACCCCGCAAGACCGCATCCTCCAGGAACGCATCGCCATGTGGACCATCATCCTGCTGATCGGCTCGAACATCTTCATGACCTTCGCCTGGTACGGGCATCTCAAATATCCGCACTCGCCGCTCTGGCTCGCCATCGCGGCGAGCTGGGGCATCGCCTTCTTCGAATATTGCCTGCAGGTGCCGGCGAACCGGATGGGCTACGGCACCTTCACCGGCGCGCAGCTCAAGACGATCCAGGAGATCATCACCCTCGTGGTCTTCGCCGGGTTCTCGGTGCTCTATCTCGGCGAGGCGCTGCGCTGGAACCACCTCGCCGGCTTCGCCTGCCTGGTGGCGGCCGCCTTCTTCATCTTCAAGCCCTGAATCCTTCGCGACGAGAGCGGTCGCGCCGGAAACGGGGCTCAGTTCAGTCGCCAGATTTCGAAATTGAGCAGCGCCGCGAAAGCGAGCCAAGCGGCATAAGGCAGCAGCAGGAGCCCGGCAACGCGGTCGAGCGCGCCGAAAGCGCGGGCGGTCATCGCCACGAGGACGAAGAGCACGGCGAGCTCGATCGCCGCCGCGCCGATCGCATGGGCGCCGAAGAACAGCAGCACCCAGGCGAGGTTGAGCGCGAGCTGCAGGAAGAAGAGCCCGAGCGCGCGCCGCCGGCCGGGCCGTTGCGGCGAGGTGCGCCAGACGCGCCAGGCAGCGACCCCCATGAGGACGTAGAGCGCGGTCCAGACCGGGCCGAAGACGCCATCCGGCGGGTTGAAGCCCGGCTTCACGAGCGCCGGATACCAGGTTGCGGCCGGACCGGCGACGATCCGGCTTCCGATATAGCCGACGACGAGGCAGAGCAGCACGAAGCCGAGGAGGACGAGCCAGCTCTGTCGACGCGACGGAACGTCGGTGGAAGCAGCCATCCCCATCAATGCGTCGTCATTGGCGGGGTTCCTCGAAGACGGAGCACTGGAGGCCGGGTCGCTCCGCTTTCGAAGCGCGGGGCCGCTACTTTTTCGCCGTGGTGCCCGCCTTGTAGGCCCGTTCGTCCTTCCAGCGCCGCGCCTTGTATTCGCTGCGCGGCAGGGTGCCCTGCGGCACCAGCTCGATATTGAAGCGGACGCCGACGCGGCGGCGGAGCTGCTCGCGCACCTGCTCGGCGAAGGCGCCCGCATCGGCGATCGCCGCCGTCTCCTTCGGCATCACCCGGACAGTGCCTTCATCGGCGCCGGTGGCGCCGGTGACCAGATGAACGAGATACTCGTCGATCTCGGGGATGCCGAACAACAGATCGTCCACCGCCTGCGGCCAGATGTTCACGCCCTTCACGCGATGCATGTCGTCGCTGCGGCTGACCGAGCCCACCTCGATGCCGCCGAAGGGACGGCCGCAGCGGCAATAGCGGCCCTCGTGATAGATCGCGACGTCGCGCATCCGGCAGCGGATCAGCGGCGTGTCGGTGTGATAAAGGGAGGTGAGCACGATCTCGCCATGCTCGCCGTCCTTCACATGGTTGCCGGTCTCGGGATCGATCACCTCGGCCAGCACATAGGGCTCGATATTGTGCAGCATGCCGGGCCGGCCATCCTCGCCGACGCCATGCTCGCAGGAGAACATGTGGTCGTTGCGCGACTGGGTCGAGCCGTAGCGGTCGTAGATCGGCGTCTGCCACTCGGCCTCGATGCGCTTGTACCAGGCGAGCCCGGCGCCCTCGCCGCCGCCGAAGAGAGCCTTGAGGCCGGTTGCCGGCGGATGGTCCGTCGAGACCGCGGCCATATGGCCGAAATAGGAGGTGGTGCCGATGATGGCGGCAGGCTTGAAGCGCTTCAGCAGCTCGAGCTTGCGCTGCACGTCGTAATTGCCGATCGGCGAGACCGTGAGACCGTAGCGCGTCGCGCCCAGATATTCGAGCCGGCCGCCCGCCATCATGGTGAGCGACATGGTGAGGAGCGCGTGGTCGCCCGGCACCATGCCCGCCCAGCGATGCATGAAGCCATAGACCGCTGCGGTGCCGTCCTGCTCCTCCGGCGTCTCGCCATGCAGCTCCTGGCCCTGGCCGGTGGTGCCGCTGGTCATGAAGACCTGGAAATGCTTGCCGCTCTTGCGCACATATTCGAGCCGCTTGCCGAAGGGCGGGCAGGAATCCTGGTCGGCGACGAAATGCTTCTTCTCGACCGTCGGCACTTTCGCGCGAAAGGCCTCGAGCGAATCGATCCGGGCGATGTCGTCGATGCCGGCCTGCCGCCAATGCTCGCGGTAGAACTCGTTGACCGACCAGGTCTTCTCCAGCAGGGCCTTCAGCTTCGACCATTGCAGGGCACGCATCGCGGCGACGTCGGCGCGCTCCCATTCGGCGTTCTGCAGCCGCTGCTCGACCGCGCGCGCGCCGCCGGCGATCCGCGATTCATCCGCACTCATCAGAGGTCGATCCCTTCTTCGAGCGGCAGGCCGTTCTTCTGGCAATAGCGCCCGATTACCATCTTCTGGATCTGGTTGGTCCCGTCGAAGATCTGGAACGCCTTCACGTCGCGCATCAGACGTTCGACCGGATAGTTCCGCGAGAGGCCGTTGGCGCCGAACACCTGCACCGCGTCGGTCGTGACCCGCATCGCCACATCCGTCGCGATCAGCTTCGCCATGCCGGCATGGACGCTCGCTTCCCGCGTGCGGCCGCGCTCGAGCTTGCGGATCGATTCCTTCCAGAGCGCGCGCGCGGCGGTGAGGCCGGTCGCCATCTCGGCGATCAGGAACTGCAGCCCCTGATGCTCGATGATCGGCTTGCCGAACTGCACCCGCTCCTTCGCATAGGCGATCGACTGCTCGACCGCCGAGGTGGCGGCGCCGAGTGCCATGGCGGAGCAGTTGAGCCGCGCCTCGTCGAGCGTCTCCATCGCGATCTTGAAGGCCTCGCCCTCCTCGCCCAGGCGATCGGCGACCGGCACGCGGAGATTCTCGAAGGTGAGCTCGGTCGTGGGACTGCCATGGAGGCCGATCAGCGTCTCGTCGCGGCCGATCACGATACCGGGCGTGTCGCGCGGCACCACGAAGGCCGAGACGCCCTTGTGGCCGGCGTCGGGATCGGTCTTGGCGAAGATGGTATAGACCCCGGCGATCGAGCCGTTGGTGATCCACATCTTCCGGCCGTTGATGACATAGTGGTCGCCGTCGCGCACCGCGCGGGTGGTGATGGCCGCCGCGTCCGAGCCGCCGCCGGGCTCGCTGAGGCAGAAGGCCGGGATGATCTCGCCCGCCGCGATCCCCGGCAGGAAGCGGCGCTTCAGCGCCTCGCTGCCGCCGATCACGATCGGCGTGCAGGCATCGCCGCAATTGGAGAAGCTGAGCGAGAAGCTCGCCGAGACGCGCGCGATCCGCTCCGAGATCAGCAGCGGCGTCACCATGTCGGGGCCGATCCCGCCATATTCCTCCGGGATCCAGAGGCCGAAGAGGCCGAGCTCGGCGGCGGCCCTATAGAGATCCCGCGGGAATTCGTCGCGCGCATCGATCTCCGCCGCGCGCGGGGCGATCTTGTCCCGGACCAGCCGGTCGACGCTCTCCAATATCTGTTCCCGCTGCGCCTTGTCGATCGCCACTCCAGCTCTCCCCGGTTGCCGCGGGCCGATAGTATTGTCCCGCTTTATTAAACACTAGCTTTTCTAGGTCGCAATCTGCGCCAGAGATAGCTAGCATATGTATCGTTATTTTAAACGGGCGCACAGACGGACGCAATGGGCGTTCCGAGCGTCCGCGGGTTTTCCGAGGGGTAGCGATGACGCACGCGATCGACATTCTGTCCGGCCATTTCACCGAGGACAATATCCGCCGGAACTTCCACGAGAACGAGGAGGAACTGTCGCGCTTCGCGCAGGTCGGCCGCGCCCGTCAGCTCACCCACTATTCCGCGCCGGATTTCATCAAGCGGATGGACGATCTCGGCATCGACAAGGTGCTGATCGCCTCGCTCTTCACCTGGTCCTTCTTCAACCAGAAGCCGCTCGAACGCACCTTCCCGCAGGAGGTGATCGAGGTTTCCGACCTCTATCCGAAGCGCCTCTACGGGCTCTATGGCGTGAACCCGATGACGGCGACCAAGGGGGTGCGCGAGTTCGAGGCGCTGGTGAAGGACCACCGCTTCAAGGGCATCCATATCCATCCGCACGGCTACAACATGCCGCCGGACCACGCCTTCTATTTTCCCTACTACGCCAAATGCCAGGAGCTCGGCGTGCCGGCCCTGATCTCGATGGGCCACACGCTCGACTTCATGCCGATCGAGCATGGGCGGCCGGCGCATCTCGACCGTGTCGCGCTCTATTTTCCCGATCTCGCCGTGATCATCTGCCATACCGGCTGGCCCTGGGTCGAGGAAGCGATCGCGCTCGCCTGGAAGCATCCCAACGTCTTCATCGGCACCTCCGCCTATGCGCCGAAATACTGGCAGCCGGAGCTGGTGAAGTTCATCAACTCGCGCGGCCAGGACAAGGTCATGTGGGCGACCGACTATCCGCTGATCGAGCACAAGGAATCGATCGACCAGATCCGCGCCCTCGGCCTCAAGCCGCAGGCGGAGAAGAAGCTGCTCGGCGACAATGCCCGCCGCGTCTTCGGACTCGACTGAGCCTCGTGGCCGAAGCCAGCTCCTACTGGCAGGCGACGGCGCCGGCCGCGCCCGCCTTGCCGAAGCTCGCCGGCGACCGCGACGTCGATGTCGCGATCGTCGGTGGCGGCTATACCGGCCTCGCCGCCGCGGAATGGCTTGCGGACGCCGGCAAGGACTGCCTCGTCCTCGAGGCGGAAACGATCGGCTGGGGGGCGAGCGGGCGCAATGGCGGCTCCGCCACGCCGCGCTACAAGAAAGGCTGGGCGACGCTCGCCGGGAGCTACGGCGCCGAGGCCACACGGGCCCTCCATCGCGAGCTCTTCGCCGGCATCGATTCGATCCAGAAGCGCGTCGCGCGATTCGACATCGCCTGCGATTTCCGACGCTCCGGCCAGGCGACCGCGGCGCACGGCCCGGCCGCGCTCGAAGGTCTCCGTGCCGATCTCGAATGGCTGCGGCGCGAGACCGGCGACAGCACGCCGCAATTGCTGGACCGGGACGCGACGGCCTCGCTCCTCGGCACCGCCGCCTATCCCGGCGCCTATTACGATCCGCGCGGCGCCTTCCTCCATCCGCTCGCCTATCTGCGCGGCTGGGCCGCGGCGCTTGCGGCGCAGGGGCTCGCGATCCACGCCGGGACGCCGGTCACGGCCGAGCGCGAGGAGGCGGGCGGCGTCATCCTCGAAACGCCGGGCGGGCGCGTCCGCGCGCGGAACGTCATCGTCGCGACCAATGCCTACACGCCCGAATTCTTTCCCGGCCGCCTCGCGCGGCGCATCCTGCCGGTCGCCTCCTCGCTCATCGTGACGGCGCCGCTTTCGGGCGAGGCCCGCGCACGCGTCCTGCCGACCGGCGCCATCCTCGCCGACACGCGGCGGCTGCTGAGCTACGCCTGCCCGCTGCCGGACGGGCGGATCATGATCGGCGGGCGCGGCGACCTTACCGGCCGGCGCGAAGATCCGGTGAGCTATGCGCGCCTCGAGGGGATTCTCGCGCGGCTCTTCCCGGCGCTTGCCGGCACCCGGATCGATTATCGCTGGCGCGGCATGGTCGCGGTCACGCTCGACGCGATGCCGCATCTGGGCCGGCTCGGCGAGCGCCATCTCTTCAGCCTCGGCTATGGCGGGCGCGGCGTGGTGCTGGCCCACAGCCTGGGGCGCATGCTGGGACGCATGGCGGCCGGCGAAACGGTCGAAACCGGGCCCTTCGGCTCCGACCATTTCGACGCCATCCCGCTGCATCGCTGGCGCCGTCCGATCATGCAGCTCACCGCCGGCTATTGGGGCCTGCGCGACCGGATCGACGAGCGTGCCCGGGGTTGAAACCCGCGCCGCCCGCGCCATTGCGAGGTCTCAGAAGCTGTGCAACAAATCGAACGTGAGGGACGGCAAGCCGCGTTTTTCGAGTGCCGACAGCCCGGCAATGTATGACTTGATAGACAGAGATCCGGTCGCCACACCGCGAGACATCGCTTTCCCGACAAGCGACAGGGAGACGAAACCGATGCCGATAGCCGGCGGCCCGCGCCGTTTCGACGAAGCCCGCGGCGCGTCGCTAGGCGGCGTCCGGCTTGCGGCGGTTCGGATCGATCGCGCGGCCCGCCTCCGCCGGCCGCGGCAGGCGGAGATGGCGCTCGACGATCGGCGCCAGCCGCCGCTCGAGCTCGGGCGAGACGGGAACCGTGCGGCGCGCTTCGAGATCGACATGGACGTAGAGCGTCTCGTTGGTGGCGGCGAGGTAGTTTTCGGTCGCGTGCACCATGCGATAGAAGACATGGATGCGCTTGCCGGTGAAGGCGAGGATCTGCGCCTCGAAACGGATCGGCGCCTCGACCAGGAGCTCGCGCTTGAAGACGGTGTGGGTTTCGAGGGCGAAGAAGGAGTGGTCGCTGCGCTCCCGATAGGCCTCGCTGATGTCGAGGCTGCGGAAGAAGGCGCGGGCGGCTTCCTCGAACGCAAAGCCGTAATAGGCGATGTTCATATGCCCGCTATAGTCCGTCCATTCGGGACGCACATAGTCGCGAAAGCCGGTATAAGGCGCGTCGTCGCTCATGAAACCCCGCTCGCAGATGCTCCAACCCCGGATCTAGCGCCGCACGACGAAAGGACTCCAAGCCGCATGTCGGAGAACCCGAACCACGCAACCCGCCTCGCCGGTCCGCGGCCGACCCGGCCCGCTAGATACCGGGCGGCGTCGCGCGAGGCAAGCCGGCGCGACGGGATCGGCGACGGAGCCGCCCGATGAGCCTCGATCGCGGCACCCGCGCCGGCATGCTCGCGGCGGTCGAGCGCTTCACCACCGAGCGCGTGGCGCCCCGCGCCGCCGCGATCGACGAATCGGGCGAGCTGCCCCGCGATCTCTGGAAGGAAGCGGCCGATCTCGGCCTCTTCGCCCTCGGCGTGCCGGAGGAATATGGCGGGCTCGGGCGCGACATCGTGACCCCGCTCCTGATCTCCGAGCTGCTGGCGCGGGGCTCGGCCTCCTTCTCGCTCTCCTTCAACAACACCACCGACGCCGCCGTGCCGATCATCATGGAAGGATCGGAGGCGATGAAGCGGCGCTACCTGCCGAAGGTGGCGAAGGGCGAGATGATCCCCTGCATCGCCATCACCGAGCCGACCGGCGGGTCGGACATGGCGGGCATCCGCACCGCGGCCGTGCGGGAAGGCGACGACTACGTCATCAACGGCCGCAAGATGTGGATCACGAATGCACCCATCGGCGATTTCTTCACGGTCTTCTGCCGCACCTCGCCCGATCGCCACAAGGGCCTGACGGCCATCGTGGTCGATCGCGGCACGAAGGGCCTCGCCACCGGCAAGGCCGAGCCGCTGATCGGCTTGCGCGGCAGCCCGACCGGCGAGGTGACGTTCGACAATGTGCGCGTGCCCGTCGCGAACCGACTCGGCGAGGAAGGGGACGGGTTCCGCATCGGGGCGCTCACCCTCGACGAATCGCGGCTGCATTGCGCGGCGGTTGCACTCGGCGTCGCCACGGCGGCGCTCGAGCATGCGCTCGCCTACGCCAAGGAGCGGGTGCAGTTCGGCAAGCCGATCATCGAGCATCAGGGGCTGATGTTCCTCATCTCGGAGCTCGCGACCGAGCTCGCCGCCGCCCGCGCGCTCTGGGAAAAGAGCGCCGGGCTCCTGATGAGCGATCATTCGCGCCGCACCTCGAACTACGCCGCCATGACCAAGCTGCTCTGCAGCGACCTCTGCATGAAGGTCACGACCGAGGCGGTGCAGATCTTCGGCGCCAACGGCCTTTCCCGGTCCTATCCGGTCGAGCGGCTGATGCGCGACGCCAAGGCGTTCCAGATCTATGACGGCACCAGCCAGATCCAGAAATGGCTGATCGGCCGCCAGCTTCAGAAATCCGGCCTGCCCTACGGACCGCTCGATCCGAGCGTCGCCGACGCGTAAGGGGCCGGCGGAGACGAGAGCGGGCCGCTGAGACGGCCCCATCCGCAATCGACGAACCAACGAGGAGAGCGAGAGATGGCAAAGGGTGATGTGGCGCTGGTAACCGGCGCTTCGGGCGGCATGGGACAGGCGACCGTGCTGCGGCTGCTGCAGGACGGCTTCAAGGTCGCCGGCATCGACGTCAACGACAAGGCGCTGAAGGAGTTCGGCAAGAAGGTCGGCAAGAAGGCCAACCTCTACAAGGTCGACCAGACCAACGAAGCGGCCTGCCGCAAGATCGTGAAGAAGATCGAGAAGGAGATGGGCCCGATCACCGCGCTGGTGAACACCATCGGCTGGTGCGGCACTACCCGCTTCCACGAGGAGGACGCCGCCTACTGGCGCAAGGTGATCGCGATCAACTACGACGCGGTGCTCTATATCACCCATCCGGTCCTGCTCGGCATGATCAAGCAGAATCGCGGCAAGATTCTCAACGTCGCCTCCGATGCCGGTCGCATCGGGACCAGCGGCGAGGCCGTCTATGCCGGCACCAAGGGCGCCGTCATCGCCTTCTCGAAGAGCCTCGCGCGCGAGAACGCCCGCTACAACGTGAACGTCAACTGCATCGCGCCGGGGCCGACGGCGACGCCGCTGCTGCAGGCCGAGATCGACGAGAACCCGGATCTCATCAAGCGGATGGTGCGGCTCATCCCGTTCCGCCGCGTCGGCCAGCCGGAAGACATGGCGAACGCGATCAGCTTCTTCTGCTCCAAGGATTCCGACTACATCACCGGGCAGGTGCTGAGCGTCAGCGGCGGCCTCACCATGGTCTGAGGCGGCGGCCGGCCTCCGTTACCATCCGCCTGTCCGCGGCCGGCGCTTACGGCCCGGGCGGGCGGATCTCGACCGGGCGCGCGCCCGGAACGAACGCAGGGGAAAGAAATGGCGGATGCGAAGGTTGCGGCAGATGCGAAGGTTGCAATCGTGGTCGGCGCCGGCAAGGGCATGGGCGAGGCGACGGCGCGCGAGCTCGGGGCACGCGGCTACCGGCTCGCCCTGATGTCGCCGTCGGGCGCCAGCGTGGCGCTCGCCAAGGAGCTCGGCGGCGTCGGCATGAACGGCTCGGCGAACGAGGTGAAGGACCTCGAAGCGGTCGTCGCCCTTGCCCTCGAGAGCTATGGCCGCGTCGATGCGGTGGTGAACAATACCGGCCACGCGCCGCATTCGATCCGCGCCTCCGGTCCGCCCTTCGACCCGACGATCGAATCCACGCCGATCGACATCCCGGATGCCGACTGGCACGGCGCGCTCGACATGGTGGTGATGAATGTGGTGCGCATGGCGCGCATCGTGACGCCCGTCATGCAGCGCCAGGGCGGCGGCGCGATGGTGAACATCTCCTCCTTCGCGGCACCGGAGCCGCGCCTCACCTACCCGCTTTCCGGCGCACTGCGCCTCGCGCTCGCCGGCTTCACCAAGCTCTATACCGATCGTCATGCCCGGGACGGCATCCGCATGAACAACGTGCTGCCGGGCTTCATGGAGAACTGGCCCTGCGACGAGGGCGTGCGCGCGACCATTCCGATGGCCCGCCCCGGCAAGATGGAGGAGGTCTCGAAAGTGGCCGCCTTCCTGCTCTCCGAGGATGCCGGCTACATCACCGGCCAGAGCATCCTGGTCGATGGCGGCGTGACCCGCCATATCTGAGGGCGAACCGCGGCCCCCGGAAAGCCGTCGCGGCCGGGACCGGGTTTGACTAGAATGCGGGCGGCGGCCGAGGTTCCGGCCGCCGATTTTCTTTCCCAAGGGTCCCGCGCCGCCGGCGAACCGCCCGGCCGATGCGCCGCCGGAGGAGACACCGCGATGAGCGTCCATGCCTATGCCCAACGGAACGACCCGGTGCGCGAAGCGCGCATCGATCTCGCCGCCGCCTTCCGGCTCGCCGCGCGGCTCGGATTCGACGACACGATCTGGAACCATTTCACCCTGGCGGTTCCCGGCCGGACCGACCAGTATCTCGCCAAGCCGCACGGGCTCCTGATGAAGGAGATCCGGGCGAGCGACCTCATCATCATGGACGGCGAAGGCAACACGATCGAGGGCACCGGCAAGAGCGACCGGTCCGCGATCTGCATCCATGCAGGCGTGCATCGCATGCATCCGCGCGCCGCCTGCGTGCTGCACACCCATCAGAAATACGCCACATGGCTCGGCAACATCGAGGGCGGCCGGCTGCTGCCGATCAACCAGAACCATGTGCGCTTCTACAACCGGGTGAGCTACGACGAGGGCTATAACGGCCTCGGGACCTCGCACGAGGAAGGCCGCCGCATCGCGGGTTGCCTCGGCGACAACAGCATCCTGGTCATGGCCAACCATGGCGTGATCGTCGTCGGCCCGACCGTCGGCCACGCCTTCTACGACCTCTATTACTTCGAGGTCTCCTGCGAGGAGCAGTATATGGTGGCCGCCTCGGGTGCCGCTCCGCGCCTGATCCCGCAGGACATCGCGCAGCTCACCTACGACCAGACCGTCTTGGCCGAAGCCGATGCGGGCGTCGACTACTTCACGGCGATGAAGCGCATGCTGGCCCGCGAAGAGCCGGATTTCATGAGCTAGTCCCGGCCTCGCGCGCGTCTTTCAAGATCGTCCCATGGTCTGGACCACCCTTCCCGGCTGGATCTACCGCAACGAGGAGTTCTTCGCGCTCGAGCGCGAGGCGATCTTCATGCGGACTTGGCAGCTCGTCGGCCATCAGAGCGAGATCCCGGCGCCGGGCGACTACTTACGCTTCGACCTGCTCGGCGAGAGCGCGATCGTGCTGCGCGACCGGGAGGGCGGCATCCGCGCCTTCTACAATGTCTGCCGCCACCGCGCCTTCCGGCTGGTCGACGGGCATGCCGGCCATTGCGGCCGCTCGATCCGCTGCCGCTATCACGGCTTCCTCTACGATCTCTCGGGTTCGCTGGTGGCGGTGCCGGCGGAAGAGGCGTTCGACGGGCTCGACAAGACCCTGTACGGGCTTCGGCCGATCGAGACCGAGATCTTCATGGGCCTCGTCTTCATCCGCTTCGGCGGCGAGGGACCCTCGGTCGCCGAGCAGTTCGCGCCCTATCGCGACGCGCTCTCGCGCTACCGAATCGAGGAGATGAAGCCCCTCGGAGACGTCGTTACCGCACCGATCCAGGCCGACTGGAAGGTCGCGGTCGAGAACAACATCGAGGCCTACCATGTCGCGCCGGCGCATCCGGGGCTGCAGCGGCTCTATGGGACGACCTACCGGCTCGAAACCCAGCCGCTCGGCGTGTCGCACGGCGGCGGGAAGCTGCGCGAGGAGCTGTCGCCGAACTGGAGCGAGCGTCACTATCTGAAGATCCTGCCGCCGGTTCCGCATCTCGAGGACTGGCAGAGCCGCGGCTGGTACTATTACGCGATGTTCCCGAACCTCGCCTTCGACATCTATCCGGACCAGATCGACTATTTCCAGATCCTGCCGGCGGCGCCGGGTGCTGCCCGCTTCCGCAGCCGCGCCTTCGCACTGCCGGATGCACGACGCGAAATGAAGCTCGCGCGCTATTTGAACCAGCGCATCAACCGCATCGTCGGCCGCGAGGACGTGCATCTCGTCGAGGGCGTCCAGGCGGGTCTCGGCTCACGCGGCTATGGCAGCGGCATTCTTTCCGGCAAGGAAGCGCGGGTGCGGCAGATGCAGCAGCTCGTTCTCAAGGCGATACCGGTCGCCGGCGACGCAGCACCGCCGCCGCCGGGTCAGATGGCGGCCCGCAACCGCGCCTTGCTGGAGGCGAACGCGGCCGGCGCCCTCGCCCGCCAGGCCGCCCGCTGAGTTTTCGCCCTGGGCGGGTTTCGCTTCGCCGCCGATGGCTACCGGTCGCGCAGGCGCGCGATGCCGTCGATCTCGATCTTGCCGCCGCCGATGAGGCCGGCGACCTGGACGCAGGTGCGGGCCGGGGTCGGCGCGCTGCCGAAGAAGCCACGATAGACCTCGTTCATCCGGTCGAGCTCGCGCAGATCCGTCATGTAGATGTTGGTGCGCACCAGATCGCCATAGCCGAGCCCGAATTCGGCGAGCGCCCCGCCCAGCAGCTCCATGGCGATGCGGGTTTCCGCCTCGATATTGCTGAGTCCCTTGGCGCCGCCGGTCTTGTCCGCCGCGAGCTGCCCGGCGAGGAAGACATACCGGCCGTCGGAGACGCCATGGCTCAGATAGTCGAGCGCGTTGGCGGCGGGGGTGTTGCGGAAGCGGAGCTCGGACATGGATGACCTCGGGCGTCTGGAAAACGAGGGCCCGAGCATGGCCGAAGCGCGAGCGGCCGCCAAGCCGGCGAAATAAAGGCCGGCGCTGCAGTGCCGGCCCTCAGTCTGCAAAGATAGGAAAACGCAAAGACGGGGAGTCCGGAACCTCATGGACGCGGGCGGGGGAGGGCCGCCCGCGTCCCCGAGAGGCCCCAAGCCTCAGGCGGCCAGTCGGGTCGCCCGGGCCCTTGCCTGCTCGGCGTTGGTGCGGTCGCCGAGCAGTTCCATCGCCCGCGCGGCCATGGCCCAGTTGGCCGGGCTGCGCGGCTTCAGATCGATGCGTTCCGCGACGAGGGCGCGGGCGAGCCGTACCTGCCGGCCGCGCAACGCCGCCTCGACGAGGGTCAGCGCGATGATGTCGCGCTGGGCGTGGCTGCCGCCGAAGCGATGGGCGATCGGACGGATCGGCAGCAGCAGATCGACCGTCTCGCCGTAGCGGCCCTGCGCGAAGGCGAGCAAGGCGCGCGCCATCGGCAGGCCGACCTCGCGGGTCATCATCGCGTTGGTGTGGACGCCCGTGACGGCGCGCTCGAGCGTGCCGATCAGCTTTTGCGCCGCGTCGAGCTTGCCGTCGCCGATGAAGGCCATCATGGCGTGCACGTCGTTGAAGGCGTAGTAGGCCTGATCGGAAACGGCGGTCCAGCTCCCGGCAAGCTCCTGCCAGCGATGGCCCACATCGACGCCGCGCAGATGAAGCCGCCACAGCATCGCCGAGCCATCGACCATCTCCAGCGGCAGCTTCGAGTCGGGCCGGCGGATATGCTCGTCATAGAGAGCAACCACGCGGTCGGTGTGGCCGAGATCGAGATGGAAGAGGCCGAGATGCCACCAGTTGTGGAAGGCGAAACCGTTGTCAGGCGCCCAGTTCGCCTCGCGCTCGCTGAGCCAGGCGACGCCCTCCGCCGCGCGGCCCTGCATCTCCATCACATGCGCCACCGCATGGACCGCCCAGGGATCGCGGGGCTGCAGCTCGAGCGCGCGACGGCCGGTGGCCTCCGCCCGCTCGTAATCGCCCATCTCCTCGAGCCCGAAGGCGCGCATGCCGAGCACATAGTTGTAGCCGGGGACCGATTCGTCCCAGTAGGGCAGCACCCGCGAGACGAAATCGCGCAGGCAGGAAGACTGCCCGAGATAGAAGGCGCCGAGATGCGCGATCTGCAGCGCGAGGCTGTCGCGCGGGAAATCCGCGAGGATGCCGGCATAGCGATGGGCGGCGCGCTCGAAGTCGCCTTCGAGCCAGGCACGCGCCGCCGTCAGATGGCCGCGCTCGCGTTCGTTGGCCTTGCTCCACAGCGCTTCGCCCGCCTCGATGCTCTGACGCAGCATCGGCTCGACGGAGCGGTCGCCCGCGGTGGTCAGCACGCCGGCGCGGAGCGCATGCCCCATGACGAACTCGGGGTCGCGCTCCAGCGCGGCGTCGATCGTCGTGACCGGATCGCCGAAGTAGCTGTGCATCTGCTCGACCGCGCTTTCATAGGCCGCGAGCGAGGTCGGGTTGGCGGTGGAAACTGCCAGGTCTCGGCAATCGCGCAGTGTCATCGAACATGCTCCCCTTGGATCGACGGTTCCGGCGGGCGGAAAGGGCGCGCCGCGCCCTTAGGCCTGCCAGAAGCTCTTGTTCGTTTCGCGGTCGGCGACGATGCGGTCGAGGCCGATGTCGGTAAGCATCCGGTCGTCGAGACGCGCCAGCTCGCGGCGCATCCGCACCCGCTCCACCCAGACATCGAACAGCTTGATGCCATGATAGGCGACTACCGCCAGCCGGTCTGCAGCCGCGGTCCGCGGAAGCAATGCCTGAGCGATCAGCCAATCGGCTCGATTCGTGTCGGTGAAGAACATGGGTCTCTCCTATCGGTTCGTTTCGCGCCCGGTCTGGAAGGGAGGCGGCTCCTCGTCGCCCGATCCTGCTTCGCCATCCGGGGCAATCCCGGACTGCGGCGCGAAAGCCCGAACGTTCTACGCCCGTCCGGAGCGGCTGGCTGTGAAGCCCGTCACAAGCGAAACGCCCGATATCCCGGGCTGTGACAGGCGTCACAGAGGGCGGGAAAACGCCTGTTCCGCCAAGGGGTCCGGGGCGCATTTTCCCGTGTCAGCCCGGGCTTTCGGCGGTCCCGGGGCAGTGCCGGGGGATCCAGGGTTGCCCGCTGCTGCATTCGCAGGCAGCATCGAACCGCAGCCCGCCACCGATTGCCGCTTCCTGGGGAGCCCCGTCGCGACCATGACGGAACGCGCGAAGCCTTCGCCGACAGGCACGGAGACGACGCTCGACGCCGCGCAGCGCGAAGCGCTGCTTCGCCGCAGCTTCATCTTCAAGGATCTGCCGCAGGACCTGCTCGCGGGGCTGGCGCGCATCACCACCACCCGCCGCATCCCGCATGGGCAGACGCTGTTCCAGCAGGGCGACGAGGGCGACGCGCTCTATGCGGTCATCACGGGCCTGATCCGGATCTCCGTCGTGGGGCGCGCCGGCAAGGCCCTGACCCTGGCGCTGCTCGAGCCCGGCGACCTCTTCGGCGAGATCGCGCTGCTCGACGGGCTATCGCGCACCGCCGCCGCCGAAGCCGCCGCCGACTGCATGCTGCTGGTGATCGAGCGCGCGACCTTCCTCGACCTCCTGCAGCGCGACGGGCGGCTCGCGCGACACATCATCGAGCTGCTCTGCGACCGGCTCCGCGAGAATACGGACCGGCTCAGCGAGTTCGCCTTCCTCGACCTCAATGCCCGGCTCGCGGGCCAGCTTCAGTCGCTCTCGATCGCCCACGGCCGGGACACGGACGACGGTGTGCGCATCGACATCAAGCTTTCCCAGACCGACCTCGCGGAGATGCTCGGCGTCTCGCGCGAGGCGGTGAACAAGCAGCTCAAGAGCTGGTCGGCGATCGGCCTGCTGCGCGTCGATCGCGGCTTCATCACGGTGCTGGACAGGCGCCGGCTCGCCGCCATGGCGCAGGCGGAATCCGGCGAAACGCACGCTTCCGTGGCCAAAAGCGCAGGCATGGCGAAAGACGCAGGCATGGCCAAAAGCGCGGGCGCCATGGCAGACAAGACAGGGCGCAAGCTTCCGGGCGCGATGGCGCCCTCGAACGGCAAGCCGGCGGCGCGCCGCTAGATCGATTCCGGCGACCCGTCCCGCCCCGTCATCCCGCGTCTTCCGCCCGTTGTCGGTTCGGTCGGACGCCTTATAATTCGGCCCCGAAGAAGGCGTGGGCGCGTCCGCAGACGGACCGCCGCTCGCCCAATAGGCCGCACCGGCCAGCACAGGGGAATCGCTCATGAAACGCCGTCAGTTCCTGACCGCCGCCGCGGCCGGGCTTGCCGCCGCGCCGATCGCCGCACCGGCCATCGCGCAATCGGCGCCCGAGATCAAATGGCGCCTCGCCTCGAGCTTCCCGAAGAGCCTCGACACGATCTTCGGCACGGCCGAGGATTTCGCGAAGCGCGTGGCGAGCGCCACCGACGGCAAGTTCCAGATCCGCACCTTCGCGGCGGGCGAGGTGGTGCCGGGCTTGCAGGTGCTGGACGCGGTGCAGGCGGGCTCCGTCGAGTGCGGCCAGTCGGCGAGCTACTACTATGTGGGCAAGGATCCCACCTTCGCCTTCGATACCACCCTCCCCTTCGGCCTCAATGCGCGCCAGCAGAACGCCTGGATGTATCGGGGCGGCGGGCTCGAGCTGATGCGCGAGTTCTTCAAGGGCTACAACATCCGCCAGATTCCGGCCGGCAATACCGGCGCGCAGATGGGCGGCTGGTTCCGCAAGGAGATCAAGACCGTCGCCGATCTCGATCGGCTCAAGTTCCGCGTCGGCGGATATGCCGGCCAGGTGCTGACGCGGGTGGGGGTGGTGCCGCAGCAGATCGCAGGCAGCGACGTCTATCCGGCGCTCGAGAAGGGCACTATCGATGCGGTCGAATGGGCCGGGCCCTATGACGACGAAAAGCTCGGCTTCAACAAGATCGCGAAATACTACTACTACCCGGGCTGGTGGGAGGGCGGGCCGCAGCTTTCCCTCTATGTCAATCTCGCGCAATGGGACGCGCTGCCGCCCGCCTATCAGGCGGTGCTCGAAGCGGCCTGCGCGGAATCCAATCTCCAGATGCTGGCGCGCTACGATGCGCTCAACATGCCGGCGCTTCGCCGCCTCATCGCCGGCGGCACGCAGCTTCGTCCCTTCTCCAAGGAGATCATGGACGCCTGCTACGACGCCGCCTTCGCGCTCTATGAGGAGACCGCGGCGGCGAACCCGAACTTCAGGAAGGTCTACGAGTCCTGGAAGGTCTTCCGCGAGGAGCAGTTCCTCTGGTTCCGCGTCGCCGAGAACAGCTACGACAACTACGTGTTCCAGCGCGCCGCGCAGAAGAGCTGAGCCGGAATCCGCTTCCCCGGTATCGCCCCCGCCCATGAAGGATGACGGGGGATCAGGCGTGCCCGCGCGCAGCCCCTCCGCCATCGATGGTATCCGGGAGGGCATCCGGCGCATGGCGCCCGGCGGCGGCGCTATTGAATCTGGATCGGCTCGGTCGGCTGGTCGAAGGCCGGGATGTCGATCTCGATGGTGGAGGGATCGACCGTCGGCGCGGCGTCGAGGAATCCCGTCACCAGCTCCGGCCACAGGATCACGATCGCGACCATGATGAGCTGCAGGCCGACCCACGGGATGGCACCCCAATAGATGTCGGCGCTCCTGACCTGCGGCGGCGCGATGCCGCGGAGATAGAAGAGCGCAAAGCCGAAGGGCGGGTGCATGAAGGAGGTCTGCATGTTGACCCCGAGCAGCACCCCGAACCAGACGAGATCGATGCCGAGCTTGTGCGCGATCGGCGCCAGCAGCGGGATGATGATGAAGGCGATCTCGAAGAAATCGAGGAAGAAGGCGAGCAGGAAGACGAAGAGACTGACGACGACGAGAAACCCGACCGCGCCACCCGGCAGGGCCGTCAGCATGTTCTCGATCCAGAGATCGCCATCGACGCCACGGAAGACGAGGGTGAAGAGGTTAGAGCCGATCAGGATGAAGATCACCATGGCGGTGATCCGCATGGTCGCGTCCATGCTCTGCCAAAGCAGCGCCGGCGTGAGCCGCCGGTTGAGGAGCGCTAACAGCAGCGCGCCGACCGCCCCCATGGCGCCGCCCTCGGTCGGGGTGGCGAGCCCCATCAGGATGGTGCCGAGCACAAGAAAGATCAGCGCCAGCGACGGCACCATGCCCCAGAGGCATTTCGCGATGAGCGGCCAGCCGCGCAGCGTCCGCGCTTCGGGCGGCAGCGCGGGCACGTCCTGCGGCCGGAAGACGCTGACCAGCGCCACGAACGCGCAGAACAGCGCCACCTGGACGAGGCTCGGGCCGATCGCCCCGGCATACATGTCGCCGACCGAACGGCCGAGCTGATCGGCGAGCACGATCAGCACCAGCGAGGGCGGGATGAGCTGCGTGATGGTGCCGGAGGCCGCGACGACGCCGGTCGCGTGGCGCATGCTGTAGCCGTGGCGCATCATGACCGGGAGCGCGATGACGCCCATGGCGATCACCGACGCGGCGACCGTGCCGGTGACGGCGCCGAGGATCGCACCCACCAGGATGACGGCGTAGGAAAGCCCGCCGCGCACCGGCCCGAAGAGCTGTCCCGCCCCCTCCAGCAGGTCCTCGGCGATGCCGCAACGCTCCAGCACCATCCCCATGAAGGTGAAGAACGGGATCGCCAGCAGCAGCTCGTTCGACATGATGCCGAAGATGCGCTCCGGCATGGCCGTCATCAGGATCGCCGGGAAGAAGCCCTGCTCGATGGCGAGGAACCCGAAGCAGAGCCCGACCGCCGCCAGCGAGAAGGCGACCGGGTAGCCGATGAGCATGAAGAGAATGAGGCCCCCGAACATGAGGGGGGCCATCCATTCGAAAGGGATCACTGAAGCGGTTTCCTGTAGGCGACCGACGGCTCGAGATGGCCGGTCAGCATGGCGATGCGCTTCACGATCTCCGCGAGGCCCTGCAAGGCGAGGAGCGCGAAGCCGAGCGGCAGGAGCAGCTTCGCCGGCCAGCGCGGCAGCCCGCCGGCATTGCTCGAGATCTCATTGTGGACGAAGGACTCGACGAACAGCGGCCAGCACATCCAGCCCAGGATCGCCACGGCCGGCATCAGGAAGAGGATATGGCCGGCGAGATCGATCCAGAGACGCGCGCGCGGCGGACGACTGCCGTAGATGAGGTCGACCCGCACATGCTCGTTCATCTTCAGGGTATAGGCGGCGCCGAGCATGAAGATCGCGCCGAAGAGATACCATTGGATCTCGAGCCAGGCGTTCGAGCTGAGGCCGAGGCTGTAGCGCGATACCGCATTGCCCGCGCTGATGAGGATCGCGAGCAGCACGCAGCAGGCGGCGAACCTGCCGACCCATCGATTGATCCAGTCGACGGCGCGGCTCGCGCCGAGCAGGAATTTCACGGAAGCGCTGTTTCCCCTGACGATCTTCGCGACGTCTCTTGGCGGACGCCCGACTGCCGCTTTCGGGCGGCTGCCGGGCGCTACTCTGCGCCCTGCCCCCGTTCCGGCTCAACCAGAATTTGCCAAGGGTCGCAGCGCTTTGGCCCGCCTGTGTCCACGCTGCCGTCGCACCTGCGGACACGCACTTGCCACGGCAGCCGCCATTGCCTTGCCGAGAACCGCGCCGATATTCGCAGGTCGACGCACGACGCAGCCGACAGGCGCAATTCCGGAAGGTTCCCGGCATGACGATGGATACGGATCGGCGGCGGCGTTCCCGCCCCTACGCCACCAAGCGCGATCCCGGGGAACCCGGGAACCTCGTTCCGATCCTCTTCGGTATCCTGGGCATAACCCTCCTCGCCTTCCTCGGCGGCAGCTATGCGATGAACCGCGGCCTCTTCCCCGCCGACTATCTGCGCCGCGCCTTCGACAGCGGCAACGCCCTCTACGACAAGATGACGCGCTATCAGGATCCGGTGCTGACCGATTTCTGGCAGCCGGCCCGCACCGAACGGCGCGGCGTCGTCTTCCACGACCCCGGCGCGGCTTACGAGGGCCTGACGCTCTATACCTCGACCCACGAGCAGCGCGCCTTCCTGATCGATATGGAGGGGCGCGTCGTCCACCAGTGGGCGCTGCCCTTCAGCAAGGTCTGGGACGACACTGCCGCGGTCAAGAATCCGCAGCCCGATTCCATGGTCTGGATCGAGAAGGCGCATCTCTTCCCGAACGGCGACCTGCTCGCGCTCTATGCGGCGAACGGCGATACCCCCTGGGGCTACGGGCTGGTGAAGATGGATCGCGACTCGAAGGTGATCTGGCGCTACCTGGCGCACGCCCATCACGATTTCGATATCGACAAGGACGGGAACATCTATGTGCTGACGCAGGAGATCGCCGAGAACGACCTGCCGGGCTTCGAGCATCTCAACAAGCCGCGCATCGACGATTTCGTGGCGAAGCTCTCGCCGGACGGCCACGAGCTCGAAAGATTCTGGGTGACCGGCGCCTTCGCGGAATCGGGTTTCGGCCGGCGGCTCTACTTCGTGCCCTGGGACGTGCATCAGAGCCGCGGCGACTATCTCCATGCCAATTCCGTCGACGTGCTGGACGCGCCGGTCCCGGGCATCCCGGAAAGCCGCGCGGGCCAGGTGCTGCTGTCGCTCCGCGAGGTGAGCACGGTGGCGCTCGCCGACATGGAAAAGCGGTCGATGGCCTGGGCCGCGACCGGCGCCTGGCTTCGCCAGCACGATGCGCAGTTCCTTCCGGAAGGCTCGCTGCTGCTGTTCGACAATGAGGGCGCGCCCGGCGGCCACGGGCCGTCGCGGGTGATCGAGTTCGATCCCGCGACAGAGCGGATCACCTGGAGCTACGGCAACCGGCCCGACCAGCCGCTCGACAGCGTCGCGCGCTCGAGCCAAACGCGGCTCGCCAACGGCAATACCCTCGTCGTCGAGTCGATGGCCGGCCGCATGATCGAGGTGACGCCTGCGGGCAGGATCGTCTGGGATTTCGTCAATCCGGTCCGCGGCGGTGCGGCGGAGGACCGGATCCCGGTGATCTTCTGGGCGGAGCGCTTCGCGCCGGATCGCGACCTCACGCCGGATTTCAGGACCGCTCTCGGCCTCGGCGGGGAAACGCCCGCCCGCTGATCCGCCGCCTGCCGATCCGGGCCGGCCTCAATCGCCGCTGAGCGCGCGGAGCCGCGGCGCGCAGCGCCCCGCCTTGGTCGCCACGGAGGACATGACCGACCCCGGCCAGCGCGGCGTCGGATCGGATTGGGGCCAGGCCTGACGATACTCGCTCGGCTTCCTGCCGAAGCAGCTCACGAAGGCCCGCGCGAAATAGGACATGCCGTTGAAGCCGCAGGCGGCGGAGACTTCGCGGACGGACATCTCGGTATTGGTCAGCAGCACGCGCGCATATTGCAGCCGCAGCACCTGGTTCAGCCGCACCACCGAGCAACCCATAGATTTCCGCACCAGCCGTTCGAGCTGCCGCTGCGATACGCCGATCGCCTTCGCGATTTCGGGCACACCCGGCGGATCGTCGAAGTTTTCCTCCATGAGCGCGATCGCGGCCCGCACTTTCGGATGGAGGTCCGGCTCGGCGCTGCCGAGGGTATGGCGCTGCGACGCCTCGGCCGGCTTCACCGGGTAATGCATGATGATGTCGGCGATCGACATGGCGAGCTGCTGGCCGTGCCGGCGGGCGATCTCGTGCAGCATGAGATCGAGGCTTGCGGTACCGCCGGCGCATGTCATCCGTTTCTTGTCGACGGTGTAGAGCTGCTCCCGCACCGAAACCTCGGGAAACTGCTCGGCGAAAGCCGCGATGAAGGACCAATGGATGGTTGCCTGGCGTCCCGCGAGCAGCCCCGCCCGCGCGAGCAGGTAGGCGCCGATATCCATGGCGCCGAGCGTGGCGCCCTTGCGGTCCTGGTTCCGCAGCCACTTGAAGAGCTTCTGGTTGTCGAAGCGCTCGGCATCCCAGCTCCCGCACACGAAAACCAGATCGAAACTGTCGTCGGCCGCGCCGATCGCGCGCGTATCGACGCTGAGGCCATTGCTCGCCGTGACCCTCCGCCCGTCGATCGAGAGCCATTCCCAGCAGTAGAGCGGATGCGGCGTAAAGTAGTTCGCCATGCGCAGCGGCTCGATCGCCGCGGTGAGCGCGAGCATGTTGAAGCGGGGAATGAGAACGAAGGCCAGTCGCGAGGGAGGCTCTCCCGCTTCCTGGTTCGCCATGGCTGCTCTCCCTTGGATGCGCGAGGGGTTTTGTCGATATTTTATCGGCCCATGGCGAAAAATTGCAATCACTCTCCCCGCAGGAACCGCCCCGGACCCGGGCCGGCTCAACGGCGGTTCGGTGTTCCCGGAGGTCTCAGGACGCGGCGGGTTCGGGATCGAGCGCGATGGAGTTTTCGGCGCTCCAGCCGAGGCCGACCCGGTCGCCGGCCGCGAAGACCGGCGAGCCCGAGCGGTTGTGGCTGGTGGCGAGGATGGTGTGCTCGCCGACCCGAACCGTATAGCGGGTCGATTCGCCGACGAAGATAGCGGTATCGACGGTTCCGTCCAGCGACCCTGCGGCCGGCGGGCCGAGCCGCACGCATTCGGGCCGCACGAAGAGCTCGATCGGCGTGCCCGCCGGTCGCGATCTGGTCGCGCTGAAGCCGACGCGAACCCCGGCAAGTTCCGCTTCCGCGGCACCGGCAGCGCCGGAACCCGCGACGCGCGCCGGCAGCAGGTTCGCGGTGCCCAGGAACTGCGCGACGAACCGCGTGAGCGGCCGATTATAGACCTCGGTCGGCGTTCCCACCTGCACGAGCCGGCCGCGATCCATGATGGCGACGCGGTCGGCCAGCACCATCGCCTCCTCCTGGTCGTGCGTCACATAGACGGTGGTGACGCCGAGCGCGCGCTGGATCCTCTTGACCTCGAGCTGAAGCTGCTCGCGCAGCTTGCGATCGAGCGCGCCCATCGGCTCGTCGAGCAGCAGCAGCCGCGGATCGAAGGCGAGCGCCCGGGCGAGCGCCACGCGCTGTTGCTGGCCACCGCTCAACTGGTTCGGATATCGGCCGCCGAAGCCCGGCAGGTGGATGAGGTCGAGCAGCCGCGTGACCGTCGCCTCGATCTCCGCACGGCGGCGGCCGCGCATCCGGAGCGGGAAGCCGATATTCGCCGCGACCGTCATCTTCGGGAAGAGCGCGTAGTTCTGGAACACGACGCCGATGTCGCGGCGGCTCGGCGACATGGCAAGGATGCTGCGGCCGTCCACGAGGATGTCGCCGCTGCTCGGCTGCTCGAAGCCGGCGATCATCATGAGCGTGGTGGTCTTGCCCGAACCGCTCGGGCCGAGCAGCGCCACGAACTCGCCCTTGGCGATCTCGAGCGACACGTCCCGGACGGCCGGCTCGCCGCTGCCGGCGCCGTAGCTCTTGCCCAGCGCGCGAAGCGACAGGTTTTGCGTCGTATTCTGCATCAGGTCCGGCCTCGCACCAGCCCGGCCGCGAACACGCTCTCGTCGCGCAGCAGCTTGTCGTAGCAGTAGAGGAGCAGCATCGTCAGGATCAGCAGCACCACGGCGAGCGCCGAGGCGAAGCCCCAATCGACGACGTCCTGCACGTTGATCTTGATGAGCCAGGCGATGAAGGTTTCCTTGCGGCCGCCGAGCAGCGCCGGCGTCACGAAGAATCCGATCGACACGATGAAGACGAGCAGCACACCGCCGGTCACCCCGGCGGAAGACTGCGGCAGATAGACGTGGAAAAAGGCGCGAAGCGGGCTCGCGCCGAGACTCCGCGCCGCCCGCTGGTAGTTGGGATCGATCTCGTTCATCACGGCGAACAACGACAGCACCATATAAGGAAGCATCACATAGACCATGCCGATCACCGCGCCGAACCGCGTGAAAAGCAGTTGCGGCGGCTCGGTCGCGAAGACATAAGTCCAGGCGACCGCGACCGGGCCGCCGGCGCCGAGCAGCACCATCCAGGCGTAGGTGCGCACCAGCAGGCTGGTCCAGAACGGCATCATGACGGCGACGAGCAGCAGAAGCCGCGCCGCGGGACCGCGGTTCGCGGCGGCATAGGCGAGCGGATAGCCCAGCAGCAGGCAGATCCCCGTCACCATGGCCGAGACCTGGAGCGTCGTCCAGAAGACCCGCGCATAGACGGCGACCTCGACGATGCGGAGGTAGTTGCCGATGCCGAGCGCTGGATCGGTGAAGCTCCGCTCCACCATGAGCGCGAGCGGGTAGAACAGCACCGCGGTCAGGAACGCGAGGACCGGCGCGATCAGCAAGGCGAGCGTGAGGCGGCTCCCGCTCATTCGGCGCGTTCGCCAAACCGCGCGATGCGGATGCCGGGCATCCTGCGATCGAGATCAAACGGTGTCATGCACATACCCCCTTGGCGTTCCGACCGCCGGGACAGGCAGCGGAGACCGCGGACAACCGCGGCCTCCGCCCGTCCCGATGTCGTCGACGCCGATCGCTCAGGTGATCAGCCAGGCGACGAAGCGCTCGTTCACCTTGGCGAGATTCTCTTCCCACCAGGCGTAGTCGCGCTTGATCTGCAGGGCAAGATTCTCGGGGGCGCTGTTGATGAGCGGCCGGATCGCCGGGTCGATCAGATCGATCGCCTTGAGATTGGAGGGCCCGTAGAAGGTAAGCTCGGCGAACCGCGCGGCCGCTTCCGGCGAGGCCGCCCAGTCGGTCAGCCGCATGGCGTTCTCCTTGTTCGGCGTTCCCTTCGGAATCGAGAAGAAGGCCGGGTCGAAGAAGCCCTGGTTCCAGACGATCTCGATGGGCGCCCCGTCGCGCTTCGAGATGCCGGCGCGGCCGTTCCACATCTCCGCGATCACGACGTTCTTGCTGACGAGAATCTCCTGCGACTGCGAGCCGCTTTCCCACCAGACGGTGACCTTGTCGCGGATGTGGTCCGCCTTGGCGAAGGCGCGATCGAGATCGAGGGGATAGAGCTGGTCGGCGGGAACGCCGTCGGCGATGAGCGCGGCTTCCAGGATCGGCCACGGGCTCTTCCACATGCTGCGCGGGCCGGGGAACTTTTCGGTGTCCCAGAAATCGGCCCAGCTTTGCGGGCCGGTTCCGTCGGGGAACACGTCGCTGCGATAGGTGATGACATCGCTGGTCGCCTCGGCCCCGACGCCGAACTCGAAGAACTGGGTTTCCTCCGTCTTGTTGCTCTTGTCGATCAGCGCGTAGTCGATCGGCTCGAGCCAGCCGTTCTTGGCCGCCGCGGCGTAATCGTTCGAGCCGAGCGTCGTCCAGTCCCACTCGTAGCTGCCGGTCTCGACCGCGCCCTTCATGCCGGCCGCGGTGAAGTTGCCGGCGGTGACGATCTCGACCTTGATGCCGGTCGCCGCCTCGAACGGCTTGAAATAGGCTTCCGCCTGCGCGTCGGTGTAGGGGCCGCCCCAGCTTCCGACGACGACCTTGCCGGCATCGGCGCGGGCCGGCCGGACGATCGTGGCGGCGAGCGCCGCGGCGCCGCCGAGCTTCAGCGCCTTGCGGCGCGAGATCTTCGATTTCAGTGCCTTACCGGTCATGAAAACCTCCCTCTGATTTCTTCTGTGGTTTCGAGATATGGATGCGAAACGTCGGCCGCCTTCCGGCGAGCGGCCGGTATCAGGCGACTGCTCCTTTCGGAGTCGTGCGTCGGCCCGCATGGGCGACGCTCAGGTGCCGCAGCCCGATCGCGCCGAAAATCGCGACGACGGCGACGATCAGCAGCGCCGAGACCGCCGGTATCACCGGATCGAGCTGGGTGGTAATGCCGCCCCAGATCTGACGCGGCAAGGTGTTTGCCTGGCGGCCGCCGATGAAGATCACCAGCACGACCTCGTCGAACGAGACCGCGAAGGCCGTGATCCCGCCGAGCAGCACGCCCGAGCGAATTCCCGGAAAGGTGACGTGGAGAAATGCCCTGAAGCCGCTGGCGCCAAGGCTGAGCGCCGCGCGTTCGAGGTTCATGTTGAAGTCGCGCAGCACCGAGATCGTCATGACGACGACGAACGGGACGCCGAGCAACGCATGGGCGGCCGCGACGACCCAGAGATTGCCGACGAGCTTCATCGGCGCGAAGGTGAGGAAGAGCGCGAGCGCCACGATGATGACCGGCACGACCAGCGGCGTCAGCAGCAAGGCGTAGAGCGCGCGCCGGCCGAAAAAGCGGTAGCGCACGATCGCGTAGGAAGCGGGCACGCCGAGCAACATCGCGATGATCGAAGCGATGGTCGCCACCTGCAGGCTCATCGCGATGGCCGCGAGCCATTCCTCGCTGGCGAAGAGCTTTCGATAGAGTGCAAAAGAATATCCCGGCGGCGGGAAGGTGAGCTGCTCCGCCGCGGAGAACGCCATCGGGAAGATCACGAGGAGCGGGAGCAGGAGGAACAGGGCGCCGCCGATCGCGAGAACGAGTTGCGCGGTACCGATCCATCCGTCTTGTAGATGTGGGCGCTGCATCGCCTCTCTGGTCTTCCGGTCGGCAGGACGCGCTCGTGAGCCGTCCGAAGCTAATCGGCAGCGCAGCGCGAAGTCAACGCAATGCGCGCCGTCGGCGCTCGACGCGGACGGATCTCGCTTCCGCAGTCGAACGACCGGTTCCCTTAAACGACGACGGCGCGACGGCATGCAGAAATTTCTCGCCACAACGTGACGGATTCCTGCAAAGCGCTCTGGCGCCATTGTCCACAGTCTTCGCGCATTGCATTTCGGCCGCGCCTACAAGCGCTCGGACGCACATCATGGCGCATCGTCTCGATCCCCTGCTCCGCCCTCGCTCGATCGCTCTGCTCGGCGCCTCGCCGAAGTCGGGCTCCTATGGCCACGGCATGATGCATGCCACGCTCGGCGCGGGCTTCGACGGACCTATCTACCTGGTCAACCCGGGCTACACGGAGATCGAGGGGCGCCCCTGCTATCCGGATCTCCGCTCGCTCCCCGAAGTGCCGGAGCATGCGGTGCTCTCCGTGGCCAATGCGCGGCTCGAGGCTGCGGTCGTCGATGCCATCGAGGCGGGCGTGCGCGGAGCGACGATCTTCGCCAGCGGCGCGCTCGAGGAAGAGCGCTCGCCGCCGCTCGTGCAGCGCCTGCGCGACCGGGCGCGCGAGGCCGGGCTGCTGATCTGCGGCGGCAACGGCACGGGTTTCTACAACCGGGTCCACAAGGCGCGCTGCGAGATGGCCGGCGGCCCGGCGGAAGCGCCCGGCAACGTCGCCCTCATCGTCCAGTCCGGTTCCGTGCTGGCGGCGCTCTCTGCGAGCGACCGGCTGCGCTACAACCTGACTGTCTCGACGGGTCAGGAAATCACCACCTCGATCGCGGATTATCTCGATTTCGCGCTCGCGCTCGACGGCACCCGCGCCGTCGGCATCTACATGGAAGCGGTCCGCAACCCGGCCGGTTTCGTCGCCGCGCTGAAACGCGCCGCCGAGGCCGCCATTCCGATCGTCGTGGTGAAGGTCGGGCGCAGCGAGAAGAGCCAGCAATTCGCCCTCAGCCACACCGGCGCGCTCGCCGGCAATATCGACGCCTATGAGGCGGTCTTCGAGCGCTACGGCGTGCAATGCGTCGGCACCCCGGACGAGCTCGTCGCCACCTTGCAACTCCTCTCGACCGGCAAGCTGCCGGCCCCCGGGAAGGGCCTGGTCGCCATCGCCGATTCCGGCGGCGAGCGCGAGCTTCTGGCCGACACGGCGGATCGCGAGGGGGTTCCCTTCGCCGAGATCGGCGAGGCGACGCGGGCGAAGCTCGCGGCCCGTCTCGATTACGGGCTCGTGCCGGAGAACCCGCTCGATGCCTGGGGCACCGGCCACGGATTCGAGGCGCTGTTCGAGAGCTGCCTCGGCGACCTGCTCGACGATCCGGCGGCGGGGCTCGGCTTCTGGATCGCCGACCTGCGCGACGGGACCAGCTATCACGAACGCTATGCGGAAGCGGCCAAGCGCCTCGGCGCGAGCCGGAAGAAGCCGCTCGCCTTCGCCACCTGCTACGCGAAGGGCCGCAACGAAACGCTGGCACAGCAGCTTCGCGACGCCGGCGTTCCGGTGCTCGAGGGCATCGGCGAAAGCCTGGTCGCGGCGCGGCGCGCGATGGACTATTCGGCGTTTCTGGCGCGACCGAAGCGCAAGCCCCCGGCCGCGGACCCGGCGGCAACCGGGCGTTGGCGGAGTCGCCTGAAACAAGGACAGCCGTTCGACGAGCGGACGAGCCTCGCCCTGCTCGAGGATTTCGGCGTGCCGACGGTGGCGCACCGGCCGGTGGAGAGCGCTGCCGACCTCGCTCAGGCCGCGCGCACGGTCGGCTATCCGGTCGTCCTCAAGACCGCCATGCCCGGAATCTTCCACAAGTCCGACGTCGGCGGGGTGAAGCTCAATCTGCCGGCGCCCGAGGCGCTCGCCGCCGCCTATGCGGAGATGTCGGGCCGGCTCGGGCCCCGCGCCGTCGTCGCCGCCATGGCGCGGCCGGGCGTCGAGCTCGCCTTCGGGCTGCTGCAGGATCCCGATTTCGGGCCGATCGCGATGCTGAGCGCCGGCGGCACCCTGATCGAGCTGCTCGAGGACGCGGTCTTCGCCGTGCCCCCCGTCGACGCGGCGGAGGCGCGGCGCCTCATCGACCGGCTTGCCATTCGCCGCCTCCTCGCCGGCTGGCGAGGCGCCCCGCCCGCCGACCTCGACGCGCTCGCCAGGGCCTTCGCGAGCTTCAGCGCGATGGTGGCGGCGCTCGGCGACGAGCTTGCCGAAGTCGACGTCAACCCGGTCATCGCCGGCCCGTCCGGCGTGGTGGCGGTCGATGCCGTGATCGTTCCGCGCAGCGCAGTATCCCAGTCCCAACGAGAGGGTTGATCGCCATGTCCGACCATCTTCTGCTCAAGATCGAGAACCGTATCGCGCATCTGCAGATCAACCGGCCGAAGGCGCTGAACGCCCTCCATCCGGATTTCATGGAGGAGTTCAAGGCGATCTTCCAGAGACTGAGCGAGGACCGCTCGGTGTCGGTGGTGGTGCTCTCCGGCGTGGGCCCGAATTTCGGCGCCGGGTACGACCTCAAATACGACTGGTCCGGACGCTACGGCGAGACCGTGCTCGGCCAGCGCAAGATGCTGCAGGACTGCATGAGCTTCGAGCTCGCGCCCTGGGAATGTAGCAAGCCGGTCATCGCCATGGTGCGCGGCTTCTGCCTCGCCGGAAGCTGCGAGCTCGCCATGCTGTGCTGCGTCACCATCGCGAGCGACACCTCCCGCTTCGGCGAGCCCGAGATCCGCTTCTCGACCTCGCCGCCGGTGGTGGTGATGCCCTGGATCGTCGGCCTGAAGAAGGCGCGCGAGCTGCTTTACACCGGCGACCTGATCGGCGCCGAGGAGGCGTTGAAGATCGGCATGGTGAACCGCGTGGTTCCCGACGCCGAGCTCGAGGCGGAGACCTTCAAGCTCGCGCGCCGGATGGCGGCGATCTCGATGGAAGGGCTGCAGACCACCAAGGCCTCGATCAACAAGGGCGCCGAGATCGCGGGCATCCGCCAGGCCTTCGATTACGGCATCGAGCAGGGCGCGATGCTGGACGCGACCGAGACGGAGACCCTGAAGACCTTCATGGAGATCCGCGGGCGGGACGGCCTCACCGCCGCGATCCGCTGGCGCGAGAGCCAGTTCGAGGACTGAGCCGCAGCTCCCTGATGCGGACAGGGGCCGGCCCCGCGGCATGATGCGCCGTTGAGGCCGGCCCTTTTTTCTCTCGCAGGCGGGCGCTTCCCGGCATCTTCGCTGTCGACAGCGACCGTCCCGCCAAGCATCTTTCGACCTCTGAATGCTGGCCGCCCTGCGGCGTTCCGGCCCTGGCCGCTCTGCGGCGCTCCGGCTCGTATCGGCACCCTTCGGCAAGCGGAGAAGCTCATGCCCAGCTTGCGCGTACATTGCTTCGCGATCTCGCTCGAAGGCTATGGCGCCGGTCCCGACCAGAGCCTCGAGAACCCGCTCGGGCGCGGTGGCATGGCACTCCATGAATGGGCCTTCGCCACGCGCAGCATCCGGCAGATGTTCGGGCAGGAAGGCGGCTCGACCGGCATCGACGACGGATTCGTGGCGCGTGGGTTCGAAGATATCGGCGCCTGGATCCTCGGACGGAACATGTTCGGCCCGGTTCGCGGCCCCTGGCCGGACGAGAGCTGGAAAGGCTGGTGGGGCGAGAACCCGCCCTATCATTGTCCCGTCTTCGTGCTCACCCATCATGCGCGCCCACCGCTCGCGATGGAAGGCGGCACGGTGTTCCACTTCGTCACCGACGGGATCGTGGCGGCGCTCGATCGTGCCCGCGACGCCGCCAGGGGCAAGGATATCCGCCTCGGCGGCGGCGTGGCCACGATCCGGCAGTATCTCGAGGCGGGGCTCGTGGACGCGATGCATCTCGCGATCGCGCCCGCGCTGCTGGGCTCGGGCGAGCCGCTGCTCGCCGGAATCGACCTGCCGAAGCTCGGCTATGAGCGCACGGAATTTACCCCGACGCCGAATGCGGCGCATGTGATCGTCGCGAAGCGCGGGTGACCGGCGCGGCACCTTTGCGCTGCGGCGGAGGAAAGGCATCGGGATATTGGTGCCCCCGGGGAGACTCGAACTCCCACACCCTTGCGGGTAACAGATTTTGAGTCTGCCGCGTCTACCGATTCCGCCACAGGGGCCCCGATGCGGGGCCGCATCATAGCGACCGGCGGCGGCGGCGCAACCGAAGCGGCCGGCCGGCAGCCAGCGCCCGTGTTTCAGGCGGCCCCGGGGCCGCGGCTGCGCTTCACCCAGACCGACATGCGGCCTTCGCGGCCGCGGATGCGCTGCTGCGGCAGCTCGACGAAGCCGGCCAGCAGGGAGACCCGCCCGACGGCCCGCACCCCTTCCACCACCGCGCCGGAGATCGCGATCCGCGCATCCTCGTCGCGGGTCATCGCCTCGATCCGACTCGCGACATTGACCGTGTCGCCGGCGGCGGTGACCTGCGCCTGCTTCGCGCCGCCGACCCGCGCGAAGGCGATCGGGCCGCAATGGATGCCGACCCGGAGATCGATCGCCATGCCGCCGGCCGCCGTCAGCGTCTCGTTCCAGCGCCCGATATCGGCCTCGAGATCGATCGCGGCGGCGAGCGCCGCGGCGGCGTCGCCGGGCGAGGGCTCCGGCACGCCGAACATCACCATGGCGCCGTCGCCCATGAACTGCTCCAGCACGCCGCCATGGGCGAGCACGGCGCGCTCGATGCGGCCATGGAGCTCGCGCAGGAACCGCACCGTCTCGTCCGGCGTCATGCGCTCGAGCCGCGTCGTCGAGCCGGCGAGGTCGACGAAGAGGATCGCCGCCTGCTGACTGTGGCCGTCGAGGCTGGCGCCGCCGCCGGCCGCAAGGAGATCGACCAGCGCGGGCGCGTGATAGCCGGCGAGATTGCGCCGTTGCCGGCGTTCGAGGCTGGCGCGCGCGATCACGCCCAGCAGCGCCACCAACAGGATCGCGGCGCTCGGGAAGGTGACGTCGAGCCAGAGCGCGTGGCGCGCGAAGGCGTAATAGGCGATCGCCCACCAGCCGAGCAGCAGCAGCCCGGCCGCCATCGCGCCCGCGATCGGCGGCAGGCGCCCCGCCAGCAGGAAGGTCGCGAGGCCCGCGAGCGCGATGGCGCTCACGTCCCATCCGGATTCGCCGGTGCGCCGGTCGAGCAGCGGACCGTCGACGAGATTGCCCACCACCGTCCCCAGCACTTCGATGCCGGGCATGACCTGGCTGAAAGGCGCCGAGAAGGTGTCGCCCACGCCGATCGCCGTCGGGCCCAGGATGACCGCGCGGCCGCGGATCGCCGCCTCCGGCACGCGGTTCTCGAGCAGATCGAGCAGCGAGTAGGTCGCGAGCGTCCCCGCCGGACCGTAATAATCGATCGGCAGACGCAGGCCCGGACCGGTGGCGATCCGGCGCGCGCCCAGCGAGAGGCCTTCATCGAGGCGAAGCACCATCTCCTCGACCCGGAGCCCGAGGAAACGCCGGGCGGCCTCGACGGGGAAGGCGGGAAGCCAGGCCTCGCCGAGCGCCATCGCAAGCGGCAGCCGGCGCAACACGCCGTCCGGATCGACCGGCACATTGACATGCCCGAGGCCGCTCACCCGGCGGAAGGGCGCGATCGGCACGAGCAGGCCGGTGGCGGTGATGTCGCGCGCAAGCTCGCCCCCCTCCGGCCGATGCACGACGCGAAATCCCGCCTCGCGTGCGATCTCGAGCGACGCCGGATCGACCGCACCCTCGGCATCGTGGGTGAAGGCGAAAACCAGGAGATCCCGATCGGTCGCGGCGAGCGCTGCGAGCAGGGCGCTGTCGCCGGGTCCGAGCCCGGTGCCGTCGCCCGGCGCCTCGCGATCGAGCAGCAGAAGATCGAGCCCGACGACGGCGGCGCCGGCCCGGGTAAGCCTGTTCACCGCATCGGCGAGCACGCCGCGCGGCAGCGGCCAGCGCTGCAGGGCGGCGAGCGTGGCATCGTCGATCGCGACGATCACGACGCTCGGCGGCGGCGGCAGCGGGCCGCGCAGCTCGAACCGCCAGCCGAGGCTCTGGCCCTCGATGGCGGTCGCGAGCGGCGAATCGCGCAGGCTCAGATAGGCGGCGACGACGCCGAAGACCAGCAGGCCGGCAACGATCGCGAAGCGGCGCGGCAGGGCATTGCCGGCAGCTCGATTCATCGCCCGGCTTCGCTCAGGGATGGAGCTTCGCGCACGGGTGGGGCTTCGCTCAGGGGCCGGGCTTCGCCGATGGGCTTCTTTTCGCCCATGGGCCTCGCTTCGCCTACGGACCCCGCTTCGCTCATGGGCCCTGCTTCGCTCACGGGAAGGTGGTCCGCGCCATCACGTCGTCGACGCGCTTCTGGCCCCAGCGCTTGGGCGGCGTCGGCGGCTCGCCCGCCTTGACGTCCGTGCCGAATCCGGGATCGAGGATGACGCCGCCCTTGAGCCCGCGCTCGACGACCGTCACGCGACCCTCGATCGCGAAAACGCCGGTCGTGTCCGGCTTCGCATCCACGACCCATTCGGTGGAGCGCACCGAGGCGACCGCGGTGCGGGTGGTGACCTCGAAGCGGGTCCAGCTCGACGCGCTGTCGAGCGCGATGCGGAGGATGCCGGCGATCACCTCGATGAGCGCATCGCCCGCATTGGCGGCGCTCGGCGCGACGAAGCGGTCGAGCGCGATCTCGGTGGCCGGTCCCACCACCAGCACCGATCCGTCCGCGAGATGGATCTCGAGGCGCCCCGTCTCACCGGTGACGATCCGGTTGCCGGTGTAAAGGGCCATGCCGTTCTGCACCGGACGGCTCGCGCCGTCTTCGACGACGAGCACCACACCGACGAAGCGCGAGACCGTGCCAATCGTCGGCGATTGCGCCTGTGCGCCCCGGATGCCGAAGCGCCCGAGCAGCCCTGCCGCGAGTCCGAGCGGGATCGCCCATGCCGTCCGCTGCAGCAGCACGCGACGCGTGATGGCAATCATCGGTTTCATGATCCCTCCGCTGGCGGCGCCGCGGCCGGCTGTCGAACGCGGCGGATTTAAAGCCCGGCGACCCCTTTTCCATATCGAGAGGACGCATGTCTTCCAAGGGCGAAACGTGGGCAGGCCCGGCCTCGGCAGCGAATCGCAGTTTCGCGCCTGGAGGCGGCCGCCGCAATCCGCCGGCGCCGCAGCCTTGCGCATGGGAGCCTGGCCGGAGCGCGGCGCCATTGTCCGTTGCGGCCCGCTTTGCTACATCCGGGGTCTGCCCCGGCGCCCGCCGGCTCGCCCCGAACGGTTCCGCCGGAGTTTCTCCCGCCTCATGTTGCGCCGGCTCTATGACTGGATGATGCGGCTCGCGGCCGGGCCGAAGGCATTGCCGGCGCTGGCGGCGGTCTCCTTCGCCGAAAGCTCGTTCTTTCCGATCCCGCCCGACGCCATGCTCCTGCCGATGGTGCTGGCGCGACCCGACCGCGCCTGGCGCATCGCGATGGTGGCGACGGTCGCCTCGGTGCTGGGCGGCATCGCCGGCTATGCGATCGGCTACTATCTGTTCGAGACGGTCGGCCGCAGCATCATCGAGGCCTATGGCTATGAGGAGAAGTTCGACGCCTTCCGCCTCACCTACGCCGAATGGGGGCTCTGGATCATTCTGATCAAGGGGCTGACCCCGATCCCCTACAAGCTCGTCACCATCGCGAGCGGCGCCGCCGCTTTCGATTTTCCCACTTTCGTGCTGGCCTCGATCCTGACGCGGGGGGCGCGCTTCTTCTTGGTCGCTGGGCTGCTGCGCTGGTTCGGCCCGCCGATCCGCGATTTCGTCGAGCGGCGCCTGACGCTGGTGACCACGGTCTTCGTCGTCGCGATCGTCGGCGGCTTCATCGCGGTGAAATACCTGCTCTAGGACCATGGCGGGAATCCGCGCTTCACGTCGCCGGCATCGCGGCGAATTGCCCCTAGGCCGGGCCCGGCCCTCTCATTAGGCTTCCCGTCATGCTCCGATCGATCAGCCCCCGCCGCGCCGCCCTTCTGCTCCTCGCCGGCGCCGCCCTGCCGCTGCTGGTGGCGTTCGGCGCGCAGCATCTCGGCGGGCTCGCGCCCTGCGAGCTCTGCATCTGGCAGCGCTGGGCCTATGGCGGCGTCATCGCGGCGGCGCTGCTGGCGCTCCTCGCCGCGCGCACGCCGAAAGCCGCGGCCCTGCTGCTCGCCCTCGGCGGCGGCGCCGCGCTCGCCGGCGGCGGCATCGCGATTTTCCATGTCGGCGTCGAGCAGCATTGGTGGCAGGGTCTCACCGGCTGCTCCGGCGCGGGCCTCTCGGGCGACATGACGGTGGAGGAGTTCGAGGCCGCGATCCTGGCCGCGCCCTCGGTGCGCTGCGACGAGATCGCCTGGTCCTTCGCCGGAATCTCGATGGCGGGCTACAATGCCCTCTACGCCGCCGCGCTCGCGATCTTCGCCTTTCTGCTCGCGGGCCGTATCGGAGGGAAGCGTGCCGCATGAACGAGACACACAAGCGACGCCGCTACCTGCCGGGCGACCCGGAGCCCGAATCCCTGCGCCGGCGCATGATCCGGGTCGATCATGCGGGCGAATATGGCGCGAAGCGGATCTATGAGGGCCAGCTCGCGGTGCTCGGCGGCGGCGATGCGCAGGTGCGCGCGATGGCGGCGCAGGAGGCGAAGCATCTCGAAACCTTCGACCGGCTCATGGTCGAGGAGCGCGTCCGCCCGACCCTGCTCTCGCCGCTCTGGCATGTGGCCGGCTATGCGCTCGGCGCGGCGACGGCGATGCTCGGCCGCGAGGCCGCCATGGCCTGCACCGTCGCGATCGAGGAGACGATCGACGGGCATTATCGCCGCCAGGCCGAGGCGCTCGGGCCCGAGGATGCGGCGCTGAAGGAAACCATCGAGCGCTTCCGCGCCGAGGAGCTCGAGCATCGCGACATCGGGCTCGCCGAAGGGGCCGAACGCGCGCCCGCCTACCCGCTGCTGACGGCCGCGATCAAGGGCGGCTCCCGGCTCGCCATCTGGCTCTCGGAACGGATCTGACGGGAGACGGGGTCGGCGGCGCCACGACCGGGCGGCTCAGACCTGCTCCAGCTCGGTATCCCAATAGAGAAAGTCCCGCCAGCTTTCGTGCAGATAGTTGGGCGGGAAGCCGCGGCCGTTCTCCTGCAGCTCGATGGTGGTCGGCTGATAGGGATGGGTCCGCGGATACATCGAGGCCTGCCGCGGCAGCCGGTTGCCCTTCAGCAGGTTGCAGGTCTGGCAGGCGGTGACGACGTTCGTCCACAGCGTGCGGCCGCCGCGCGAACGCGGCACCACATGGTCGAAGGTCAGGTTGTGCGTCGCATTCGCCTCGCCGCAATACTGGCAGGAGAAGCGATCGCGCAGGAACACGTTGAACCGCGTGAAGGCGGGACGCCGTGCGAGCGGGATGAACTCCTTCAGCGAGATGACGGAGGGCAGCCGCATCTGCAGCCGCGGGCTCCGCACCACATGCTCATATTCGGAGACGATATTGACGCGATCGAGGAACACCGCCTTGACCGCTTCCTGCCACGGCCAGAGCGACAGCGGGAAATAGCTCAATGGCCGGAAGTCGGCATTGAGGACCAGCGCAGGGCAACTTTCCGGCGAAGCGGTCAAGTTCCTGTCCCTTCGGCGCAGGCGGCGAAGCCCGCATCCACGCCCCTAGAGGTAGCGAGTCGGCAGGAAAAACTCAAGCCATGGCGGGCAGTTGCGACCTGCAACCGTCACGGCGCCGCAACATGCGATGGCACCGAAAACGCCGCAATCCGCCGCCCCTCGCGGCACCCGCGCGGGCTTCGCGGCCATCCTGTGTCAGGCCTTGCCCAGACGGTCGGCGAGGAAGCGGCCGCCCTTGGCAAGCCCGACCTGGTCGATCGAATGCGGCAGGCCCGGACGGCGTTCCGTCGCGACGGGCACACCGAGCGCGCCGAGCGCCTTCGCCGCCACGCCCATCTCCGCGAAGGGCACGAGCGGATCGGCATCGCCATGGACCAGCAGCACCGGCGGCTTCGACTTGATCTCCTCGGCGAGGATGTCGGGCGACATCAGCAGGCCGGAATAGCCGACCACACCGGCGATCGCCTGCGGCCGGCGCAGCGCGACATGGAGCGAGAGCATCGTGCCTTGCGAGAACCCCACGAGCGCCACGCGATCGGCCGCGAGCGCGAGCCGCTGCATCTCCCGATCGAGGAATTCGTTCACCAGCCCCGCCGCGAGCACCGCGCCCGCGAGCAGCGCCGCCTCGTCCCGACCGCGAAATCCGAACCACTGCCGGCCATAGGGCGCTTCCTCGCAGGGGAAGGGCGCGTGCGGCGAGACGAAGGCCGTGCCCGGAAGAATGTCCTGCCAATGCGGCGCGAGGCCGATGAGGTCGTTGCCGTCCGCGCCATAGCCGTGCAGGAACACGACGAGCGACGTCGCCTTGCCCGAGGCCGGCGGAACGCTCGGGCCGGAGAGATCGAAAGGACCGGTCATGGAGGGGCGAGACCTCGTTGCTGGAGGAAAGATGTCGCGCGGAACCGAGACGGCGCGGCCCGTCTTTCTAGCCGAGGGCCCGGCGCGCGAAAAGGCCGCAGGGTCCGGTCATGACGCCGCAGAGCGCGTGCGGCCCGACCGCTAGAGGGGCGCGTTGCGGTAATAGTGCCAGAGCATGCGCGCGGCGACGCTGCGCCAGGGACGCCATCGCTCGGCCATGTTCCGGAGCTCCTTCGGCGTCGGGCGGCGGCGCTTGCGCTTGAGCCGGCCCGCCGCGACCAGAAGCGCGAGATCGCCGGCCGGCATGATATCGGGCCGCCCCAGCGCGAACAGCAGATAAATCTCCGCCGTCCAGGGACCGATGCCATGCACGGCCGTCAGATGGGCCATCGCTTCGGCATCCTCCATGCCCGGGACCGCGTCGAGATCGAGCTCGCCCGCGACGACGGCTTCGGCGATCGCGCGCGAGCAGCGGATCTTCTGCCGGCTGAAGCCGATCCGCGCGAAGTCGGCCTCGCCCAGCGCCAGCATATGCGCGGGCGTTAGCGGATCGGCGGTCGCCGCGAGCCGGTCCCAGATCGCGCGCGCCGCGAAGACCGAGAGCTGCTGGCCGAGCACGATGCGGAGCAGCCCGCCGAAGCCGGGCTCGGCGCTGCGCGGCGGTGGCGGCCCGATCTCGGCGATGGCGCGCGCCATGTCCGGATCGGCGGCACCGAGCGCGGCCAGTGCCGTCTTCAGCCTGCGACCTTTGATCTCCGTCATGCCGATCCCGACTTCTTGCCCTTCGACTTCGCGGCTACTCTGCGGCGAACAATGCCCCCGCCGGAGCCTGTTCCGCCGCGATGATCGTCACCCGTTTCGCTCCCAGCCCGACCGGCCGACTGCATCGGGGCCATGCGCTTTCCGCCCTTATCGGCTGGCAGGCGGCGCGCGCGGCGAAAGGGCGCTTCCTGCTTCGCATCGAGGATATCGACCTCGGCCGTTGCCGGCCCGCCTTCGAGGCCGGCATCTACGAGGATCTCGCCTGGCTCGGCCTCGATTGGGAGACGCCGGTGCGCCGGCAATCGGAACATTTCGCGGAGTATGGCGCAGCGCTCGCGCGGCTGGAAGGCGACGGGCTCGTCTATCCTTGCTTTTGCACCCGTGCCGAGATCGAAGCCGAGATCGCGGCGGCCGGCGGCGCGCCGCAGGGTCCCGACGGGCCGCGCTATCCCGGCACCTGCCGTGCGCTGTCCCCGACGGAGCGCGCCGCGCGGCAATCCGCCGGCATTCCCTTCGCACGGCGCCTCGATGCCGCCGCCGCCGCGGCGCGCATCGGTGCGTTGCGATGGGAGGAAGCGGATCGCGGCGCGATCCCGGTCGATCCGCTGCTGCATGGCGACGTGGTGCTCGCGCGCAAGGATATCCCCGCGAGCTATCATCTCGCCGTCGTGCTCGACGACGCGCTGCAGGGCGTGACCCTGGTCACGCGCGGCGAGGATCTCTTCGCCGCCACGCATGTGCATCGGGTGCTGCAGGCGCTGCTCGACCTGCCCGCGCCGCGCTATCGGCATCATCGCCTGGTGGCCGATGCCGGGGGCCGTCGGCTCGCGAAGCGCGATGCCGCAGCCACGCTCGCGAGCCTGCGGCAATCCGGTGCCGATCCGCGCAAATTATGCATCGAGCTCGGATTTCCGGACTAGGCAAGGATCGCCCGCCCATGGCACCATCCGCGGCCTTTCGCGCCCAACACTGCGCCCAGCAGAGCCGATGGATCTCCCCTTTTCGCTGACCGTCGCCGAACTCAGCGCCTTCCTCCAGGTCATCATGGTCGACCTGGTGCTGGCCGGCGACAACGCGATCGTCGTAGGCGTCGTGGCGGCTTCGCTGCCGAAGGAGCATCGCGCCAGGGTCATCTTCTTCGGCATCGCCGCCGCCACCGTCATGCGGGTCGGCTTCGCGCTCATCACCACCCAGCTTCTGCAGATCATCGGCCTGACGCTCGCCGGCGGCCTGCTGCTGCTCTGGGTCTGCTGGAAGCTCTGGCGCGAGGTCGAGCATCAGCGCAAGGAGCGCAAGGCGATGCGCGCGCTGGCCGAGTCCGGCGGCGCCATGGCCGCGGGCGAGGTCGAGACGCATCATGCGCCGGAGAGCACCGGACGGGCTCCCAAAACGATGCGCGAGGCGATCTGGCAGATCGTGCTCGCCGACGTGTCGATGTCGCTCGACAACGTGCTCGCCGTCGCCGGCATCGCGCGCGATCACGCCTGGGTGCTGATTTTCGGCCTCGTGCTCTCGGTCGCGCTCATGGGCGCCGCCGCGACCGTGATCGCCAATATGCTGAAGCGCTGGCCCTGGCTGGTCTATATCGGCCTCGCCATCATCTTCTATGTGGCGCTGCACATGATCTGGGACGGCTCGGTCGCCGTCTATGAAGCGGCCGACCTCGCCAATCTGTTGCAGTAACCGCCTTCGGGATCAGCGCGACGCGGGAAAATGATCGCGGATGCGAAGGCCGGTGACGATCTCGGCGTAGTCACGCGAGTCCGGCTCGATCTGCCCGTGCCGCACCAGGAAATCGACGATCACCAGCGCCACGTTGAACTTGAAATCCTCCGTGGTCGCGAGCCGCTCGATCACCCGCCCGATCGGCCAGAGATAGAACTCTTCGATCTCGCCATCGGTGTTGACCGGCCGGAACGCCGCATCGAGCTCGATGTCGTAGGCGAAGAGGATGTCGTTGCGGATACCTTCGTGGTTCTCGATCAGATAGGAGCAGAAGCCGGTCGGCCAGGCGGTCGCGGCAAGGGCGGCCGGCATGGCCGCTTCCTCGGCGCATTCCTTGGCGAGGTTCTGGGCGAGCGACAGCCCGACGGGCTGGCCGCCGGCGACGAGATGGTCGAGCTTCAGCGGTCCGGTGATCTTGTTTCGCGAGCGGCGGCCGATCCACATCTTCATGTCCCGGCCGCGCCCGACGAACCCGTTCAGATGGATGCCGAAGGCGAGCGTGCCGAAGGACGGCACGGCCGAGCGCTCCAGCTCGAGCAACGGTGCGTCATGGAAGGAAAGCCCGACCGGATAGGCCTCGTTGCGGAGCTTCGGCAGCCCTCCCTCGGCGGCGAGCCCGGCCACTACCTCGGCGAGGGCGCGGCTGCGCGCCGCGAAATCCGGGAACTCCGGCCGGAGCCGGACCTCCGCATCCGACACCTCGAAGACCTCGGCGAAACCCCGGAGCCGTTCCGCCAGCGGATGCAGGATCCAGCCCACCTGTCGCCCGTCGACCGTGAAACGGCGAAGCCGCGCGAAATCGGGCAGACGGAACAGTCGGACGCGATCGACGAGGCTCATGCGGGAACTCCCTTCGGGGCGCCCCTCTTTTAAACCCTTTCGCCCCGCCGCCAAGCGGATCGGGAAGCGGCGCGCGCCGGCTTCGCTATAATGCCGCCGATCCTCCGAGTCGCGGCAGCGCGGCGGCGGGGTCCGGTGGAGCGGCAGCCATGAAGTCCAATCGCTGGCTTTGGTACATCGGCGGCCTCGCGCTGATCGGTGTGCTGCTCCTGCTGCTGACGCAGCGCTTCCCGGGCAGCCTCCAGGACGACGACGCGCTTCGGCGGCTGGTGACCATGCTGGCCTGGCTCGCGCTCATCGGCAGCGGCGCCGTCGTCTATATCCGCGCGAAGCCGAAGCTCGCCTTCGGCCAGATGGGCATCTGGGCCGTGCTGCTCGTGCTGCTGGTGCTCGGCTACAGCCTCCGCGGGGACGTGGCAGCACTCTGGAGCCGGCTCGGCGGCGAGCTGGTGCCGGCGCAGGGGCAGGCCGCGCCGGACGGCAGTCTTGTCTTCCGCAAGAGCAATGACGGGCATTTCCATATCGAGGCCGACGTCGAAGGCACGACCCTGCGCTTCGTGCTCGATACCGGCGCCAGCAGCATCGTGCTGAGCCCGGCCGATGCGATCCGCCTCGGCTTCGATCCGGCGAAGCTCGATTACACCGTCACGACCATGACGGCGAACGGCGCGGGCCGGGCCGCGCCCGTCGAGCTCCGTTACGTCGCCGTCGGCGCGATCCGTCTCGAGAAGGTGCGCGCGATGGTGAACGAGGCGGCGATGGACGGCTCGCTGCTCGGCATGAGTTTCCTCGCCCGGCTCGGCGGCTTCGTGGTCGAGGGCGACCGGCTGGTGCTGAAGCCGTGAGGCGCGCGTTTGGCGACAGCCTGTTGCGGTTCCTCGCGGGGTCGATGCTGGCGCTGACGCTCGCGAGCTGCGCCGCCGAACGGGCGCCGACCGCCATGACCCCGCCCGCCGCGACCGCGAGCGCCCGCTTCACCCCGCCCGTCCCGCCGCCGACGAGCGAACGGATGCAATGCGTGCCCTATGCGCGGGCGGCGACCGGCATCGAGATCCGCGGCGACGCCTGGAGCTGGTGGCAGCAGGCCGAGGGCCGCTACGCGAAGGGGCAGCGGCCAGCACCCTATGCGGTGCTGGTGCTGGCGCAAGGGGTGCGTCTCGATCTCGGCCATGTCGCGGTGGTGCGCGAGATCCTCGACCGCCGGCGCATCCGCGTCGATCACGCGAACTGGGCGAACGACGAACGGATCGTCACCGGCATGACGGTGGTGGATGTTTCCGCCGGCAACGACTGGACCGAGGTGCGCTTCTGGAACGAGGCGGCGGAACAATGGGGCAATGTCTATGTCGCGAACGGCTTCATCTATCCGTCCGGCGTGACGCCGGAGGCCACGACCGCGCAGCTAACGCCGTAGCCGTTCTCGGCAGCGGCCCTCGATCGTCGTTCCCGCGAGCGCGGGAGTCCGTCGACGGCGAAACCCCGGTTCCGGCGATCGATGGATGCCCGCCTCCGCGGGCATGACGCCGGGAGGGAAGCGCAGGCCTTCATCCGGAACCGGCCCTCATCCTGAGCCTGTCGAAGGATGAGCCTGTCGAAGGATGAGGGGCCACAGGCGTCGGCAGCCTCATGGTTCGACAGGCTCACCATGAGGATTCTCCTGGAGGCCGACGAATGGGCCTGCATCCTCATGCGGAGCTTGTCGAATCGCAACGACCTCATCCTGAGGATGAGGCGGCCCTAGAAATCCGGGTTGCCGCGTTCATGCTGGGCGAGGCCCGGCAGCGGATGCAGCCAGGCGAGGCGGCGGATGGTGAAGGCCTCGACGGTGGGCGGGAAGCGGTCCGGCTCGTCGAGGCTGCCGATGGCGACGCCATATTTGTCGGGCTCGAGCCCGCCGGTCATCGCCACCGGCGACCCGCATTCGGCGCAGAAATGGCGATAATTGCCGGGCGAGGACTCGAATTGCGCCGGCTTGCCCTTGATCCAGGCGAAATCCGGCGCGGCGACGGCGATCCAGGGAAGATAGGGCGCGCCGCTCTGCTTCCGGCACTGGACGCAATGGCAGATGTCTGCGAGCAGCGGCGGCGCCGAGATGCGGTAGCGGAGCGCGCCGCAAAGGCAGCCGCCATGGGCCGGAAGAAAGCCGTTCATGCGGCCTCCCGCGTGCTGCGATCCACCAGCTCGACGATCTCGGCGATGATGGCGGTGAGGTCGTAATCCTTCGGCGTGTAGATGCCGCGGATGCCGGATTGCCGGAGCGCGAGCCCGTCCTCGGTCGGGATGATGCCGCCGACCACCACGGGGATGTCGCCGAGCCCGAGCTTGCGGAGCTCCTCGATCACCTCGCGGACCAGCGTCAGATGTCCGCCGGAGAGGATCGAGAGCCCGACCACATGCACCGCCCCCTCGCCCGCCGCCGCCGCGATCTCGCCCGGTGTCAGGCGGATCCCGTCATAGATCACATCGAGCCCCGCGTCGCGCGCCCGCACCGCGATCTGCTCGGCGCCGTTCGAATGGCCGTCGAGCCCGGGCTTGCCGACCAGCAGCTTGATCGGCCGCCCGAGCCGGGCGGCGATCTCGGCGACCCGCCGGCGCAATCGCTCCAGCCGCTCGTCGGCGCTCTCGACCCTGACGCCGCGCACGCCGGTCGGCGCGCGATATTCGCCGAAGACGGCGCGCAGCGCCCCGCCCCATTCGCCGGTGGTGACGCCCGCATGGGCGCAGGCGATCGAGGCCGCCATGACGTTCCGGTCGGAGGCTGCGGCCTGCTTCAGCGCGTCCAGCGCCGCCGCCGCGGCCTTCGCGTCGCGCCTCGCGCGCCAGTTCTTCAGGCTGCGCAGTTGCGCGAACTCTGCGTTCTCGTCCACTGCGAGGAAGCCCGGCCCGTCGCCGGCCGAGAGCGGCGAAGGCTCGGTCTCGGTGAAGCGGTTGACGCCGACGACGGTCTGCTCGCCGGCCTCGATCGCGGCAACGCGGCGCGCGTTGGATTCGACGAGACGCTGCTTCATGTAGCTCGATTCGACCGCCGCCACCGCGCCGCCCATCGCCTCGATGCGGGCGAGCTCGGCGAGCGCCTCGCGCTTCAGCGCCTCGACCTTGGCCGCGATCACCGGCGAGCCATCGAAGATATCCTCGAACTCGGTGATGTCGGTCTCGAAGGCGACGATCTGCTGCAGCCGGATCGACCATTGCTGGTCCCAGGGGCGCGGCAGGCCCAACGCCTCGTTCCAGGCGGGAAGCTGCACCGCGCGGGCGCGGGCGCGCTTCGAGAGCGTGACCGCCAGCATTTCCAGAAGAATCCGATAGACGTTGTTCTCCGGCTGCTGCTCGGTGAGGCCGAGCGAATTCACCTGCACGCCGTAGCGGAAGCGGCGGAACTTCTCGTCGGCCACGCCGTAGCGCTCGCGGCAGATCTCGTCCCAGAGCTCGGCGAAGGCCCGCATCTTGCAGATCTCCGTCACGAGGCGGATGCCGGCATTGACGAAGAAGCTCATGCGGCCGACGACTTGCGGGAACTCCGCCGGCGGTACCTGGCCCGAGCCGCGCACCGCATCCAGCACGGCAACCGCGGTCGCGAGCGCGAAGGCGAGCTCCTCGACCGGCGTCGCGCCCGCCTCCTGCAGGTGGTAGGAGCAGACGTTGGTCGGGTTCCATTTCGGCACTTCGCGATAGGCGAAGGCGATGGTGTCGGTCACGAGCCGGAGGCTCGGCGCGGGCGGGAAGATATGCGTCCCGCGCGAGAGATATTCCTTGATGATGTCGTTCTGCACCGTGCCCTGGAGCCGGTCGCGGGCGATGCCTTGCGTCTCGGCGAGCGCGACATAGAGCGCCAGGAGCCAGGGCGCGGTCGCGTTGATGGTCATGGAGGTATTCATGCGATCAAGCGGCAGCCCGTCGAAGAGCGCCGCCATGTCGCCCAGATGCCCGATCGGCACGCCGACCTTGCCGACCTCGCCGCGCGCCAGGGGATGATCGGCATCGTAGCCGGTCTGGGTCGGGAGATCGAAGGCGACGGAAAGCCCGGTCTGGCCCTTGGCGAGATTGGCGCGGTAGAGCGCGTTCGAGGCCTTGGCCGAGCTATGGCCGGAATAGGTGCGGATCAGCCACGGCGCCTCGCGCGGCGGCCGCTTCTGCGCCACACCCTTGGATTCCTTTGCTTTTTCCTGCTCCGGCTTGCCCATCGTCCGTCCCCGAAAGGCTCCTCGAAGCAAGCTTAGGGCGGCTCATTGTGCAGTGCAATAGAGGCCGACGTTAGACGCCTTTGCGAGATGCCCCGGCTGTGTAGCCATCGAATTCCCAATGGCCTAGATGACTTAGTTTCATTGCGACTTCCGGCCATGTATCGGCCTCGCAGTGATGGCAATAGCGTTCCAGAAAATTGCGGAGCCTCTCGTAGTGATACCCGCTCATAAACAAGATGTGTTGCCCTGTCCTAACTTCACCCTCACCGAACTCGTGAGCGAATCGCTCTGGCGAGCACACTCGAATATCA
>CAZMUZ010000009.1:3692-60317 GCA_964569315.1 uncultured Rhodospirillaceae bacterium | reverse complement strand
GCTTGCCATAGCGGTCGGGGGCGATGGCGAGCTCCGCGGCGGGCTTGTCCAGATAGGCGGCGAGGAGACGGCGCTGGAACCCGTGCTCGGCGATGAAGCGGCGGCGATCCGTCTCGAAGGCGAAGCGCGCAGCGCGGGCGCGCTCCGCATCGTCGAGCGGCGCCGCGTCCGTCGCGAGCCCGTCGAGGTCGGCGCGCCAGACATGCACCGCTGCCGCAAGCGCGGGTGGCCGGGCCGGGCGCTCCCACCCCATCGCGCTATTCCGCGGCTTCGGCGAGAGGTTGCGCGGCTTCGGCCTCGGTCAGCAGGGCATTCAGCACCTGCATGTTGCTCGCCAGGTTCGGGGCGACCAGCATCGAATGGTGGGTCCCGAGGATGGGACGGCAGGTCAGCGGTCCCCTGGCGAAGCGCCGCCAGCCGAGCGAGGCGTCGCCGCCGGCGAAGCTCTGCGTCTCGGGCACGGCCAGCACGGCGATCGGTCCGCGATGGACGCCGGGGCGATAGCGCCGGGCGATGAGATCGAGCATGGCCGGCACCGAGAAGCTCGGCCGCTCGACGCGACGGATCACATGCTCCGGCGTGCCGACGCGGCGCATCCAGCGCGAGAGCAGATGGCGTCCGCCGCGCTTGAAGAGCTTCATCGCGGCGGCCCGGCTGCGGCGGGTCCAGCTTCGCCATTGCCGGCGGATGCGCGGCAGCAGGAGCTGGGTGTCGGGGGCGAGATTGTCGAGGATGCAGACGAGGCCGAGCGCCGCACCCGCGGCCGTGAGCTGGCGCGCCATCTCGAACACGACGAGCCCGCCGAAGCAGACTCCGGCGAGATGATAGGGGCCGTTCGGCAGAATCTTGCGAATCTCCGCGATGTAGTCCGCGGCGACCGCTTCGACGGAGGGACGCGCCGCCGCGGCGCCACGCAGCTCGCGGGCGCGGAGCGCCCAGAGCGGCCGTTCGGCCGACAGCAGCGGCGCGATGCGTCTTGCGAACAGCACATCGCCCGAAAGCCCATGGACGCAGAAGAGCGGTGTCTCGGTTCCGTGCCGGCGCACCGGCACCAGGCTCTCCCAGTCGGCGGCGCTGTCCGCGCGATCGAGCGCCGCGGCGATATGAGCGACGTTGGCCTGCTCGAGCAGCAATGTCAGCGGAAGCCGCCGCCCGGTCTTGCGCTCGATCCGGGCGAAGAGCCGGGCGGCGAGGAGCGAATGGCCGCCGAAGGCGAAGAAATCGGCCTCGGCATCGATCGTCGGCAGGCGCAGCAGCTCGCGAAAGAGTTGCGCCACCAGCATCTCGCTTGGCGTTTCGGGCGGGCGTCCCCGGCTTTGCGGCGCCTCCGGGCGCGGCAGGCGCCCGGCGTCGAGCTTGCCGTTGGCGAGCAGGGGAAGCCGGTCCATCGGCACGAAATCGGCGGGAAGCATCGTCGCCGGAAGATGCTCGCCGAGGCGGGCGCGCAAATCGCGCCGGTCGGGGGCGGCGCCGGCGCCGGGCACGATATAGGCGACGAGCCGCACATCGGGCGCGCCCGGATTCCAGCAATGGACGGCGGCCATCGCGACCTCCGGAAGCCGCCGGATCGCAGCCTCGATCTCGCCCGGCTCGATGCGCACGCCGCGCAGCTTGATCTGCCGGTCGGCGCGGCCGAGGAACAGCAGCGACCCGTCGCGCCGCCAGCGCCCGAGATCGCCCGTCCGATAGAACCGCCGCTCGATGCCGTCGGCGAAGCGATGCCGGCGGAACCGCTCCGCCGTGAGATCCGGCCGGCCGCAATAGCCGCGCGCGAGGCCGGGTCCGGCGATGCAGATTTCGCCGGGATTGCCGGGCGGCACCGGCGCGAGCTGCGTATCGAGCAGCAGCACCTCGTAGCCCGGGATCGGCCGGCCGACCGGCAGCAGCTCGTCGTCCGCGGCAGAGACGGGATGGAAAAGCTGCGTCAGCGTGGCCTCGGAGGGACCGTAATTGTTGACGATGGCGGCGCCGAAGCGGTCTGCGGCGGCGAGCGCGAGCGATTTCGAGAGCGCTTCGCCGGTGGAAAGCAGCAGGCGCAGCCGCGGTCTGCGCTCGCCGGCTTCCTCGAGCAGCGCGGCGAGGAGCGTGGGAACGACGCTCAGCAGTGCGGTGATGCGTTCGGAGTCCATCCGCTCGAGGATCGCTGCCGGGGAACGCGCCTCCTCGTCCGACAGCAGCACCAGCGTGGCGCCGGCGAGGAGCGTCGCAAAGATCTCGCGATAGCTGGCATCCCAGGCCGTGGCGGCGAGCTGCAGCACGCGATCCTGCGGCCCCAGCGCGTGACGCTCGATCAGCGCCGGCAGCACCAGGGCCGGGCCGGCATGGGGAGTCTCGATGCCCTTCGGTTCGCCGGTCGACCCGGAGGTGAAGGTGACATAGGCGAGATCGTCGAGGGCGATGTCCGGCGCCGGCGGAGAGACGGGCGCCGGTGCGGTTTCCTCCGCCGCCACCGGCCCCGTTTCCGCCGCCTCGGCGATCAGGACGCACTGGCCGATGTCGGGGGGCAGCAAGGATGCGCGGGCAATATCGGTGACCGCGATCCGGGCGCCCGCGAGCGCCGCCATGCGCGCGGTACGGGCCTTCGGGTTGTCCGGCGGGAGGCAGAGAAACGCCGCGCCGGCTTTCCAGCAGGCCAGCATCGCGATGACGAGCGCGGGCGATCGCGGCAGAAGGATCGCGACCGGCTCGTCGCGCCGGGCGCCGGCCTGGCGGAGCCGGTGGGCCAGGGTCGCCGCCGCGCTTTCCAGCGCCGCATAGGAGATCGCTTCGCCCGCCGCCAGGATCGCCGTCCGATCCGCATGGCGGGCCGCGGCGCGAGCCAGAAGGGTCGGCAGCGGTTCGGCCGCGAAGGCGGGGTCCGGCCCGCAGCCGATGGCCAGCGTTGCGCGCAGGGCCTTCTCGCTCAGCAGCGGCAGCTTGCTCAGCCGCAAGCCGGGATGCTCCATCGCTGCGGCCAGAAGAACTTCGAACTGCGCCAGGAGGTCGGCCATCCGCCAGCGATCGAACAGCGCGTCGCGATAGACGAGCTCGAGCAGAAGCTCTCCCCCGTGCTGATGGACATGCAGGGTGAAATCGAAGGCCGAGCCGGTCGGCGGCGGCATCAGCGGCCGGATTTGCAGCCCCGGCAGGTCGACCGCCTCCATCGGCAGGTTCAGCATGTTGAGCGCGACCTGGGCGATCGCATGGCGGTCGCCGCTTCGCGGCGGATTGACCGCCTCGACCAGCCGGTCGAACGGGATGTGGCGATGGCGAAGGGCGTGTCGCGATGCGTCGCGCGCGCGTTCGAGCAAGGTCGCGAAGGTCGGATCGCCGTCGAGATCGAGGCGGATCGGCAGCAGCCCGATGAAGAACCCGATCAGCGGCTCCAGCTCCGGCCGGTCGCGGCTCGCGACGGGCGCTGCGATGACGAGATCGGTCGCTCCGCTCATGCGATGCAGCAACGCGCCGAACGCCGCGGCCAGCAGCGTGAAAAGCGTCACCCCGGCATCGCGCGCATGGCGGTTCGCCACGGCGAGGCGCGCGGCATCGAGCCTGCGTTCGACGGCGGCCCCCGAGAGCGATCCGCCGGCAACGCGCGGCCGGTCGGTCGGCAGGTCGAGCAGCGGCAGGTCGCGGAAGCGTTCGACGAGATCGGGCGGCAGGGGCCGGTCGTCGGCCGCAGCACGTTCCGCGGTGGCATAGGCGGGATAGTCCGTCTCCAGCGCGGGCAGGGGCGCGGCGGTGCCGTCCCGATAGAGCGCGGCGAGGTCCGCGAGCAGCACGCGCCGCGACCAGCCGTCCGAGATCATGTGATGCAGCACGAGCAGCAGCTCGGCGCGGCTTTGGCCGAGCTGGAAGAGGGCTCCCCGCCAGAGCGGTGCCTCAGCGAGATCGAACGGCGCTTCCACCAGCGCGCGCGACCGGCGGGCGAGCTCTGCGGCCTGCCCGGCTGGGTCGAGACCGCCTAGATCGATCCGTTCGAGAATGGGGTCTATCGCGGCCGCGATGCCAAGCCGCGGCTCCTCCTCGGTCTCGCGCAGTGCTGCCCGCAACATGGGATGACGGTCGGCGAGGCTGCGCAGCGCCTTGGCGAGCCGCGCGGGATCGAGCTCGCCTTCGAACGCGAAACGCATGGAAACATGGTAGGCGGCGCTCGCCGGCGCGAGTGTCTCGGCGAGCCAAAGGCGCCGCTGTTGCAGGGAAAGCGGCGCCTCGATCGCGCCGGCCGGCGGAAGCGCCGTGACGGCGGCCGGCGTCGCCGCCGTCACGGCGCCGGCGAAGTCGGCGAAGGTTTCGGCCTCGACGAGCGCGGTCAGGGGAAATTCGAGACCGAATTCGGCACCGGCCTGCGCGACGATGCGCGCCGCCGCCAGGGAATCGCCCCCGAGCTCGAGGAAGCTCCGTTCCGGAGGCACCTCGTCGAGCCCCAGCACTTCCTGCCAGAGCGACTGCAGCCGCTCGGCAAGGGCTGCCGGCGGCAAGGGTTCTGCCGGGCTTGGCGGCTTTTGCGACAGGTCTGCCATCGGATACGGGCGCAAAATGGGACGATTTCGCGCCTGGAGCAACCCTGGAATCCCCGGTCTTGCCGGCGGCTCCCGAGGCAGGGCGCGCCCCTCCGAGAGCCTGCCGAAAGGTGGGCGGGCGGTCCTCACGGCAGCGGTGAAAACCGTCATGACTGCGGCTAGGATCGCCGCCCGGGACGCGCAAAGGCCAGGACCGAACGAGCGCGCCGCCCGGGAAGATCACCAACGAGGACATCGGACATGAAGAATGTAGCGCCGGCGCTGTTCCATATCGACGAGGCTCCCCAATGGATCGGCAAGCCGATCGGGACCTCGCCCTGGGTCACCGTGACGCAAGACATGGTGGACGAGTTCGCGAACTCGACCCACGACCCGGACTGGATGCATGTCGATGTCGAACGGAGCCGTCGCGAGAGCCCCTACAAGGAAACCATTGTGCAGGGCTTCCTCATGCTGTCGCTGGTGATCGATCTTTCCCACCAGATCGGCCTGGTGCCGCGCGGCACCTCCTACGCGCTGAATTACGGCATGGACCGGGTGCGTTTCACCTCGGTCGTGCTGACCGGGTCGCGCCTTCGCAGCCACGTCACGCTCGTCGACGCGACGCCACGCGGCGACCAGGGCATGCTGCTGAAGCAGCAGCATCGGATCGAGGTGGAGAATCAGGCGAAGCCGGCGGTGGTGGCAGACTGGCTGGTGCTCTGGTTCAGGGAATAGCGCCGGGCGCCCGTAACCCCGGGCACCCTAAAGCCAGCGTCCCTCCACGCGGTCATAGCTGCCGCGCCGCAGATCGGGATCTTCCGCCAGAAGCTTCTTCTTCTCGACCCGCGAGGAGTCGGTCATGGGGAAGCTTTCGCGGAAGGCGATGAAGCGCGGCATCTTGAAGGGCGCGAGGCGCTCGCGGCAGAAGGCGAGGATGGCCTCCGGGTTCGTCTCGGCCGGATCGGCGCCCGGCTTCAGCTTCACATAGGCCTTCACTTCCTCGCCGACCACCGGGTCGGGGACCGGCACCACCGCCACCTCCTCGATCGCCGCGATGCCGCGGATCACTTCCTCGACCTCGCGGACGGCGATGTTCTCGGAATTCCGGCGTATCATTTCCTTCTTGCGCCCGACGATGTAGTAGAAGCCGTTCTCGTCGCGACGTGCGAGGTCGCCGGTCCGTAGCCACCCCTTGTGGAAGCTCGCGGCGGTGGCTTCCGGGTTGTTGTAGTAGCCCAGCATCATGCCGGGCCCCCGCAGGCAGAGCTCGCCCTGTTCTCCGACGGGCACCGGGTCGCCCGCATCGTCCGCCACCATGGCTTCGCGAAAGGCGATCGGCAGGCCGATCGACCCCGAGCCCACCCAGTGATCGGCCTCGAAGGGCATCATGAAGGCGGCGCCGCTCTCGGTCATGCCGAAGGCCTCGCGCGCCTTCATCTTGAAGCGGCGCTCGAGATCGGCATGGTTGTTCTTGTTGAAGCCGTAGATATGGACAAGCGCGAGCGCGGTGTCGCCGTCCTCCGGCCGCTCCGGCTGCTTGTAGAGCGGCTCGAAGAAATAGAGATACTGAATGGCATAGCGCCGCGCCCATTCGAGGAACCGGGTGGCGCTCGGCTTCCACACCATCACCAGCGTGGCGCCCTTGTGGATGGCGAGAAGCAGCAGGATCGGGCCGTCCAGATAGAAGAAATTCTGGTTGTAGAGGGCGCGTTTCAGGTCGAACTCGATCATCGCCTTCTTCGCCTGGGCCATGGTCACCCAGTAGCGATGGGTGAGGACGCAGCCCTTCGGAAAGCCCGTCGTGCCGGAGGTGAACTGGATCGTGGTGGGATCCTCGGGATAGAGCTTCGGTCGCGGCGCGCGGCCGGGGTCGGCGGCGGACAGCATCGCTTCCCAGGCATCCGGCCGGCCCCCGCCCGCGATGACCCGCAGGCGGGCACCGGGCAGCTTGCCGCCCTCCATTCCATCGTAGGTCGGCAGCAGGTCCTTGTGGATCAGCAGGAACTCCGCGTCGCCCGTCTCCATCACATAGGCGAGCTCGCGCGGCGTGTAGCGGCTGTTGACGGGAATCTGCACCGCGCCGATCCGCGCGAGCGCGAACCACAGCACCGGCACCTGCGGGCAGTTGTGGCTCATGACCGCCACATGACTTCCCTTGACGACACCGAGCGCCGCCAGGGCGGCTGCGGCCCTCAACGTTTCCTCGCGGAACCGGGCGAAGCTCAGGCTGTCCTCGGTATCCACGAAGAGCAGCGCGGTCCGGTCCGGCCAGCGCTCCGCCGCCTGGTCGAGCAGAAGGCCGAGGTCGTTCGGCATGGGCGCCCGCTCGATCGCGCGGCAAAGCGCGTCGTGACGGCGAATCATTTCAGCATCGAGATCCTGCATGGGGGGAGCTTGCCAGACGCTTCGACGAGGTCAACTGTCATGGCAAGCCGCATCGGGCTCATGCTATCGTCCGGCCGCCGGCAGGCCGAAGGGGAGAGGCGCCGATGGACCAGGTCGTGAATTGCGCGCTCTATCGCAACGGGCAACGCGTCCGCGATCTCGATTTCGAAAAGCTCGACGAGGTCAAGGACGCGCCCGGCCAGTTGATATGGGTCGGGCTGCTGGAGCCGGACGAGCGCACGCTCGGCATCGTGCAGCGGCGCTTCGGGCTGCACGATCTCGCCATCGAAGACGCCAACATGGCGCATCAGCGGCCCAAGCTCGAGGTCTATGGCGAGACGCTGTTCATCGTGCTGCGCACCGCGAAGCGCGAGGAAGGCAGCGTGGTGTTCGGCGAAAGCCACATCTTCCTCGGCAAGGGCTATGTCGTCACGGTGCGGCACGGACCCTCGCAGTCCTTCGCCGCCGTGCGCCAGCGCTGCGAAGCGGCGCCGAAGGCCCTCGCCAAGGGCGAGGATTTCATCCTCTACGCGATCATGGATTTCGTGGTCGACAACTACTTCCCGACCCTCGACGAGATGGAGGACGAGATCGAGAAGATCGAGGACGAGATCTTCACCAATCACTTCGTGCCGGCGGATGTCGAGCGGGTCTACGAGCTGAGGCGCGACCTGATCGGCCTTCGCCACGCGGTCTTTCCGCTGCTCGATATCTGCATGCGGCTGACGCGCTACGACGTGCCGCTGATCGACCGCGATACCTATCCCTATTTCCGGGACGTGCAGGACCACGCGATCAAGGCGAACGACACCATCGACCAGCTTCGCGAGACGCTGTCCTCCGCCCTCGAGGCGCATCTCCTGCTGTCCTCGGTGCGGCAGAACGAGGTGACGAAGAAGCTTGCGGGCTGGGCCGCGATCCTCGCGGTGCCGACCGCGATCGCCGGCATCTACGGCATGAACTTCGAATACATGCCGGAGCTGACCTGGAAATACAGCTACCCGATCGTGCTGGGCGGCATCATCGCCGCCTGCTCCTACCTCTATTACCGCTTCCACAAATCCGGCTGGCTTTAGGCCCGACGGCGGGCGGCCCCCCGGGGCTCAATCGGTCGGGTTGACGGCGCGGACGCGGGCGATCAGCGCCGCGGTCGAGGCATCGTGCGTCCCCGGCGTTTCGCCGGCGATCTCGCCGAAGATGCGCTGGGCGAGCCGCTTGCCGAGCTCGACGCCCCACTGGTCGAAGCTGTTGATGTTCCAGATCACGCCTTCGACGAAGGTGCGGTGCTCATAGAGTGCCAGCAGCAGGCCGAGGCTTCGCGCATCGAGCCGGTCGAGCAGGATCGCGATGCTGGGCCGGTTGCCGGGCGAGGCCTTGGCCGGGTCCGCATCGGGATGACCCAGCATCAGCGCTTCGGCCTGGCCGATGAGATTGGCGAGCAGCGTCAGATGCTGCTTCGGACGACCATGGCGGTCTTCGAGCACGCCGATGAACTCGACCGGCAGCAGGCGCGGACCCTGATGCAGCGCCTGCATGAAGGCGTGCTGGACCTCGGTGCCGACGCCGCCCCAGATCACCGGCGAGGTCGGCATGGTCACCGGCCGCCCGTTCCGGTCGACGCCCTTGCCGTTGCTCTCCATGACGAGCTGCTGCAGGTAGGCCGGCAGCTTCTCGAGCCCGCTGTCATAGGGCACCACCGCCACCGTTTCGGCGCCGAGCGCGACATTATGCCAGAGGCCGAGGAGGGCGAGCAGCACCGGGAGGTTGGCCGCGAGCGGGGCCTCGCGGAAATGCGCATCCATGTCGGCAGCACCGTCGAGCAGCGCCTCGAAGGTCCGATAGCCGTGGGCGATCGCGACCGGCAGCCCGACCGCGGACCAGAGCGAGTAGCGGCCGCCGACCCAGTCCCAGATGCTCAGCATGTGCTCGGGCGCGATGCCAAAGGCGGCGGCGGCGGCCGCGTTGTTCGAGATCGCGACGAAATGCTGCGCGATATCCTCCGGTCGGCCGCCGCCGGCGAGGAACCAGGCGCGCGCATCCTCGGCGTTGATACGGGTCTCCGCGGTGGTAAAGCTCTTCGAGATGACCACGAAGAGGGTCGTCGCCGGCTGCAGGCCGAACAGGACCTGCTCGAGCTTTCCGCCGTCGACATTGGCGAGGAAACGGATCTGCGGGCCGGTCGGCTGCACCCCGGCGAGCGCTTCGACCGCAAGGGCGGGCCCGAGATAGGAGCCGCCGATGCCGATCACCACCACATGGCGGATCGCCCGGCCGTCGAACCCCGGATGCGTGCCGCTGCGGATCGCCGTGCTCAGGCTCTCGACGCGCGCGAGCTGGGCGCGCACCGCCGGCATGACGTCCTCGCCGTTCGCCGCGATGCTGGCGCCGGGGCCGGCGCGAAGCGCCATATGCATTGCCGCGCGCCCCTCGGTCGTGTTGATCGCCTCGCCCGAGAACAGCCGCTCGATCCAGCGGGCGAGATCCGCCTCGCGGCCGAGCGCCTGCAGCAGATCGAGCGTCTTGTTGGTGATGCGGCATTTCGAGAAATCGGCGGCGAGGCCGTCGATGCCGAGGGTAAAGCGGGCCGCGCGTCCCGGATCCTGCGCGAAGAGATCGGCGAGCCGGATCCGCGCCAGGGTCTTCGCGTGGCTCTGCAAGGCCTGCCAGGCGGGCGTTGCGGTCGATGCCGGCATCCGAGTCTCTGCTCCGCTCTCGGGACAAAAAAGGGGCGGGAGGCAGAGTAAGAAGGGAAGCTTGGCGCGGCCAGCGCGAAATCCTCGTGGCATCGCGGGCCCGCGGCTTGACAGGGCCTCGTGCCGCCAAGAATCGTGCAACACTGGCTCATGGCAACGGGAACAGGCAATGGGAGGGGGCTCGTGGTCGATGTCGGGGGAACCCGACTTCGCTTCGCCGTCGCGCGTCCGAACGGCAGCGGCGTGACCTTGGAGCGGGTCACCGACCGACGGGCCGACGACTATCCGAACTTCTACGCAGCGCTCGCCGACTATCTCGCGGGCTTGCGCGGCATGTGGCCCGATCGGGTCGCGATCGCCGTGGCGGCGCCCATCGCCGGCGACGAGGCGGTTTTGACGAACCGCGGGGACTGGCGCATTCGGAAGGCCGCGCTCGGCGAGCGTTTCGGCTTTGCCGATGCCGCGCTGGTGAACGATTTCGTGGCGCTCGCGCGCGCCCTGCCGCTGGTGCCGGACAAGGACCTGCGGCCGATCGGCGACGGGCGCCCGGTGGAGGATGCGCCGATCGCCGTGATCGGTCCCGGCACCGGGCTCGGCATGGCGCTCGTCGTGCCGACGGGGTCGGGGCTCCAGGTGGTGGCGAGCGAGGGCGGCCATGCGACCTTCGCGCCGGAGACCGAACGCGAGATTGCGCTCGCCCGCAGCCTGCAGTGGCGGCACGGCCATGTCTCCTGGGAACGGGTCCTGTCCGGCCCCGGCATCGCGGAGATGCACGAGATCCTGAGCGAGATCGATCACGGCGTCGCGCAACCCATGCCGCCCGAGACGATCAGTGCACATGCGCTGCAGGGCATCGACCGCCGGGCGGTCGAGACGCTGCAGATGTTCGCAGGTCTGCTCGGCAGCTTCGCCGGCAATGTCGCCCTCGCCGCCGGCGCGCGGGGCGGCGTCTATATCGGCGGCGGCATCGTGCCGCAGCTCGCGGATTTCATCGCGCGCTCGTCCTTTCGCGACCGATTCGAAGCGAAGGGCCGGTTTAACGACTATCTGGCGGCCATTCCGACCGTCATGCTGCTCACCCCCGAGCCGACCCTGCTCGGCCTTGCCGCAACGCTCTGGCCGGACTTGCGAATCCGCTGACGGCGTGTCGGCCCGAGAAAGATTGCGCCTGCGGGTCAGTTTGCCTAGATTTCGGCCGAGAACAGGAACCGCAAGGCGCCCCGATCCGAGCCATGACAGCGACATTCAACGCCGTTGCCGACATCATCGCCGAGGTGTGCAGCATCGAGCCGGCCAAGATTTCGCCAGCCTCGCACACCATCGACGATCTCGGCATCGACAGCCTCGATTTCCTCGACGTGGCCTTCGCGATCGACAAGAAATTCGGCATCAAGATGCCGATCGAGCGCTGGATGCAGGAAGTGAACGAAGGCAAGACGGCGGCCGAGGACTATTTCGTCCTGAACAACCTCTGCTTGCGCATCGACGAGCTGGTTGCGGCGAAGGCCGCGTGAGACCGACGTCGCGCGCGGCGCCATCGGACGCCTGACTCCGGATGCAGTTCGACTATTTCCAGATGGTGGACCGCGTCGAGACACTCGATCTCGAAGCGCGTGTGCTCCGCTGCCATGCCCAGGTGCCGGACAGCTCGACGATCTTCGAAGGCCATTTTCCCGGCCATCCCATCATGCCGGGCGTGCTGCTGATCGAATCCATGGCGCAGACCTCGGGCTACCTGATGCTGGCGCTGGCCCAGTACGAGCGCATGCCGTTTCTCGCCGGCGTCAAGGACGCGAAGCTGCGGAGCTTCGTGCGGCCGGCGGCGTCTCTCGTCGTCGCGGTTTCCATCGAGCATGAGGGCTCCGGCTACACCGTGACCCGGTGCCAGGTCGAGCAGGGCGGCAAGACGGTGGCCGAGGCCTCCATAATGCTGCGCAGCCTGCCTTTTCCCAGCCCGGAGCTGAAGGCGACGCTGCGCGGCTTCGCCGACCGGATCGGCATGCCATGACCCGCCGCCGCCTCGCGGGGGCATGCCGGTGAAGCAGGAGGTCTGGATCACCGGCATCGGCCTCGTCACGGCGCTGGGCGAAGGGATCGAGGCGCAATGGGCGGGCCTCGCGGCGCCGGGGGCCTGGCGCGCACGGATCGACAGCGCGAGCTTCGCGCCTTTCCATATCCATCCCGTCACCGGTCTCGATCTCGACCGGCAGATTCCGAAGAAGGGCGATCAGCGCGCTATGGGGCCGCTGATGCATTACGGCGTCTATGCGGCGGGGCTGGCGCTCGCCGATGCGGGCATTGCCGGCGATGCGGATGCCCTGGGCAAGGTCGATATCAGCGTCGCATCGCCGGGCGGCGAGCGCGATATCGCGGCGGACGAGCAGATTTTCGCGGCGATGGAGGGCGCCAACGACCCGGGCCGCGTGCTGAACGAGCGGCTCCTCGCCGATCTGCGGCCGACGCTCTTTCTGGCGCAGCTCCCCAATCTCTTCGCCGGCAATATTTCGATCGTGCATGGCGCGATCGGTTCGAGCCGCACCTTCATGGGGGAGGAAGCCGCCGGAATCGCGGCGCTGCGCAACGGTTTCCTTCGCGTCCGCGCGGGCCAGAGCGAAATCTCGCTGGTCGGAGGCTGCTTCAATGCGAGCCGCGCCGACAGCCTGCTGCTCTACGGCCCGGGCGGCTATCTGCTGGACGGGCCCTGGGCGCCGCTCTGGAACCGGCCCCGGGCCGGCATGACGCTCGGCAGCATGGGCGCCTTCCTGGTGCTGGAGCCGGCGGCGCTCGCAGCGCGGCGCGGCCGCCCTCCGCATGCCCGCCTCCTGTCGGTGCTGGCCGACCAGACCGACCGCCAGCCGGGTGCCGCGAGCCGGGCGGCCGAGCGTCAACTGAAGGATCTGCCGCCGACGGAGACGGGCGGCCTCGCCATTCTGAGCGGTGCGTCCGGTGCCGGTGCCGCGACCGAGGAGGAGCATCGCTGGCTCGCCGCGCTCGCGGCACGCCGCGACGGTCTTGCCGTACGCGGCACGGCTGCGGCGCTCGGCCATGGCATGGAAGCCTCGTTCCTCGCCAATCTCGCGCTCGCGGCAAGCTGCGCGGAGCGCGGCGCGCTGTTTCCGCCGCTGGCGCCGGAGGATCCGCTCGAATCCGAGGCCGGCCCGATCGACCAGGTATTGGTGACGAGCTGGGGCCATTATCGCGGCGAAGGGCTGGCGCTCGTCGAGGCCGCGCGGTAGTACCGGAAGCAGGAGGCAGCCCATGGCGGAAGCGACGTCGAACGGGCCGGCGACGAGGCGCGCGCCGGTGGCGGTGACCGGCATCGGCATCCTGACCTCGCTCGGCGAAGGTCGCGAGGAGAACTGGCGGGCGCTTTCGGCGGGCCGTTCCGGCATAAGGCGGATCGGCCGGTTTCCGCTCGAGGGTATGCGTACCACCGTCGCCGGTTCGGTCGAGTTCCTGCCGATCGCGGAGACCAGCACGCCGCATGTCTCGCTCGCCATGGGGACGCGCGTCGCGCGCGAGGCGCTGAGCCAGGCCGGCATAGGCCGGATCGGCGAATTCCCCGGCGGCCTCTTCGTGGCGGCGCCGCCGGTCGACCAGGAAATCCCCATGCGGCTCGAGATCGCCCGCGCCGCCGGGGAGCTGCGCTACGGTCCGATGCTGCGCAAGGCGGCCGCGGGGCCCAGCGAACCGCATATCGAATTCCTCAACGGTTTCATCGCCGACCGGCTGCAGGCGGAATATGGCACGCGCGGGATGCCGGTGACGGTCTCGACCGCCTGCGCCTCCGGTGCGAGCGCGATCCAGCTCGCCGTCGAGGCGATCCGCCGCGGCGAATCGGAAGCGGCTCTCGTGGTCGGGGCGGACGCCTCGGTGCAGCCGGAATCCCTGATTCGTTTCACGCTGCTCTCCGCGCTCTCGACCGCGAACGAGGTGCCGGAGCAGGCGGCGAAGCCCTTCTCGAGGAATCGCGACGGCTTCGTGCTGGCGGAGGGTGCGGCGGCGCTGGTGCTGGAGGATGTCGGGGCGGCGCGGGCGCGGGGCGCCCGGATCATCGGCTATGTGCTCGGCTGCGGCGAGGCGGCGGACGGCTTTCATCGCACCCGCTCGAGCCCGGACGGCAAGCCGATCGTGCGCTGCATGCGGAACGCGCTCGCCGACGCCGGCATCGGGCCCGAGGCGATCGACTACATCAACGCGCATGGCACCGGCACGCCGGAGAACGACAAGATGGAGACGCTCGGCATCCAGGCGGTATTCGGCGATCGCGCCGGCAGCGTTCCGGTGAGCGCCAACAAATCCATGATCGGCCATACGCTGACGGCGGCCGGCGCCGTCGAAGCCGCCTTCGCGCTCCTCACCCTCCGCGACCAGCGCCTGCCGCCCACCATCAATTATCGCGAGCCCGATCCCGCGATTCCGCTGGATGTGGTGCCGAACCGGGCGCGGCCAGCGACCGTGCGGCGGGTGCTCTCGAACTCCTTCGGCTTCGGCGGCCAGAATGTGAGCCTCGTGCTCGGCGCCGAGCCGGTCTGACGTCGCCGGTCCGGACGGCCGATCGTGCGCGCCCTCTCCCTCATCGAAGACGGCCGGCTGGAACTGGTCGATCTCCCGGAACCGCCGGCGCCCGGTCCCGGCGAGCTCCAGGTCCGCATGCGCGCCGTGGCGCTCAACCATATCGATCTCTGGAGCCTGCGCGGCATGGCCTTCGCCCGGCGCAGCCTGCCGATCGTCGCCGGCGTCGAGGGGGCGGGCGAGGTGCTGGCGGTCGGCGCCGGCGTCGCCCATGCGAAGCCGGGCGACAAGGTCGTCATCTATGCCGGCCTCGTCTGCGGCCATTGCCGCGCCTGCCGCGAGGGGCGCGAGAATCTCTGCGAGAATGTCGGCGGCATCATGGGGTTCCATGCCGACGGGCTCGCGCGCGAGCGGATCACGCTGCCGGCGCGGCTCGCCTTGCCGGCGCCGGCGGCGCTCTCCTTCGCGGAGGCTGCCTGCGCGCCTGTCACCTTCGCGACGGTGCAGCATATGCTGTTCGACAATGCGAAGCTCGAGCGCGGCGAATGGATCCTGATCCAGGCGGGCGGCAGCGGCGTCGGGTCGAGCGCGATCCTGATGGCGAAGGATGCGGGTGCCACCGTGATCGCGACGGCCGGCAGCGCCGCGAAACTCGCGCGCATGACGGCGCTGGGCGCCGATCACGTCATCAACTATCGCGAGGACCGGTTCGAGGGCGCGGTGCGGCGCCTCACCGGCAAGCGGGGCGTCGATGTGGTGTTCGAGCATGTCGGGCCGGATACCTGGGCCGGCAGCCTGCTCTCCCTGAGGCGCGGCGGCCGGCTCGTCACCTGCGGCTCGACGAGCGGCGTCAGCGCGCCGACGAACCTCCTGCATCTCTACCAGCAGCAGCTCCGCATCATCGCCTCCTTCGGCGCCAATTTCCGCAATGTGCAGGAAGCGATGGTGAAGATGGCGCGCGGCCTGAAACCGGTGATCGACAGCACCCTCGCGCTCGATGCGATGGGCGAGGGCATCCGCCGGCTGCAGAGCCGCGACGTGTTCGGCAAGATCGTGGTGACGCTGCCCTGAGGTCTCCCCATGCGGCAGCGGCGGATTGACGATTGCCAATCCGGCCGTGCGCGCCGCAGAATTCGGCCGGGGCGGGAAGCGGCCGGGGCGGGAGACGGCAAATGAGCGATGCGCATGGCGAGTATCACGACGGCATGGTCGCCATGCTGGAGCTCATCTGGGGCGAGGGCTTCATGGCGCCGGGCGGACCGGCGCTCGTCCGCGAGACCCTGCAGGGCCTCAAGCTCGACAACGCCCGCGTGCTCGACATCGGATCGGGGCTCGGCGGCGGCGATCTCGTCCTGGCAGAGCTCGGCGCGAACGTCGTCGGGATCGACATCGACCCGGGACTGATCCGGCGTGCGGAACGGCTGATCGCGCGCAAAGGCCGCGCGAGCCAGGTCCAGTTCGAGCTGGTGACCCCGGGGCCGCTGCCTTTTCCCGACGGCGCCTTCGACCTCGTCTACAGCTCCGGCGCCTTCACCCAGATCGCCGACAAGCGCGCCATCTTCGCCGAGGTTAAGCGCGTGCTGCGGCCGGGCGGCTGGCTCGCCGCCTATGACTGGATGAAGGGCGATGCGGCTTTCGGCGCGGAGATGGCCCATTTCTTTGAGCTCGAGGGCCTGACCTACGCCATGGAGACGCCGGAGACGCATCGCCGCATCCTCGAGGAGCTGGGCTTCGGCGAGATCCGCATCGCGACCGACGAGGGCTGGTACCGGCGCAAGTCGCGCGAGGAATACGAGCAGATGAAGGGCCCGCTCCATCCCCGCATGATCGAGCTCCTCGGTGCCGAGCAGGCCGCGCATTTCGTCGAAAACTGGCACGCCATGACCGTGGTGCTGGATCGTGGTGACCTCAATCCGGGGCGCTACCGCGCCCGCAAACCGCACGCATGAGAAGGAGACTAGGGATGGCAAGGGCGACGAGGAAGCAATCCGGCACGGCGAAGATCGTGCGGTTCGACCGCAAGGGACCGAAGCTCGAGCGCGGCAAGCCGGGCAAGGTTCTGGCGGGAAAGCCGGCGACCACCACGCGCAATTTCTTCACCGACGGTAGCGGTCAGCTCTTCTCCGGTATCTGGAGCTCGACCAAGGGGAAATGGTCGGTCACATACGACGAGGACGAGTTCATCTATCTGATCTCGGGAAAATGCCGCCTGACCGACGCCGACGGCCATGCCGAGACCTTCAAGGCCGACGATGCCTTCGTGATCCCGAAGGGCTTCACCGGCACCTGGGAAACGCTCGAGACGCTGAAGAAATATTACGTCATCTACGCGGCCCAGGCGGCCGCCTGAGGCAAGCGCATCGGTCGCCCGAGGCGGGCACGGCGGCGAGGCTCAGTCCTGCTTCGAGGCCCAGATCGCGGCGATGGTGGCGCCCTTGACGAAGGGCAGCATCGCGAGCGTCAGGACGAGCGTCGCCGGGAGCCAGATCGCCATTTGCAGCCAGGTCTCGGGATGGAGCGCCCTTTCCATCAGCAGCAGGCCGGGCACCACGATATGGCCGACGATGAGGATGGTGAAATAGGCGGGCGCGTCGTCGGCGCGACAGGGCTCGAAATCGAGGCCGCAGCTCGCGCAGCGCGGCGGCATCGTGATGTAGCCGGCAAGAAGGGCGCCGCGGTCGCAGCGCGGGCAGCGTCGGCGGAGCCCGCGCGCGAAGGCGGCGAGGAAGCCGATCCGGCCGAACTGGCGCGGCCGTTCGGCCGGCGGTCGTGCCATGGCGGCGCCGTTCGGCATCAGAGCACCGGCATGCGGAAGGGATGGTTCCGCTCGTAGGCGCGCGAGGCGCGGAACACGAGCGGCTCGCCGTAGCGCGGGCCGACGATCTGCAGCCCGATCGGCATGCCGTTCTTCGAGAAACCGCAAGGCACCGAGGCCGCAGGCTGCTGCGTGAGGTTGAAGGGATAGCTGAAGGGCGACCAGTCGAGCCAGACGGTGCCGTCGCTCTGGCGCGGTACGGGCTGGCCCGCCTCGAAGGCGACCAGCGGCATCATCGGCGTCAGCAGCAGGTCGTATTTCGTGTGGAAGCGGTTCATGGCGACGCCCAGCGTCTCCCGCTGCTTCACCGCCGCCAGATATTCCATGAGAGTGAAGGCCTCGCCCTGCTCGGCGATGGCGAGGAGACCCGGATCCATCAGCTTGCGCTGCTCCGGCGTGAAGGCCCGCAGCGCATTGGCGGCGCCGGGGAACCAGTGCTTCAGGAACACATCGTCGGCGCCGGCCAGATCCGGCGTCGCCTCCTCGACCTGGGCGCCGAGCTCGTCGGCGAAGACCCTGGCCGCGGCGGCGGTCGCGGCGGCCACGTCCGGCTCGACAGGGAAGCCGCCCAGGCTCGGGCTCCAGGCGATGCGCAAGCCCCGCACCCCGTCCTCGAGCCCGTCCAGGTAATCCTTGCCGTCGGCCGGCAACGCATACCAGTCGCGGATATCGGGCTCCGCCAGGACATTCAGCATCAGCGCCGCGTCGGCGACCGTGCGGGTCATCGGTCCGACATGGGCGACCGTGCCGAAGGGGCTGAGCGGATGCGCCGGCACGCGGCCGTAATTCTGCTTGAAGCCATAGATGCCGGTGAAGCTCGCCGGGATACGGATGGAGCCGCCGCCATCCGTGCCGAGATGGAGCGCGCCCATGCCGGCGGCGCAGGCGGCCGCGGCGCCGCCGCTGGAGCCGCCCGGCGTACGTTCCGGATTCCAGGGATTGCGGGTGATGCCGGTGAGCGGGTTGTCGGTGACGCCCTTCCAGCCGAACTCCGGCGTGGTGGTCTTGCCGAGCAGCACCGCGCCCGCTTCCCGCAGCCGCGCCACGACAGGCGCGTCCTCGTCCCAGGCCTGGTTCTTCTCGACCGCCCGGCTGCCGCGGAGGGTCGGCCAGCCCTTGGTGAGGATGAGATCCTTCACGGTGGTCGGCACGCCGTCCACCGCACCTTGCGGCGCGCCTTTCTGCCAGCGCGCCTCGGATTCCTTCGCCGACGCCTGCGCCGATTTCTCGTCCACGAGGCAGAAGGCATTGAGCTCGCCGTCATGCTTCCGGATCCGGCCGAGCGCCGCTTCGGTCGCCTCCACCGGCGAGAGCTGCTTCGCGCGATAGAGGGCGACGAGCTCGGTGGCGGAGAGCAGGGCGATGTCGGTCATGGGAAAACTCCGGAGAATGCGGGCGCGGATTCCTGTCACGCCGGGCAGGGATTGTCGAGACGGTTCCGGCTTCCTGCGGCAATCGGGTCGAGGACATCGCCGGGCCTCGGCGCGCCGTCGCCCCGCGCCCTTGCGTGCGGCGCCCATGCTCCACGCCTCTGCGTGCGGCGAGTAGCAGTCCTGCAACCCGCGCCGTCAATCCCCATTCCGGAGGGCTCGACGGGAACCCCGCAATCACTAGACTGCGCGCCTCTTTCGCCGTCAGGGGCTTCGATGACCGCCGTCACGCTCAGCGACCGGGACCGCTACTGGAGTCTCGCCGCCATCATCGCGGGCGGCTTCGGCACCGGCATGGGTGTGGGGTCCGTGCTGCCGCTTCTCACGCTGCTCATGGAGCGGGCAGGGGCGAGTCCGCTCTTCATCGGGCTCAACGCTGCGATGTTTCCGCTGGCGGTGCTCTGCTTCGGCGCCTTCGTGCCGCGGGTGGCGCGTGTCCTCGGCACATTGCCGGCGATCTATCTCAGCATCGCCGTGTTCGCTTCGGTGATCCCGCTCTATTGGGCGACCGACATCTGGGTCTGGTTTCCGCTGCGCTTCATCGCGGGCTGCGCAGGCGCGCTCTACTGGATCGTCTCCGAGACCTGGATCAACCTGGTCGCGACCGACCGCAATCGCGGCCGGGTGACGGCGATCTATGCGACGGTGCTGACGGCGGGCTTCACGCTCGGGCCGCTCATCATCGGCGCGGTCGGGATCGACGGCTTCGCGCCCTTCGGCATCGCGCTCGGCGCGAGCCTCGTCGTGCTGCTGCCCATGCCGTTCGTGCGGCGCCTCGCGCCCGATCTTTCGAAGCAGGCGCCGATGCGGCTGCGGCGCGCGCTCTCGATGGCGCCGCTCATCATGCTGGCCGTGGTGGCGGGCGGCTGCATCGACATGGCGATCATCGCGCTGCTGCCGATCTACGGGCTGCAGGGGGGACTCGACTGGCGGTCGGCCACCATGCTGCTCTCGATCTTCACGGCCGGGCATATGGTGCTGCAACTGCCGCTCGGCTGGATCGCCGACCATGTCGATCGCTTTCGCTTGCTGATCTGCCTCATGGGGTTGACGCTTGCCGGCGCCATCCTCCTGCCGATCCTGTCCGACACGCGCTGGCCGCTCTGGATCCTGCTGTTCTTCTGGGGCGGCATGGTGTTCGGTCTCTACACCATCGCGCTCGCCTTGCTCGGCGAGCGCTTTCCCGCGGGCGAGCTCGCGGCCGCCAATGCCCTCTTCGTCATGGTCTACGAAGCAGGCAGCCTCGCCGGCCCGGTGCTGGCCGGCGGCGCCATGGATGTGATGGGCCGCCAGGGCATGCCCCTCGTGGCCGGGCTCGTGGCCGCCATCTTCCTGATGGCCATCGCCGGCTGGCGCTTCCGGCAGGCATCCAGACCATAATCTATTGATCCTAAACGAATAATTATCCGGACCGATGAGCGCACGCGCCGCATTTGACAGGTAAGTTGATATCAACATATAGTCTGTCATGTCGAAGCGCGATGTCTTGCCATTCGATGTCACGCCCCAGGTCCGCGATGCATGTCTATGTCTTCATGTGCAGCGAGCGGCACGGGCCATGGCACGGCGCTTCGACGACGCCTTGCGCCCCGTATCGCTCACCAACGGCCAATTCTCATTGCTGATGTCGCTCAACCGTCCGGAAAAGGCGAGCATGGGAAGCGTTTCCACTCTGCTGGCGATGGACCGCACGACGCTGACGGCGAACCTGAAGCCGCTGCAGCGGCGGGGCCTCGTGACGGTCGAGGCGGACGCGACGGACCGGCGCAGCCGTCGCCTCTCGCTCACCCCTGCCGGCCGGGCCCTGCTGGCGGAAGCCTTCCCGATCTGGAAGCGGACCCATGCGGCGCTCGAGGCGCTGCTGGGCGGCTCCAGCCCCGATCGTCTGCGGGCGGATCTGCGAACGATTTCCTGATTCACAAAGCTCACGCGAAGGAGGGCAGTCATGCGATATGCCGACGGCTATGTATTGGCGATCCCGAAGAAGCATCTGGCGTCCTATCGCCGGCTGGCGAAGAAAGCCGCGAAGATCTGGCGCGAACATGGGGCGCTCGAGGCCCGGGAGTGCGTGGGCCAGGACCTGAACGTCAAGATGGTCATGCCTTTCACGAAGCTGATGAAGGCCAAGCCGGGCGAAACGATCATTTTTTCCTGGATCGTGTTCAAGTCGCGGGCCGATCGCGACAGGGTCAACGCCAAGGTGATGAGCGATCCGCGTCTGGCGAAGATGAAGCCGGAGGACATGCCCTTCGACATGAAGCGCATGGTCTATGGCGGCTTCGACGTGATCGTGGACGAGTAAAACTCCGAAGGCGCAGGTCGGCGAAGCCGGTCGGCCTGGATTGAAATCAGAAGGAGACGAACATGCGCTTCATGATCCTGGTGAAGGCAAGCAAGGAGTCGGAAGCCGGCACGATGCCGGAGGAGAAGCTCCTGACCGATATGGGAAAATATAACGAGACGCTGGTGGAAGCCGGCGTGATGAGGGCCGGCGAAGGGCTGCACCCGACCTCGAAGGGCGTGCGGGTGCGGTTCGACGGCGACAGGCGGACCGTCAAGCCGGGTCCGTTCGGCCACACCGAGGAGCTGCTCGCGGGCTTCTGGATATTCGAGGTGAAGTCGCGCGAGGAAGCGATCGACTGGGTCAAGCGCGCGCCCTTCTCGGGCGGCACCGAGATCGAGATCCGGCAGATCTTCGAGACCGAGGATTTTGGAGAGGCAATGACGCCTGAGCTACGCGAACAGGAAGACAGGCTGCGCGCGAAGACCGCTGCGAGGACATAGCGTCCGACCGCTATCGAACAAGCACACTGGCGATAACCCCCTTCCGACAAGGAGAGACCATGGAAACCCGTCCCTATCTGTTTTTCGACGGTCGCTGCGAAGAGGCGATCGAGTTCTACAAGAAGGCGGCCGGCGCCGAGGTGACGGCGCTGCTGCGCTTCAAGGACGCGCCGGAGCCGCATCAGCCCGGCATGATCCCGCCCGGTGCGGAGAACAAGGTCATGCATTCGGAGATGCGCATCGCCGGCTCGACCGTGATGGCATCCGACGGGCGCTGCCTCGGAAAGCCGAATTTCGAGGGCTTTGCGCTCGCGATCCTGGTGAAGAGCCCGGCCGAGGCGGAGAAGACCTTCAAGGCGATGAGCGACGGCGGTCAGGTGCAAATGCCGCTCGAGAAGACCTTCTTCTCCGCGGCTTTCGGCATGCTGCAGGACAAGTTCGGCATGAACTGGATGGTGGTCGCGGATCAGTGACCCGGGAGAGCGGGGCGGCGGCGGGGCGGGAGGTTCCGCCCGGCGCCGCGCACCTCATATCCCGAGGCGCGACATCAGATACTGCGCGGTGCCGAGATCCTCGTGCCCGCCGCCGCCCGACTTGAAGAGCGTGATCTCCTCGGCGTTCTGCCGCGCCGGCCGCTCGCCGCGGGCGAGCTGGAAAGTGTCGGTGATGGCGGCGTCGGAGGTGAGGCCGGCGGCGATCGGCTGGCAGATATCGCCGCAGATTTCGATGGTTGACGGCCGCCAGTCGACGAAGACGCGGGCGCGTTTCACCGCCTCGTCGTCGGATTCCCGCAGGTCGGGCCGGTAGCCGCCGACGAGATCGACGTGGGTCCCGGGCTTGAGCCAGGCGCCCTTGATGAGCGGCTCGGTCGCGAAGGTGGCGGCGGAGATCACATCGGCCTCGCCGACCGCCGCCTTGAGGTCGGTCATGGCGGCGGCGCGATAGCCGGGCTTGTCGATCTTCCTGGCGATGGCCTCGGCCTTGGCGGGGGTACGGTTCCAGATCAGCACCCGCTCGAACTTGCGGACCGCGCTATGCGCCTCGATCAGATGCGGGGCGAGCGCGCCGGCGCCGATCATCAGCAGCGTCTTCGCGTCCTTGCGGGCGAGGAAGTCGGTCGCAAGCGCGGAATTGGCGGCGGTCTTGCGCAGCGTGATGCCGACGCCGTCGATCACGAGCTGCGGCAGGCCGGTTTGGCCGTCGAACAGCACATAGGCGCCGAGGATCGTGTTGACGCCCTTCGCCTCGTTGCCGGGGAAGATGCTGACGAGCTTGATGCCGAAATTGCGGCCATATTGCCAGGCGGGCTGCAGCAGCCAGTCGTTCTGCTCGCCGTTCGGCAGCGGCTCGACCAGCAGCCGCCGGTCGTAGGTATCGACGCCGCGGCGGTAGGTTTCGCGCAAGGCGGCGACGAGACCCGGGAAATCCAGCAGGCGAAGCGTCGTCTCGAGATCGGCGAAGCGCATGACGGATCCGGGCCCCCAGCCCCATGAGGATGTCGACCCGATCAGTCTCCGCGCTTTCCGGGCGGCGTCAACCGGCCTCCGGCCGCGTTGCGGGCTTGCCGGAGGCCCCGCGCAGGAGCCGGTCGCCGAGCTGCACCCAGAGCACGCCGGCCAGCACCACGAGGCCGCCGAGGAGCTGCCATCCGGAAGCGGCAGCGCCCAGCGCGAGCCCGATCAGCACCGCGAAGACCGGCTCGAGGTTCATGTAGATCGTGGCGACCGGCAGGTTGATGCGCGACACGGCGAAGTTCCAGAGCGCGATGGCGCTCGCGGTGCAGGCAATGCCGAGCCAGCCGAGGATCGACCAATCGAAGGCGCCGGGCCAGCCGGCCGGCGCCGGCGATAGATCGACGAGGCGCGCGACGAGATAGATCAGCCACAGCACGGCCGCGCCGCAGAGCGTGGTGAGGAAGCTGATCTCGGCCGAGTTCATGCCGTGCGGCGCAAGCCAGGCGCGCGTCTTCAGCGAGTACCAGGACCAGCAGACCATGCTGCCGAGGACCAGGAATTCGCCGCCGCGGAACCCGCCGGTCCCGTCGAGGGCGGGCTTCCCGAAGGCGACGAACAGCCCGCCGAGCACCGCGAGCAGGATGGCAAAGGGCACGCGGGGCGGCAGGCGCTCGCCCTCGACGAGGCGCGCCATGATCGCGCCTACCACCGGGATGCCGCAGAGGATGGCCGCGGCGCTGATCGGGTCGGAATAGCGGATCCCGAAGGTGAAGCAGCAGACGAAAAGCGCCATCCCGACGGCGCCGAGCAGCGCAATCCGCGCCCAGGGCAGGCGGCGGCGGAAGGGCAGGCGCCCGGAGCCGAGAAGCGCCAGCAGCGCGAGCGCGGGCACGGCCAGGACATAGCGGACGGCGCCGATGAAGAGCGGGTCGAGCCGCTCCAGCAGCAGGGCGGTCAGCGGCACCATCGAGCCCCAGATGAAGGCCACGGCCACCAGCGCGCCGGCGGCGGCGAGCGGGACCCGCGTCATCTGCGGGCGCGGAACCTTGGCCGCCCGGTCATGCGTCGGCCTGACGCTGCGTTCGGACGCCGCTGCGCAGATTGTAGAGCTGGATCCAGATCACGCCGGCCAGCACCAGCGCACCGCCGAAGATCTGCATCGGCGTGGTGTCGGCGCCGAACAGCACCATGCTGATGACGACGCTCACGATGGGCGAAAGGTTCACATAGAGCATCGAGACCGCGACGCCGAGCATGGCGGTGCCGTAGTTCCAGAGCGCAACGCCGATCGCGGTCGGGCCGAGCGCCATCCAGAAGAGCTCGGTGACCGACAGGAGGCTCGGCGAGGCGGGGGGCGGGGCGGCGAGCCCCGCCGAGACGCCGACCCCGTAGAAGATCACGAGCCAGCCGAAGGCGACGGTCGAGCTCACGAAGGTGAGCCGGACCTGGGTGAAGCCGATGGGCGTCAGCCAGAGCTGTGCCTTCATCGAGTACCAGATCCAGCAGATCATGCCGAGAATGAGCAGGAACTCGCCGCCGCGAAACCCGAGGCTCTGCACGCTGCCGGGCTTGAAGATCGCGGCGATCACGCCGCCCGTGACGGCAAGCGCCACCGCGAGCAGATGGGCGCCGGAGATCCGTTGCCGGTCGGCGAGCCAGGACATGGCGAGCGCGATGACCGGGGCCAGCGCGAAGATCGCGATCGCGGTGATGGGGTCGGAGTAGTAGACGCCGAAGGAGACGAGCGTCACGAAGATCGCCACGCTGCCGCCGAGCATCAGCGCCTTGCCGATGGGCAGGTAGCGCGGCCAGGGCGTCCGGCCATCGACCAGCAGGCTCGCCAGCAGCAGAATCGGCACCGCCATGCCGTAGCGCGCCGGCGCCAGGAGCAGCGGATCGAAATCATTGAGGAGGTCGGCGGTGAAAGGGACCGTCGAGCCCCAGCAGAGGGTGGTTACGAGCAGGGCGACGGCGGCTTTGAGCCGGCTGGGGCGGGCCGGTTCCGGTAAGGCGGTCATGGCGCAAAGGCTTAGAGGGCGCCGTGGCGCGCGTCAAAGCGAAAGGCGGAACGCCGGCGGCCGTCGGACGGCGGAGACAACCCGCACCGCCGGGCGAAACCGCGCCCCGAGCGAAGCGGAGCGTACAACGAGCAAAGCGGGGCGTGCGACGAGCGAAGCCAAGGTGTGCAATACACGATCCGCTTCGGAAACGGGCGGATTCTATCGCCGCTTGACCCGCACCAGCACGGACTGCGAGCCGCCGGGCCTGTCCTGCCGCTTGATCTCGAAGCCGTCCGTGGCCTCGATCAGCGCGGTCAGGTTGCGATAGCCGAAATTCCGCGGGTCGAAATCGGAAAGCCGGTTGGCGATCGTCTTGCCGACTTGGCCGAGATGCGCCCAGCCGGAATCGTCCGCGGTCGCCTCCACCGCGTCCTTGAGCGCGGCGAGCAACGCCTTGTCCTTGACCGATGCCTTGCGCGGCGCACCGCCTTTGCCGACGGCCGCCGGCGGCTCCGGCCGCAGGATCTCGGTATAGGTGAACTTGTCGCAGGCGGCGACGAAGGCCTTGGGCGCTTTCTGCTCGCCGAAGCCGTAGACCACCACGCCTTCCGCCCGGATGCGGTTGGCGAGGCGGGTGAAGTCGCTGTCGCTGGAAACGAGGCAGAAGCCGTCGAACCGGTGCGAATGGAGCAGGTCCATCGCATCGATGACGAGGGCGATGTCGCTCGCGTTCTTGCCGCGGGTGTTGTTGAACTGCTGGATCGGCTCGATCGAATGCTCGGCGAGCCGCGCCCGCCACCCGCCGAGGGCGGCCTGGGTGAAGTCGCCATAGATGCGCTTCACGCTGGCGACGCCGAGCTTGGCGATCTCGGCGAAGAGCGCGTCGGCAATCGAGGCTTGCGCGTTCTCGGCGTCGATCAGCACCGCCAGCCGAACCGGTTTCTCGGACATCGCCACCCCCCTTGCGATCGATGCCCCGCGATGGGCGTTCGGAGCCGGGCGGGTCGGCGGCACTCGCACCGCCGATCCGCCCGATCCTGCTACCGCATCGTCGGCATGACGAATTCGGCGCCCGACCGGATGCCGGTCGGCCAGCGCGAGGTCACCGTCTTGAGCCGCGTATAGAACCGCACGCCCTCGGGCCCATGCATGTGATGATCGCCGAAGAGGGAGCGCTTCCAGCCGCCGAAGCTGTTGAAGGCCATCGGCACCGGGATCGGCACATTGACGCCGACCATGCCGACCTTGATCTTGCTGGCGAAATCGCGCGCCGAATCGCCGTCGCGGGTGAAGATCGCGGTGCCGTTGCCGTATTCGTGGTCGTTCACCAGCTTGACCGCGCTGTTGTAGTCCGGAACGCGCACCACCGAGAGCACGGGCCCGAAGATCTCTTCCTTGTAGATCTTCATGTCCGGCGTGACGTTGTCGAAGAGACAGCCGCCGAGGAAGAAGCCGTTCTCGTACCCCTGCAGCTTGAGGCCGCGGCCGTCGACCACGAGCTTGGCGCCTTCCTTGACGCCGGTATCGACATAGCCGCGCACCTTGTCGAGATGCTGCTTGGTGACGAGCGGGCCCATTTCGGCGTCCGGATCGGTGCCGGGTGCCACCTTCAGGCCGCGCACGCGGGGCACCAGCTTCTCGAGCAGCGGGTCCGCGACATTGCCGACCGTGACGGCGACCGAGATCGCCATGCAGCGCTCGCCGGCGGAGCCGTAGCCGGCGCCCATCAGCGCATCGACAGTCTGGTTGAGGTCGGCGTCGGGCATGACCACCATGTGGTTCTTGGCGCCGCCCAGCGCCTGCACGCGCTTATTGTGCGCGGCACCGGTGTGATAGATGTACTCCGCGATCGGGGTCGAGCCGACGAAGCTCACCGCCTGGATCTCCGGATGCTCGAGGATGGCGTCCACCGCTTCCTTGTCGCCATTGACGACGTTGAACACGCCGTCCGGCAGCCCGGCTTCCGTCAGAAGCTGCGCCAGGAAGAGGCTCATGGAGGGATCGCGCTCCGAGGGCTTCAGGATGAAGCTGTTGCCGCAGACGAGCGCGATCGGGAACATCCACATCGGCACCATGGCCGGGAAATTGAACGGGGTGATGCCGGCGACGACGCCGAGCGGCTGACGGATCGCCCAGCTATCGACGTTGGTGCCGACATTCTCCGAGAAATCGCCCTTGAGAAGCTGCGGGATGCCGCAGGCGAACTCCACCACCTCGAGGCCGCGGGTGACCGAGCCCTTGGCGTCGCTCAGCACCTTGCCGTGCTCGGCGGTGACGATGGCCGCCGCCTCGTCGAGCCGCGCCTCCAGCAACTGCTTGAACCGGAACATGATGCGCGAGCGCTGCAACGGCGTGATCGCCGCCCAGGCGGGAAACGCCTTCGCGGCGACGGCGACGGCGGCGTTCAGCTCGGCCTTGCTGGCGAGCGCCACGCGGCCGGATACTTCGCCGGTTGCCGGGTTGAACACGTCGCCGGCGCGGCCGCTCTTGCCTTCGACCGTCTTGCCACCGATGAAATGCGGAATCGTTTTGGCCATATCCTGCTACTCCCTCGGGGCCGACACGGCGGCCGGCGCCCGGGTCTGGTTGGAATATTGATGATCGGGGCACTTTAGCGAGAAGGAACGAGGCTGACAAAGGGCCAATTGTCACCCACATATAGGCCAGATTCGCGGAATCGCAGGGGAGTAGCGCCATGCGAAAGATGCTGCAGGGCCTCGTTCTGAGCACCGTCCTCATCGCCGCGCCCGCGCTCGCGCAATCGGACGTGCCGGACAAGAAATCGCCGGAAGGTCTGGCGCTCGAAGGCATCGACCGGCTGATGCGCGCGCTCGATCTGATGCTGCAATCGATCCCGCAATATGAAGCGCCCTATGTGAACGAGGAGGGCGACATCATCATCCGGCGGAAACATCCCGACGAGGGACATTCGCCGCCGCCGATTCCGCAGCAGAAGCCGGAACCGCCCGGCAGCATCCCGACCTGAGCTCGCAAGGGGGGCTCGCCGCTCGCGGGTGCGGTCAACGTGACGCCTTGCCCTGGAGCGTTCGAGGCACCGATACTCGCCTCCGCGGGACTCGCATGGGATATCCGGGGGAAAGAATGGCCGATCCGCTGAACTGCTTCGTGCCGCATGACGGCGGGCCGATCGCCGGTGCCGCAAGCGGGCCGCTCGCGGGCTTGAAATTCGCGCTCAAGGACATCTTCGACACGAGCGGGCGCGTCACCGGTTGCGGCAATCCCGACTGGCTCCGGACGCACGAGCCGGCGAAGGTCCATGCGCCGGTGGTGGATCGGCTGACCTCGGCCGGCGCCACGATGATCGGCAAGACCCATACCGACGAGCTCGCCTACAGCCTGCAGGGCGAGAACTTCCATTACGGCACGCCGCTCAACAGCGCCGCGCCCGGCCGGATTCCGGGCGGCTCCTCCTGCGGCTCGGTCTCGGCCGTCGCGGGCAAGGCCTGCGACTTCTCGATCGGCTCCGACACCGGCGGATCGGTGCGCGTGCCGGCGGCGCTTTGCGGCATCTTCGGCATGCGGCCGAGTCACGACCGCATCTCGCTCGCCGGCGCCATGCCGCTCGCGCCGAGCTACGACACGGTCGGCTGGTTTGCGCGCAGCGCGGCGCTGCTGGAGCGCGTCGGGGACCGGCTGCTCGACGGCGCCGACCGCAAGCTTGCGCCGCGAAAGCTGCTCACCATGGCCGAAGGCTTCGCCATCGCCGACGCGTCCGTGCGGGCGGCGCTGGCCCCCGTCGTCGCGGGCATCGGCGACATGCTGGGCGGGGTGCGCGAGGTGTCGCTGACGGGCGGCGAAGCCGGCCTCAAGGACCTGATGCTGACCTTCCGCACCATCCAGGCGCGCGAGATCTGGGGCACGCATGGCCGCTGGATCGAGACGGCGAAGCCGAAATTCGGTTCGGAAATCGCGGCCCGCTTCGCCTGGGCGAAATCCACCTCGGAGCTGCCGCTCGCGGGCGAGGAGGAGCGGCGCGAAGCCTTCACGAAGGAGCTGGACGGGCTGCTGGGCGAAGGCGACGTGCTCTGCCTGCCGACCGCGCCCTCGATCGCGCCGCCCAAGGGCCAGACGCTGGAGGCTTCGCAGCATTTCCGCGATCGCACCTTGAGCCTCACCGCCGTCGCCGGCCTCGCGCGGCTGCCGCAGATCAACCTGCCGCTCGCCCGGTCCGAGGGCGCGCCGCTGGGGATCTCGATCGCGATGGCGCGCGGTGCGGACCGCGCGCTGCTCGCGCTCGCGCGGCGCATCGCCGACCGCTTCGGAGGCTCGCTGCAGGCGCCGGCCGAACGCTGACCCTCACTCGCCGCCGATCATCCGCCAGATCGCGCGGAAGAGACATTCCACGCGGTGCCAGAGCGCGGCGTCGGGCGCGCAGGTCCATCGCCCCAGCCCCAGCAGAATCAGAAACAGCCCGCCGACGGCAATGGCGGCGAGCAGCGCCATCTCGCCGATGGCCCAATCGACCCCTCGCGTGATCGGCTGGCGTTCCCTTCCCATGGCCGGAGTATGGGCCGGGCCGACGGATTTCGGGCCGCTTCGAACTGTGACAAATGAAACACGAAACCGTCCGCTTTGCGCCACAGCGGCGTACCGGCGGCACGGGTGCGCCGGCGGATCAGTCGCAGCAGAAGGGCTTGCCCTCGCCGGAGGCCAGGGCGTCGGCCAGCGAGCCGTGCCGGGTGGGCGCGCGGGGGGCCGTTACGGCCGGCATCAAATCGAGCGGGCCCGCCGCCCCGAAGGGCGCATCGAGGAACCGCCCGTCGGATCGCCAGGCGCAGGCGCCATGCATCTGCACCTCGCCGTGGATCGTGCCGGTGGCGGCATCGATGCGGAGGATGCGGGCCTCCCGCCGGTCGCGGGTGCGGAGCACGGCGCCCGGCAGGGCTTGCGGCAGCAGATCGACGTCGTTCGGCAAGCGGCGCTCCTTCGCGGCGGGGCTGGCACCCGACGGCCAGCATAGGAAGCGGCGGGAGCCCGATCAACCGCGGAACGGGGCGGCCCGGTCGCATGGTTTCTTGACAGGAGCGGCGCAGTCGCCAAGGTTGCCGCCGCCCGCCGCCCAATGCGCCGGGAAGGGGTTTCCAGGCTTGCCAAAACCGACCTTGAGCGGACCCGCCTTCAGCACGCATGTGAGCGCGGCGCGCCTCGCCTTCGCCGAGAAGGGGGTCGAGCATCAGTTCGAGGACTATGATCCGCTCTCGGACCGGCTGCGCCCGCCGCTCGAGCTGGCGCGCCTCGCGATCGACCGCACGGCGACGCTGCATCACGCCGGCGTCGCGCTCTATGACGGCGCCACCATCGGCCGCTATATCGACGAGGCCTTCGCTGGCGTCGCGCTGCAGCCGCGCGACCCGCGGGAACGGGCCGGCATGAACCAGGTGCTGGCGCTGATCGACGCGCAGATCCGGGCGACCCTCGTCGGGCGCATCGGGCTGCATCGCGTCCTGCTGCCGATGTTCGGCGGCGCGGCGGACGAAGCGGCGGTAGCGGCGGCACTGCCGCTCGCGAGCCGCTGCATCGCGGCGCTCGAGGCCCTGCTGGTCGAAGGCCAGTTCGTGGTCGGTCGCGCTCCGAGCCTCGCCGATCTGCATCTGCTGCCGGTGATGGCCTATTTCACGGCCGCGCCGGAAGCCGCCGGGCTGCTCGCCGGCGCGCCGCGCCTTGCGGGCTGGTGGGACCGCATGCGGCAGCGCCCGAGCGCGGCGCGGGGCCTGCCGCCGGTCGCGGCCCGCAGCGCCGTCTGATCGCCGATTTCGATCCGGGCCGATCTTGGTTTAGGGTTTCGCCGTCGCGCCGATTCGCGGGGCCGCGACCCGCGATCGGCCAAGGGGAGCGTCATCCATCATGACCATGCCGATCATCCACGGGCCCGCCTATAGCGGCCATGTCCGCGTCGTTCGCATCTGCCTTGCGGAGAAGAAGGTCGAGGCCGAGCTGCGCGAGATCGACCTCCTGCGCGGCGAGGCGCGGAAGCCCGCCCATCGCAAGCTGCATCCGTTCGGCAAGGTGCCCGTCTTCGAGCATAACGGGCATGTCATCTACGAGACGGTGCCGATCGCGCGCTACATCGACGCGGTGTTCTCCGGTCCGGCGCTGCAGCCTTCCGATCCGGTCGCTGCCGCGCGGATGAACCAGATCCTCGCGGTGCTCGAAACCTATATCCATCCGCTGATGATCGGGCAGGTGGTGATGCAATATGCGCGCCGCCGCTATCTCGGCCGACCGCTCAATCGCGGCGCGATCCAGAAGGCGATGCCGCAGCTCCGCGACGGGTTCGCGGCGCTCGAGCGGCTCATGGGTGACGGCGCTTTCGTGGTCGGCCCTTCCCTGACGCTCGCGGATATCTTCCTCGGCGCCTTCCTCGATCCTTTCACCCGCACGCCGGAAGGCAAGCGCAGCTTGCCGAAGTTCGCGAAGCTCGAGCGCTGGTGGGAAGGGTTCCGGAACCGCCCGAGCCTGCAGGCGACGGCGATCGAGATCTGAGCGGCGCCGTCAGGCGCGCTTGCGCATCTGCCGGAGCAGCCGGAAGCTCAAGGACGAGACCAGCACGGCCGCGCCTGCTGAGGTCGCGATCACCGCGCCCGATGCCGCGGCGACGGTATCGAAGCTGATGCCGCCGCCGAGGCCCGCGAAGTTGGCGATCATGCCGGCGATCGCCGCCCCGAAGGCGATGCCGATCATGCGCACCGTGGGGATCGCCGCGGCGGTGCGCTGGCCCTCGGCGCCGGAGGCGGCCGCCATGGTCGCGGCGGTCAGATGCAGGCTGCAGGCGCCGATGCCGAAGCCCGCGATCGCCATGCAGAGCCCGATCGCGAGCGGCGGCAGGGGAACGATGCCGACGGCGATGATGCCGAGCGCCACCGCGGCGACGGCCGGGCCGCCGGGCAGGACGATCGCGATTGCCCGCTCGCTCCATCCGGCGGTGACGAAGGATGCGGCCGTCCAGCCGAGCGCCAGGATCGCCGCGAAATAGCCGGCGGCGAGAGGCCCGAGCCCGTGCAGCTCCTGCAGCGCCAGCGGCAGGAAGAGGCCGGCGCCGCCATGGGTGATCGATTGCAGGAAGAACATCCAGAAGGCGACGCCGGCGGCGTGATGCAGCGACAGCGGGCGCGGCGGGAAGAGCGGCCGCTCCGCCGCGCCATCGAGCTTGAAGGTGAGCAGCACCGCGAGAACGGCGACCAGCACGAGCGCGATCTGCAGCGGCACACTCCCGACGGTGCCGTTGATGCCGACGGCAAGCACGCCGCCGGCGAGCAGGGCGAGGCGCCGGATCGGAAAATGCGGGCGGACGAGGGCCTCGCCGGAGGGCGGCAGCCGCCGCCAGGCGAGCAGCGCGAAGAGCAGGATCGCCGGCAAGGTCGCAATAAAGGAGCCGCGCCACCAGCCGATCTCGCCGAAGGCGCCGCCGAGGAGCGGCCCCAGCAGCGACGCGACGGCCCAGACGCCCGACACGGCCGCGATGGCGCGGGTGCGGAGCGCGTCTTCATAGAGTTCGCGCACCAGCCCCATGGATTGCGCGACGATGAGCCCGCCGCCGAAGCCCTGTATCGTCCGTGCGACGAGGAACACCGCCATCGTCGGCGAAACCGCGCAGCCGACCGTGCCGACGAAGAAGATCAGCGCGGCCAGCACATAGCCGCGCCGGGCGCCCAGGGCCGCGCTCACGATCGGTCCACTGACCGCCCCGATGATCGAGGCCACCATGTAGACCATCATCGCCCAGGCATAGAAGGCGACGCCGCCGAGGTCGCGCACCACGGCCGGCATGACGGTGGTGACGACGAATACATCCACCGCGTGCAGCCCGATGCCGAGATTGAGCGTCACCGTATGGGCCGCGCGCCCGTGACGCAGCAGCTCGATCCAGGGGAGTTGGCGTCCGGCGGCAGCAGCAGGACGTTGCTCGATGTCGGCCATGCTGGCGGCTTAATGCAGCGCGGGATTCCGCGCAAGGCCGGCGGCGCCGGAAGCGCCGCCGGACGCCGGCGTCCCGCGAGGTCCAGCCATTCGAAACCAACATGACGGATTGTTCATCCGGCCGACAACGCCCCGACAGATTGAAGGCCTAGGTTCATGGCCAGCGCCGGCGCGTCGCCGGTCGCTGTCAAGTCAAGGAGAGTCTCATGAATCCTCGCCTCGTAATGCTCGCGGCCGCGTCGGCCATGATGCTGAGCGCGACGGCGTTCGCCGCCAGCCCCTCCACCGGCACGGTCCAGAAGTCCGCAAGCACCCAGGTTGCCGTGATGACCAGCGCGGAGCAGTGCACGGCGCTGGAGAACCAGTGGAACAAGAATGCGGCGTCGAAGAAGACCAACGCCATGTACAACGCCGCCGAGAAGCTCGCCACGCAGGGCCGGAAGGACTGCTCCAGCGGCAAGGCCGCCGACGGCGTGACCAAACTTCAGCAGGCGATCAAGGATATCGGCTTGAAGCCTCAGGCCTGATCGAGCCCGACGCGTATCCCGCCCCCCGCGGGGCACGCGCCCGGCTTCGATGACCTGAGAAGCAGCGGACCGCCGCGCCTGCGTCGTCTCCCTGTCGGCTGGCAGCGCGACGGTCCGCTCTCTTCGAGACCAGAGGAAGGAAACAGACGATGACCATGAATATCGGAACCGCAGAACGGGCAAGGGGCGTCGGTCCGTTGCTCGGATCGGCCGCGATGGCAGCGATGCTGCTCACGGCTTCGGTCGCGTCGGCCGCAACGGCGCCCGACAGCTTCGCCGATCTCGCCGCCAAGGTGACGCCGGCGGTCGTGAACATCGCCGCGACCGAGCATGTGCGCGGCAATACCGAAATGCAGGGCATGCCCTTCGATTTTCCGGAGGGCTCGCCGTTCGAGGAATTCTTCAAGCAGTTCCGGAACCGGCAGGGCCAGCAGCGCCAGTCGCCGGACCGCCAGGCCCAGGCGCTGGGCTCGGGCTTCATCATCGATCCCTCCGGCTACGTCGTGACCAACAATCACGTCATCGACGATGCCGAGAAGATCCAGGTGACGCTGGCGGACGGCCGGCAGTTCCCGGCCAAGCTGATCGGCACCGACGAGAAGACCGACCTCGCTTTGCTCAAGGTCGAAAGCGCGAGCCCGCTCCCGGCGGTCGCGTTCGGCGATTCGGACCAGGCGAAGGTGGGCGACTGGGTCATGGCGGTCGGCAATCCGTTCGGCCTCGGCGGAACGGTGACCACCGGCATCATCTCGGCCCGCAGCCGCGACATCCATTCGGGCCCGTTCGACGACTTCCTGCAGATCGATGCCTCGATCAACCAGGGCAATTCCGGCGGCCCGACCTTCAACATGAACGGCGAGGTCGTCGGCATCAATTCGGCGATCGCCACGCCGAACGGCGGCAGCGTCGGCATCGGCTTCGCCATCCCGGCCAACCTCGCGAAGCCGGTCATCGCCGCGCTCCGCGCGGAAGGCCATGTGCAGCGCGGCTGGCTCGGCGTCCGCATCCAGGCGGTGACGCCCGACCTCGCCGAGGCGATGGGCCTCAGCGAACCGAAAGGCGCGCTGGTGGCGGGGGTCGACGAGAGCGGCCCGGCTCACGGCAAGCTCGAGACCGGCGACGTGATCCTCGCCTTCGACGGCAATCCCGTCGACGAGCTTCGCGACCTGCCCCGGCTGGTGGCCGCCGCACCGGTCGACCGCAGCGCCAGGATCGACATCTGGCGCGATCATGCGAAGCAGACCGTGACGGTCGAGATCGCCAAGCTGGAGGACGACCAGAACGTCGCCGAGAACGGCGCCGACAATAGCGGCAGCGGGCTCGCCTCGACGGCGATGCTGGGGCTCCATCTCGCCAAGCTCGATACCAGGGCCCGGCAGGCCTTCGGCATCGACGAGGGGGTGAGCGGCGTGGTCGTGACCGACGTCGATGGCGACAGCAAGGCGGCGGAGGAAGGTGTCCGCCCCGGCGACGTGATCCGCGAAGTGGGCCAGGTCGCCGTGGAGACGCCGGCGGAGATCGCGCATCTCGTGGACGAGGCACAGAAGAAGGACGCGAAGTCCGTGCTGATGCTGATCAACCGCGGCGGCGACGATCTCTTCCTCGCGATCAACATCGCCAAAGCCTGAATCGGCGCCGCCCGCCCGGAATCGGGCGGCGCTCCCCGGGGAAGGCCGGTCGCATCCTCCCAGCGCGACCGGCCTTTCTCGTTTTCGGTGCCGCTGCTAAGGTCGCAGGCCGCATGCGAATTCTGATCGTCGAGGACGACCCGGCAACCGCCGCCTATGTCAGGAAGGGGCTCGGCGAGGCAGGCCATGTCGTCGATCACGCGGGCAACGGGCATGACGGCCTCTTCCTCGCCACCACGGGCCGCTTCGACGCGATCGTGCTCGATCGCATGCTGCCGCAGCTCGACGGGCTCTCGGTGCTGCAGGCGATCCGCGCCGCGAAGGTCGAGACGCCGGTCCTCATCCTGAGCGCGCTCGGCCAGGTCGACGACCGGGTCAAGGGCCTCAAGGCCGGCGGCGACGACTACCTCACCAAGCCCTTCGCCTTCTCCGAGCTTCTGGCGCGGCTCGAGGCGCTCATGCGCCGGCGGAGCGGCCCGCAGACGGAGACGGTGCTCCGGGTCGCCGACCTCGAGATGGATCTGCTGAAGCGCGACGTCACGCGCGCCGGGCGATCCATCGACCTGCAGCCGCGCGAGTTCCTGCTGCTCGAATATCTGATGCGCCATGCGGGCCAGGTGGTGACCCGCACCATGCTGCTGGAGAACGTCTGGGACTACCATTTCGACCCGCAGACCAACGTCATCGACGTGCATATCAGCCGGCTGCGGCAGAAGATCGACAAGGGCTTCGACAGGCCGCTGCTGCATACGGTGCGCGGCGCGGGATACAGCCTTCGTGTCGCTGCGTAGGTTCCTCGGCACCAGCACCTTCCGCCTGGCGCTGCTTTATGCGGCCCTCTTCAGCCTGTCGGTTGCGGCGCTCTCGGGCGTCTTCTACTGGACCACCTCGGTGGCGCTCGAGCAGGAGCGCCGCGAGACGGTGTTCGCCGAGGCCGAGGCCCTGGTCGAGCAATATCGCCTGCTGGGGCCGCGCGGCCTGAGCGCGGCGATCCGCGAGCGGATCCGGCCTGAGCGCGTGGGGGACGGCATCTATCTCCTGGCCGACGCGGACTACACGCCGATCTCGGGGAACCTCGCCGGCTGGCCGGTCCTGCAACGCGAGGCGGACGGGTGGTACGAGTTCGACGTCGAGCGACGCGGGCCCGGCGAGGACGAGAGGGTGCTCGGCGCGCGTGCCATCCATGTGGCGCTCGCCGGCGGGCTGCAGCTGCTGGTCGGGCAGGATCTGGCCGCCGAGGAGCATCTGCAGGCGGCGATCCTGCGCGCGGGCCTCTGGGTCATGGCGGTCACCATCGCGCTCGGGCTCGGCGTCGGTTTCCTGATGAGCCGCCGGCTGCTCGGCCGCATCGAGTCGATCAACCGCGCCACGGCGCGCATCCGGGCGGGCGAGGTGCGTCACCGCATGCCGGTCGAGAATTCCGGCGACGAATTCGACCGCCTCGCCCAGAACCTCAATTCGATGCTGGACGAGATCGAGCGGCTGATGGGCGGGATCCGCGCCGTCACCGACAACATCGCGCATGACCTGCGCAGCCCGCTGACGCGCCTCAAGAACGAGCTCGAGCTGGCGCTGGCGGGTGCCGACCGCGATCCGCGCACGGCGATCGAGCGCGCGATCGCCGAGGCGGACGGGCTCATCAAGACCTTCAACGCCCTGCTCGCCATCGCCGACGCGGAGGCGGGGAGCGGCCGCGCCGAGCGCGCGCCGGTCGATCTCGCGCGGCTGGTGGCGGACGTGGCGGAACTCTATGCGCCCTTGTCGGAGGAGCGCGGGCTGAAGCTGACGACCGCGGTCGAGGCGCCGGCCACGATACAGGGCGACCGGCAGCTCCTGTTCCAGGCGCTCGCCAATCTGCTCGAGAACGCGATCAAATATGCGGCGGAGGGTCGGGCGATCGCGCTGAAGCTCGAAGGCCCCGCGGCGTCGCCCTCGCTCGTCGTCGCCGATCGCGGTCCCGGAATCCCCGAGGTGGCGCGCGAGGCCGCCATGCAGCGTTTCGTACGGCTGGATCCGAGCCGCAGCACACCCGGGAGCGGGCTCGGCCTGCCGCTGGTGAAAGCGATCGCCGACATGCATGGCGCGGCGTTCGCGCTCGAGGACAATCGGCCAGGGCTGGTCGCGCGCGTGACGTTCGCGCCGCGGCCAGCCTGAAGGGGCGGCGTCCGCGCCGCTCCCGTGCGGGCGCTACTCGGCGGGCATGCTGGTTTGTTCGAGCGCGTCGCCCACGGCGCGCTGGAGCGCCGTCCAGAAGCTGCGGTTGCTCTCGCGCATGCCGTTGAAGGCTGAGTCGAACGTGGCGCGGTCGAAGGGGCGCGTGGTGATCGCCGCCCGGAGCGCGTCGCGCGCATCGCGGACCTGCTGGCCGCCCTGCACGAGCTGCGGCCGCTGCTGCTCCATCGCCTCGCGGAAGGGCTTGCGCTGCTCTTCCGGCAGATCCTTGGCGATGCGCTCCAGCACGGTGCGTACCATCTGGTCGCCAGACGACCAGCCCGGGCGCTTGTGATCGTGGACGAAGCGGCCCGCGAGCACGCCGCCGAGGAAGAGGTTGCCGGCGAGCGAAACCAGCAGCACCACCATGATGGTGGTGGCGTTGCGGCGCAGAAAATCGGTCATAGCAGGCCGTCCCCGAGGTCGAGCGACGCGACATAGGTGGAATAGTCGACCGAGGCATCCGCCGTCGCCGGTGCGTCCGACCCGCCCCAGCCCACGAGGAAGCCGGCGATGGCCGCGGCCGCGAGGCCGCTCGCGCCCGGCACGAACCACCAGAAGCCGCGGCGCGCGATGCGTCGGCCGGCGGCCGCCTGGCTCGCAGCGACGGCGCGCGCCGCGATCATGTCGGGCACGAGGTCGAGCGCAGGCTTCGGCGCCCGGTCCAGCAGCCGGTCCAGCCGCTGCGCCTCGGCGAGCGCCGCGCGCGCCTCGGGGCTTGCCGCCAGCAGGGCCGCCGCGGCATCCCGCTCGCTCTCCGGCCAGCGCGCCTTGGCGCCGCCATAGGCCGCGATGATCGCCGCGAACCGTTCGAGCTTCATGTCGTCTCTCCTCACCTCAATCATCCTTCAAATCGGCCAGCGCCGTCGAAAGGCTGCGTCTCGCCCTGACCAGCAGCGATTCGACCGCACCCACGCTCACCTCCAGCGCCTCGGCGACCGCCACGTTGCTGAGGCCCTCGTAATAACTGAGCACGATCGCCGCGCGCTGCCGCTCCGGGAGCGTTCCCAGCGCCGTCGCGACCCGCTGCCGCCGTTCGCCGGCGAGCGCGCGATCGAACCCGTCCGCCGCCTCGTCCGCCGGTTCCTCGATCGCATCGATCGGGACGGTCGGCCTTCGCCGCCGGCGATCGATGCAGAGATTGACCAGGATGCGATGCAGCCAGGTCGTGAACTTCGCGCCGCCGTCGGTCCGCCATTCGGGCGCCTTCTGCCAGACGCGCAGGAAGGCCTCCTGGACCACCTCCTCGGCGTCCGCGCGGATGCCGAGCATGCGGCCTGCGATGGCGCCGGCACGCCCGATATGGCGCTCGACCAGCGCCGTGAAAGCGCGCCGGTCGCCGCGTCCCGCGGACAGCAGCAAGGCCTCGTCGCCGTCCTCGACCATTCCGCTCCCGGGACTGCCCAGCCCGACGGGAAGCGTTCCAACCGCACCGTCCGGCATTGCCATTCCGACCCCGGCTGAAACGGCCGGTCAGACATGGGCCCGGTTATAGAGCGCCCCCGGCGGGCGATCCAATGTCTCGATCCTGCCGCCTTCGGCCCGACGCCCCTCGGAAAAACCGGAAAGCGAGCCCGGACGGGCGGGAAGGTGCAAAAAGTGACCAGTCATCGGCTTGTCTCCTGCGGGCGCGGGGTCTTGCCTGGCCTCGTCGAAGGGATTCACGGGGGGATCGGCGAATCCCTGCGGTTTTTTGGGGAAAAGGCCGGAAAATCGAGGCGGCTGGCGATTCCCGGCCGGTTCCTCTAGTGTTGCCGTCGGCCGCGTCTAGGGAAGCCGGTGGAAAGCCGGCGCTGCCCCCGCAACTGTGAGCGACGAGGCCCGACGGCATGTTGCCACTGGCTCCTTTCGGGGCTGGGAAGGCGCCGGCGGGCCGCGAGAGTCGCCGAGCCAGGAAACCTGCACGGCCCCATCGCTGAACCCGGTCCTCGGTGGGAGGGGGGAGACGTCGCATGCCGCAAGCCGATCCCGGCCATCCGCTGCTTTCGCCTGTCCAGGGGCTGGACGGGGTCACCCTCGTGCTCGGCGGGGCGCGCTCCGGCAAGAGCCGCTATGCCGAATCGCTGATGGCGCGCCTGCCCGGACGGCGCACCTACCTCGCGACCGGGCATGCCGGCGACGCGGAGATGGCCGAGCGCATCCGCCGCCATCGCGCCGAGCGCGGCGCGGGCTGGGTGACGCTCGAAACGCCGATCGCGATCGCCGAGGCGATCCGCGCGGAGCCGGGGCCGATCCTGGTGGATTGCCTCACGCTCTGGGTCAGCAACCTGATGTCGGCCGAGGAAAATCCGGACGAAGCCGCCGAGCGGCTCGCGGAAGCCGCGAGGCGGCCCGGCGGCCCCGTGATCTTCGTCTCGAACGAGGTCGGGCTCGGCATCGTGCCGGACAACCGGCTCGCGCGCGCGTTCCGCGACCATGCCGGCCGCGTCAATCAGCGAATCGCCGCGGTCGCCGACCGTGTGCTCTTCATCGCGGCGGGATTGCCGCTCACCCTCAAAGGAAACCTGCCGCAATGACCGCGAAGATTCCCGCCACCATCGTCACCGGCTTCCTCGGCGCGGGGAAGACCACGCTGATCCAGCATCTGCTGCGCACCGCGAACGGCCGCCGCCTCGCCCTCATCGTCAACGAGTTCGGCGAGGTCGGCGTCGATGGCGAGATCCTGAAGAGCTGCGGCATCGAGTCCTGCCCCGAGGAGAACATCGTCGAGCTCGCGAACGGCTGCATCTGCTGCACGGTCGCGGACGATTTCCTGCCGACCATCGAGGCGCTGCTGAACCGGCCGCAGCCGCCCGAGCATATCGTCATCGAGACCTCCGGCCTCGCCTTGCCGAAGCCGCTCATCAAGGCCTTCACCTGGCCCGAGGTGCGGGCGCGCGTGACGGTGGACGGCGTGATCGCCGTGGTCGACGGGCCGGCCGTCGCCGCCGGCCGCTTCGCCGAGGACCCGGACGCGGTCGACCGGCAGCGCCGCGCGGACGAGGCGCTCGATCACGAGAGCCCGCTCGCGGAGCTCTTCGAGGATCAGCTCGCCGCGGCCGACCTCATCGTCATCAACAAGACCGATCTGATGGACGACCGGCTGCGCGCAGAGGCGGAAGCGACGGTGCGGCGCGAAAGCGGTGCCGCGGCGAAGCTGCTGCCGGCGAGCTTCGGCGCGATCGACGCGGCGACCCTGCTCGGCCTCGAGGCCGCGGCGGAGGACGATCTCGATTCGCGCCCCTCGCATCACGAGGCCGAGGGCGAGGATCACGAGCATGACGAGTTCGAGAGCTTCTCGCTCGAGATCCCGACCCTCGCCGCGCCCGGCGACATCCTCGCGCGCCTCGGGCCGACCATCGCCGCGCACGACATCCTCCGCGTGAAGGGCTTTCTCCATGTCGCCGGCAAGGAAATGCGGCTGCTGCTGCAGGGCGTGGGATCGCGGCTGCAGCATTATTACGACCGGCCTTGGCGGGCGGACGAGCCGCGCGCCGGACGGCTGGTGGTGATCGGGCTCAAAGGGCTCGACCGCACCGCCATCGCCGCAGCGCTCGGCGCGGACTGACCGGACGATGCACCTTCTCGCCGCCCGGCCCGGCATCGTCAGCGACGGCAGCGCCGCCGTCGATCTCGGGCAATCGCCGGGCGACATCCTGTTCTTCTCGGCGGCCGATACGGAGCTCGCCTGCCTCGCCGAGGCGCATCGCCGGCAGGGGCCGGCGGCGCCCAGCCTGCGCCTCGCCAATCTCGGTCAGCTCGGCCACCATCTCTCGGTCGATCTCTATCTCGACCGTACGGTCGCGGGCGCGAGGCTCGTCATCGCCCGGCTGCTCGGCGGCGAACGCTACTGGCCCTATGGCGTGGAGCAGCTCGAGCTCGCCTGCCGCGAAAAGGGGATCGCGCTCGCCCTGCTGCCGGGCGACGAGCAGCCGGACCCGGCGCTGGCGCGCCGCTCCACCCTGCCGGCGGATGCGCTCGACCGGCTCTGGCGCTATCTGACCGAGGGCGGGATCGGCAATGCGCAGGCGCTCCTCGATTACGCCGGCCACCTGATCGGCCGTGACGTCGCGTGGCGCGAGCCGAAGCCGCTGCTGCGCGCCGGGCTCTATTGGCCGGGCGACAGCGAGCCCGATCTCGCCCGCATCCGCCGCCGTTGGAAGTCCGACCGCCCGGTTGCGCTGGTCGTGTTCTATCGCGCCCTGCTGCAGGCCGGGAGCCTGGCACCGGTGGACGGGCTGATCGCGGCGCTCGACGCCGCCGGGCTCGACGCCCTGCCGGTCCATGTGAGCAGCCTCAAGGAGCCGATGGCGGCGGCCCTGATCCGGCGGCTGATCGGCGATGGCGCGCCGGAAATTGTGCTCAATGCCACCGCCTTCGCCTTGGGCCAGCCGGGCGCGGAACGCGGCGAGACGCCCTTCGATTTGGCCGACTGCCCGGTCCTGCAGGTGGTCTTCTCGACCGGCAACGAAGCGGACTGGCGGGCGAGCAGCGCCGGGCTCTCGGCCCGGGACATCGCCATGCATGTGGCGCTGCCGGAGGTGGACGGGCGTGTTCTGACCCGCGCCGTCTCCTTCAAGGCGGAGGCGCGGTTCGACGCGGCGACGGAATGCAGCCTCGCCACCCATGCGCCGGTCGCCGACCGGCTGAAATTCGTGGCGGAACTCGCCGCCGCCTGGGTCAGGCTGCGCCGCGCCGCCCCGACCGAAAGGCGCGTCGCGATCGTGCTGGCCAATTACCCGAACAAGGACGGGCGGATCGGCAATGGCGTCGGGCTCGATACGCCGGCGAGCGTCGCCGGATCGCTCCGCGCCATGGCCGCCGCCGGTTACGAGACGGGCGAGGCACCGACAGAGGGCGCCGCGCTGATCGGCCGGCTGCTGCAGGGGCCGACCAATGCGGGCCGGCATGAGCGCGAAGGTCTGCGCTGGAGCCTCACGGAGCATGAGGCGCTGCTGGCCGATCTTCCGGCATCGTTGCGCCGGGCCGTGGAAGATCGCTGGGGAGCGCCGGCGCGCGATCCCTTCTTCGACGGCACGGGATTTCAGCTTCCGGGGTTCGAGACCGGCAATCTCCTCGTCGCGATCCAGCCGGCGCGCGGCTACAACATCGATCCGGCCGGGAGCTATCACGATCCGGCGCTGGTGCCGCCGCATGGCTACCTCGCCTTCTATGGCTATCTGCGGCGGCGCTTCGGCGCCCATGCGGTGGTGCATTTCGGCAAGCACGGCAATCTCGAATGGCTGCCGGGGAAGGCGCTGGCGCTCTCGGCCGAATGCTGGCCGGAGGCGGCGCTGGGCCCGCTGCCGCATCTCTATCCCTTCATCGTCAACGATCCGGGCGAGGGGAGCCAGGCGAAGCGGCGCAGCGCCGCCGTGGTGGTGGATCATCTGACGCCGCCGCTGACGCGCGCCGAGAGCTACGGCGCCTTCGCCGAGCTCGAGCAGCTTGTGGACGAGTATTACGAGGCGGCGGGCCTCGATCCGCGCCGATGCCGGCCGATCCGCGATGCGATCCTGGAACGGCTCGGCGCGCTCGGGCTCGACAAGGATTGCGGCATCGCGCCCGACGAAGCGGCCGACAGCGCGCTCGCGAAGCTCGACAATCACCTCTGCGAGCTGAAGGAGCTGCAGATCCGCGACGGGCTGCATGTGTTCGGGGCGGCGCCCGAAGGTGCGCTGCTGACCGACCTGCTGGTGGCGCTCGCGCGCAACCCGCGCCGGCGCGGCGAAGGTCCCGATCAGTCGCTGACCCGTGCGCTCGCCCGCGATCTCCGGCTGCCCGACGGGTTCGATCCGCTTGCCTGCGACTATGCCGCGCCCTGGGAGGGCGCGCAGCCGGCGGCGCTGCAGAACACGGGGTCCGCCTGGCGGACCGAGGGCGATACGGTCGAGCGGCTGGAAATGCTGGTGCGCAATCTCGTGGCCGGCAGCACGCGCCCCGAGGCGGGCTGGACCGGGACGAGGGTCGTGCTGGGCTGGATCGAGGACCATTTGCGCCCCGCCGTCCGAGGCTGCGGCGCGGCGGAGATCGCGGGGTTCCTGCAAGGCCTCGCCGGGCGCTTCGTGGCACCGGGACCCTCCGGCGCGCCGAGCCGCGGCCGGCCGGAAGTGCTGCCCACGGGACGCAATTTCTACTCGGTCGATACCCGCACCGTGCCGACGCCGACGGCCTGGCAGCTCGGCTGGAAATCGGCCTCGCTGCTGCTGGAGCGCCATCGGCAGGAGCATGGCGCCTGGCCGGCCGCGCTCGCGCTCAGCGCCTGGGGCACGGCCAATATGCGCACGGGCGGCGACGACATCGCCCAGGCGCTCGCCCTCATCGGGGTGCGGCCGCGCTGGGACGGCGGATCGGGCCGGGTCGCCGGCTTCGAGATCATTCCCCTCTCGCTGCTCGCCCGGCCGCGGGTCGATGTGACGCTGCGCGTCTCGGGCTTCTTCCGCGACGCCTTCCCGGCGCAGATCGACCTTTTCGACAGCGCCGTGCGGGCGGTCGCGGGCGAGGACGAGCCGCCGGCCGACAACCCCATCGCCGAACGGGTGCGGCGCGAGCGCGAGCGGCTGGTGGCCGACGGCATCGCGCCGGCGGTCGCCGCGCGCCGCGCCGGCTATCGCGTCTTCGGCTCGAAGCCGGGCGCCTATGGGGCGGGGTTGCAGGCGCTCATCGACGAGCGGGGCTGGCGCGAGACGGGCGATCTCGCCCGCGCCTATGTCGCCTGGGGCGGCTATGCCTATGGCGGCGGTGCGGAGGGCGAGGCCGAGCACCGGCTCTTCGAGACCCGGCTCGCCCGGATCGATGCCGTGCTGCACAACCAGGATAATCGGGAGCACGACCTGCTCGACAGCGACGATTACTACCAGTTCGAGGGCGGCATGGCGGCGGCGGTCGCGCATCTCTCCGGGCGCAAGCCGACCGTCTATCACAACGACCATTCGCGCCCCGAGAATCCGGCGATCCGCACGCTCGAGGAGGAAATCGCCCGCATCGTGCGCGGCCGCGCCGCCAATCCGAAATGGATCCGCGGCGTGATGCGCCATGGCTACAAGGGCGCCTTCGAGATGGCGGCCACGGTCGATTATCTCTTCGCCTTCGCGGCCACGACCGGCGCCGTCGGCGACCATCATTTCGAGGCCCTGTTCGAGGCCTATCTCCTCGACGAGGAGGTCGCCCGGTTCCTCGCCGAGACCAATCCCGCGGCGCGCGACGAGATGATCCGCCGCTTCGACGAGGCGGTCGAGCGCGGGCTGTGGCGGCCGCGCGCCAACAGCCTGCATCGCGAGCTTGCCGCACTCGGCGGCAGAACCCTCAAACAGGCGGAAGCATGAGCGATTTGAGCGAAGACGAGATCAACCGGCTCGCCAACGAGAAATCGGCGAAGCGCAAGGCGGCCCGCGCGAAGATGATGGCGACCAAGACGATCGAAAAGGGGCTGCTCATCGTCCATACCGGCAAGGGCAAGGGCAAGTCGACGGCGGCCTTCGGCATGGTCATGCGCGCCATCGGCCACGGCATGAAGGTCGGGGTCGTGCAGTTCGTGAAGGGAAAATGGGAAACCGGCGAACGCGGCGTGCTGCAGCGCTTTCCCGAGCTCGTCACCATCCGCACCATGGGCGAGGGCTTCACCTGGGAGACGCAGGACCGCGCGCGCGATATCGCCGCGGCCCGCGCGGCCTGGGAGGAGGCGAAGCGGCTCATCGCCGATCCCGGCTACCGCCTGATCCTGCTCGACGAGCTCAATATCGTGCTGCGCTACGATTATCTGCCGATCGAGGAGGTGGTGGCGGCGCTCTCGAGCCGGCCCCGGAACCTCCACGTCATCGTGACCGGCCGCAATGCGAAGCCGGAGCTGATCGACGCCGCCGATCTCGTGACGGAAATGACGATGCTGAAGCATCCCTTTCGTGAGGGCGTGAAGGCGCAGGCGGGGATCGAGTTCTGAGCATGGCGCGCGCTTTCTCCCCCTGCCTCATGCCGGACCTGTCGAAGGATATTGCAACCTCCCTCATCCTGAGCCTGTCGAAGGATGAGGCTCCGTGTGGCCGCATGGTTCGACAAGCTCACCATGAGGGTTTCAATGTTCCCCCCACCCTAACCCTCCCCCGCAAGGGGGGAGGGGATGCCTTCTTCACCCTCCGCCTCGAGGGGGGAGGGGATGCCTTCGTCGCCCTCTCCCTCGAGAGCGGCAGGGATTCCGCCTTCTTCGCCCTCCCCCTCGAGGGGGGAGGGAGGGGTGGGGGTGGTCGCGGGGCGCACAGGCGATGAGCACCGCCGCGCTGATGCTGCAGGGCACGGGGTCGGATGTCGGCAAGTCGCTGCTGACGGCGGGCCTCGCGCGCGCCTACAAGCGTCGCGGCCTCGCGGTGCGGCCCTTCAAGCCGCAGAACATGTCGAACAATGCCGCGGTCACGGTCGAGGGTGGGGAGATCGGCCGGGCCCAGGCGCTGCAGGCGCGCGCGGCCGGCGCGCGGCCGAGCGTCCATATGAACCCGGTGCTGCTGAAGCCGCAGAGCGAGATCGGCGCGCAGCTCGTGGTGCAGGGCCGCGTCGTCGGCAACGCCACGGCGCGCGACTATCAGGCGCTGCGCGCGGGGCTGATGCCGAAGGTGCTGGAGAGCTTCGCCGGGCTCGGGCGGGAGGCCGATCTCGTTCTCGTCGAGGGCGCCGGCAGCCCGGCCGAGATCAATCTTCGCGCCGGCGACATCGCCAATATGGGTTTCGCGCGGGCGGCCGGCGTGCCGGTGATCCTCGTGGGCGATATCGAGCGCGGCGGGGTGATCGCGAGCCTGGTCGGCACGGTGAGCCTGCTCGAGCCCGAGGAGCGCGCGCTCCTCAAGGGCTTCGTCGTCAACAAGTTCCGCGGCGACCCGACGCTTTTCGCCGACGGCATGCGGATCATCGCCGAGCGTACCGGCATTGTGCCGCTCGGGCTCCTGCCCTGGTGGCCGCGTGCCGCGACCCTGCCGGCCGAGGATGCGGTCGGGATCGAGCGGCGGGGCGGCGGCGAGGGGCAGATCAGGATCGCGGTGCCGATGCTGGGACGCATCGCCAATTTCGACGATCTCGATCCGCTGCGGGCGGAGCCGGCCGTGACGCTCGTAATTGTGCCGCCAGGAAAGCCGCTGCCGGGCGATGCCGACCTCGTCATCCTGCCGGGATCGAAGGCGACGATCGCGGACCTCGCCATGATCCGCGCCGAGGGATGGGACGTGGATCTCGCCGCCCATCGCCGGCGCGGCGGCATGATCCTCGGGCTCTGCGGCGGCTATCAGATGCTGGGACGGCGCATCGCCGACCCGGCGGGCACGGAAGGCCCTGCCGGCAGCGTCGAGGGGCTCGGGCTGCTCGATCTGGAAACCGAGCTCGGCGGCGACAAGATGCTGGTCGAGGTCCAGGGCCGCGAGCTTTCGACGGGTGCGGCGGTGCGCGGCTACGAGATGCATATCGGCCGCAGCGCGGGGCCGGCCCTCGCCCGGCCGATGCTCGATCTCGACGGCCGCGCCGACGGCGCGGTCTCGGCGGACGGGCGCGTGATGGGCTGCTACCTCCATGGCCTCTTCGCCGCCGACGGGTTCCGGCGGCGTTTCCTCGGCCGGCTCGGCGAGATGGGCCGCGAGGTCGCCTTCGAGGCGGAGGTGGAGGCGGCGCTCGATGCGCTGGCGGCGCATCTCGAAGCGCATCTCGATCTCGACCGGCTGCTGGAGATCGCCCGTGCGCGCTAGCTCAGATCGCCGCTGCCGCCAGCGCGATCAGCGCCACGATAGCGATCTGCAGGGCGCAGGCGCGGCGGTAGAGCGCGAGACCGCGGCAGATGTCGGCGGCATTCGCCTCGATGCGGCCGCCTTCGCCCATCCAGCGATCCTCGACCACGATCCCGCCATAGCGGCGCGGCCCCGCGAGCGCGACGCCGAGCGCGCCGGCCATCGCCGCCTCCTGCCAGCCGGCATTGGGCGAGCGATGCCTGCCTGCGTCCCGCCTCATGGCGCGGAAGGCGTCGCCGGTGCGCGAACCGGCAACCGCGACGATCGCAAGCCCGGCGAGCCGCGCCGGCAGCAGGTTCGCCAGATCGTCGAGCCGCGCCGCCGCCCAGCCGAAGGCGCGGTGGCGTTCCGTGCGATGGCCGATCATGCTGTCGGCGGTGTTGATGGCCTTGTAGGCGATCATGCCGGGCAGGCCGAGCAGCAGTCCCCAGAAGAGCGGCGCCGTGACGCCGTCGGAGAAATTCTCGGCGAGCGATTCGAGCGCCGCGCGCGAGACGCCGGCCTCGTCGAGGCTTTCCGGATCGCGCCCCACGATATGGCGGACCGCTTCGCGCCCGCCGGCGAGCCCGTCGCGTTCCAGCGCCTCGGCGACGGCGCGGACATGGAGAGAGAGGCTGCGCTGCGCGAGGAAGGCGCTCATCAGCAGCGCCTCGGCGCACCAGCCATAGGGCAATGTCCAGAGCAGGCGATGCAGCCAGAAACCGACGAGGAAGGTGGCGCCGGCGAGGATCGCGATCGCAATAATGCCGAGCAGGCGACGGAGGGCGTCGGCGAAGGCGGGGCGGTTGAAGCCGCGGTCGAGGGCCGCGACCGCCCGGCCGAGCAGGGCCGCCGGATGCGGCAGGGTGCGGTAAAGCCCGACGGGATCGCCGAAGGCGGCGTCGAGCAGAAGCGCCAGCAGCAGCGGGGCAAGGACGAAGGGCGGGTCGGCCAGCGGCATGGCGCGCAAGGTGGGGCGTGGCGTTCGGAGCTGTCAACGACGGCAATCCGCCGCGCGTCGGAATTCTGCTATGAACAACGGGCGCGCGCCGCGATCGCGGCGGCGGGAACGAGGATCTCATGAACAAGATCGGCGTGATGGTCTGCGGCCATGGCAGCCGCGACGAGGATGCCATCGCCGAATTCGCGGCGGTGGCGGCCGGCATCGCGGAGCGCCTGCCGCAATTCCCCGTGCGCAGCGGCTTCCTGGAGTTCGCCCGGCCGGTCATAAGCGACGGCCTCGAGGAGCTGCGCCAGATCGGCTGCCGGCGCATCCTGGCGCTGCCGGGCATGCTCTTCGCGGCCGGGCATGTGAAGAACGACATCCCCTCGGTGCTCAACACCTTCGCCGCGCAGCACAAGGGCCTCGCCATCGATTACGGGCGCGAGCTTGCGGTCGAGACCCGACTGCTCCAGGCGGCCGGCCAGCGCATAGAGGAGGTTGAGGCACGCGCCGGCAGCAGGGTCGCGCGCGAGGACACGCTGCTGATGGTGGTCGGGCGCGGCACCTCCGATCCCGACGCCAACGCCAATATCGCCAAGGTCGCGCGCATGCTCTGGGAGGGCATGGGATTCGGCTGGGCGGAGGTCTGCTATAGCGGCGTGACCTTCCCGCTGGTGGGGCCGGGGCTCGAACATGCGGCGAAGCTCGGCTACCGGCGCATCATCGTCTTCCCCTATTTCCTCTTCACCGGCGTGCTGGTGAAGCGCATCTACCGCATCGCCGACGAGATGGCCGCGCGCCATCCGGAGATCGAGTTCCTCAAGGCCGGCTATCTCAACGACCATCCCTTCGTGCTCGACTGCTTCGCCGAGCGGGTCGAGGAGATCCTGGTCGGCGAGAACAAGATGAACTGCGCGCTCTGCAAATATCGCGAGCAGGTGCTGGGCTTCGAGGCGGAGGTCGGGCTGCCGCAGCAAAGCCATCACCACCATGTCGAGGGGATCGGCACGGATCGCGACCGCGCTGCGAACGGCAAGGGCGGGCAGGGTCACGGCCAGGATCGCGGCGACCCTCATCACCATGGCCACGAGCACAGCCACGCGCATCATGACCACAGCCATGATCATGACCATGCGCAGGATAACGGCCACGCACATCATGGCGCCGGCCATGCCCATCATCATCCGCCGCATCCCCATGCGGGCCATCGTCACGGGCCGCAGCGGCGCAACCCGGATGCGCTGGAATGAAGGCCATGCGCCGCATCGCCGGTTCGCCGAACCGCAAGCGCGCGTGAGGGCCGGCGCATGGCGATCTATCGCTACGAGCGCGACCCCGAGGCCATCTATCGGGAATCCTTCGCCCGGATCGCGGCGGAATGCGATCTTGCGGGCCTGCCGGAGGATCTGCGGCCGGTCGCGGCGCGTCTCGTCCATGCGGTCGGCATGGCGGATATCGTCGCGGATCTTGCCTTTACGGCCGATGTCGCCGCGGCGGCGCGCACGGCGATCGCCGGCGGCGGAACCATCGTCGCCGACAGCGACATGACCGCATCGGGGATCATGAAACGCCATCTGCCGAAGCCGCAGCGGCTGCTCTCCGCGATCGCCGAGCCGAAGGCGGCGGCGCATGCGCGCGAGATCGGCAATACGCGCTCGGCGGCCGGCATGGCGCTGGTCGGCGACCGGCTCGACGGCAGCGTGGTCGCCATCGGCAATGCGCCGACCGCGCTTTTCCATCTGCTGGAGCTGATCGAGCTCAATGGCTATCGCCCGGCGGCGATCCTGGCCTTTCCCGTGGGCTTCGTCGGCGCGGCGGAATCGAAGGAGGCCCTCATCGAGGCCGATCTCGGCATCCCCTACCTCACGCTTCGCGGCCGGCGCGGCGGTAGCGCGCTTGCGGCCGCTGCGGTCAATGCGCTCCTGATCGGGGCGGGCGAGGCCTCGTGACACCCTGGCTTTCTATCGTCGGGATCGGCGAGGCGGGGCTCGCGAGCCTCTGCCCTCGCGGGCGCAAGCTTATCGACGAGGCGGAACTGCTGGTCGGCGGCGAGCGCCATCTCGCCATGGTGCCGCCCGGTGCGGCGACGCGCATCACCTGGGAGGTGCCGCTCTCCCGCACCGTCGAGGAGATCCTGCGCTGGCGCGGCCGCAAGGTCGCGGTGCTGGCGACCGGCGATCCGATGTGGTTCGGCATCGGCGTGACGCTCGCCCGCCATGTGCCGATGGCGGAGCTCACGATCCTGCCGCAGATCTCGGCCTTCAGCCTCGCCGCGGCTCGGCTCGGCTGGCCGCTCGCGGAGATCGACTGCCTCACTTTGCATGGGCGGCCGATCGATATCTTGAATAGCGCCGTGGCGCCGGGCGCGCGGCTGCTGCTGCTGAGCCATGACGGCACGACACCGGCCCTCGTGGCCCAACGGCTGACCGAACTCGGCTATGGCGCGAGCCCGATCGAGGTGCTGGAGCATATGGAGGGGGCGCGGGAGGGGCGTATCGCGGGCGTCGCGGCGCAATGGGCGGCGGCGCGCACGGCCGACCTCAACACCATCGCGGTGGAATGTATTGCTGACGGGACGACCGTGCCGTTTCCCCGTCTACCGGGCCTGCCGGACGATGCCTTCCGGCATGACGGTCAGCTCACCAAGCGGGAGTATCGCGCGGCGGCGCTGGCGCGGCTCGCGCCCCTGCCGGGGGAATGTCTGTGGGATGTCGGTGCCGGGGCGGGATCGATCGCGATCGAGTGGCTGCGCAGCCATCGCTCGCTCGTCGCCCATGCGATCGAGCAGGGGGCGGACCGGGTGGCGCTCATCGCGGCGAATGCGAGGGCGCTCGGCGTGCCGCAGCTTGCCGTCCATCACGGCCGCGCGCCGGCGGCGCTCGAAGGCTTGCCGCGGCCCGATGCGGTCTTCATCGGCGGCGGCCTGACCGTTGCCGGCATCGTCGAGCGCTGCTGGAAAGCGCTCCCGAAGGGCGGCCGGCTCGTCGCCCATGCGGTCACGACCGAAAGCGAGGCGAGGCTGCTGGCGCTGCAGGGCGAGCTCGGCGGCGAGCTGACGCGGCTTGCCGTGAGCCGAGCCGAACCGGTCGGCAGCTTCCTCGGCTGGAAGCCGCTGATGCCGGTGACCCAGCTCGCGGCGGTGAAGTCATGAGCGCGCCCGATCCTGCGAGCGGCACCGTCTGGGGCATCGGCGTCGGGCCCGGCGATCCGGAGCTGCTCACCCTGAAGGCGCTGCGCCTCATCCGCGCCGCGCCGGTGCTCGCCTATCCGGCGCCCGAAACCGGCGACAGCTTCGCCCGCGGAATCGCGGCCCCCCATCTGCCGGGCGGGCAGACGGAGATCGCGATCCGCATGCCGATCGGCGACGGCGCCTTCCCGAAGGCCGACATCTATGACGGCGCCGCCGATGTCATTGCCGGCCACGCCGCGGCGGGGCGCGACGTCGCGGTGCTCTGCGAGGGCGATCCCTTCTTCTACGGCTCCTTCATGTATCTCTATGCGCGGCTCGCCGGCCGCTGTCCGGTCCGCATCGTGCCGGGCGTTTCCTCGCTGATGGCCTGCGCGGATGCGGCCGGCACGCCGCTCGCCGCGCGCAACGACGTGCTGACGGTGATCCCGGCGCCCTTGCCCGAGGTCGAGCTCAGGCGGCGGCTCGCCGATTGCGAGGCGGCGGCGGTGGTGAAGCTCGGCCGCCATCTCGGCAAGCTGAAGCGCGTCCTGGCCGGGCTCGATCTCGTTTCGCGCACGCGCTATGTCGAGCGCGCGACGCTCGGCAACGAACGGGTGCTGCCGCTCGCGGGCCTGCCGGAGGATGCCGCGCCCTATTTCTCGATGCTGCTCGTGCATAAGCGCGGCGAGGCCTGGCGATGACGGCGCCCGCGAAAGCCCTGCCGGCGATCCTCGTGATGGGGCCGGGCGCGCTCGGTCTCGCGCGGAAGCTGGCGGCGTCCCTGCCGGGCGCGGAAATCTACGGCTTCGCGCCGCGCGTGCCCGAGGCGGATATCACCTTCACCGATCTCGGGATGCAGCTCGAGGAGCTGCTGGGCCTCGGGCGGCCGATCCTCGGGCTCTGCGCTGCCGGAATCCTGATCCGCAAGCTGGCGCCCTTCCTCGACGACAAGCGGGCCGAGCCGCCGGTGGTGGCAGTCGCGGAGGACGGCAGCGCGGTGGTGCCGCTGCTGGGCGGGCATCACGGCGCCAACGACCTCGCGCGCGAGATCGGCCGGCTGCTGGGCGTCAGGCCCGCCATCACCACGGCGGGCGATTTGCGCTTCGGCCTTGCGCTCGACGAGCCGCCGGCCGGCTGGCGCGTGGGCAATCCGGCGATGGCAAAGCGCGTCATGGCGGGGCTGCTTGCCGGCGATCCGGTGCGGATCGAGCTCGAGGCGGCGCGCGAGGATGCCGGCTGGCTGGCGGCCCTGCCGCGCGATCCGCGCGGGCAGCTCGGGCTCCGCGTCACCAGCCGCGCGGTCGCCTACCGGCCGGACGAGCTGGTCTTGCATCCGGCGGTGCTTGCGATCGGCATTGGGTGCGAGCGCGGTGCCTCGCCCGAGGAGGTCCGGACGCTGATCGCGGAATCGCTGGCGGCGGGCGGTCTTGCGCCGCAGTCGGTCGCGGCGATCGCCTCGATCGGCTTGAAGGCGGCGGAACCGGCGATCCACCAGGCGGCGGCGGCCTTCCATGTGCCGGCGCGCTTTTTCGACGCGGAACGGCTCGACCAGGAGCGGCCGAGGCTCATGAATCCGTCGGAAACGGTGTTCGCCGAAACCGGCTGCTACGGGGTGGCCGAGGGGGCGGCGCTCGCCGCCGCGGGGCCGCAATCCCGGCTGCTGGTGCCGAAGCGGAAATCCGCGCGGGCCACCTGCGCCATCGCCGAGGCGCCGGCCCTGCTCGATCCGAGGGCGATCGGCCGGCCGCGCGGCCGGCTCGCGATCGTCGGCATCGGCCCCGGCGACGCGGGCGGCCGGACGGCCGGTGCGGCCGACGCGCTGCGCGATGCCGAGACGGTGATCGGCTACGGGCTCTATCTCGATCTGGTGGCGCCGCTGATCGAGGGCAAGGAACGCTTCGACTTCCCGCTGGGCGAGGAGACCGCGCGGGTGCGCCGCGCGCTCGAAGTTGCGGCGACCGGCCGGCGCGTGGCGCTCGTCTCTTCGGGCGATGCGGGCATCTATGCGATGGCGAGCCTCGTCTTCGAGCTCGTCGAGCGCGAGCGCAACCCCGACTGGGAGCGGCTGGAGATCGTCGGGCTGCCCGGCGTCTCCGCGATGCAGGCGGCGGCGGCGGCGAGCGGCGCGCCGCTCGGGCATGATTTCTGCGCGATCTCGCTCAGCGACCTGCTGACGCCCTGGAGCGCGATCGAGCAGCGGCTCGAGGCGGCGGCGGCGGGCGATTTCGTGGTGGCGCTCTACAACCCCGTCTCGGAGCGGCGGCGCGACCAGCTCGTGCGCGCCCGGGAGATCCTGATCCGCAGCCGGGCGCCGGCGACGCCGGTGGTGCTGGCGCGCAATCTCGGCCGTGCCGGCGAGACGATCCGGGTGATCGAGCTCGACGCGCTCGCCCCGGCGCTCATCGACATGCTGACCGTCGTGATCGTCGGCAGCAGCCAGACGCGCCGGATCGAGCGGCCGGACGGCGGCGCCTGGGTCTATACCCCGCGCGGCTATGGCGCGAAGACGGACCCCACCGCATGACCGTGCATTTCATCGGCGCCGGGCCGGGCGATCCCGACCTCATCACGGTCAAGGGACGGAAGCTCATCGAGCGCTGCCCCGTGCTGCTCTATGCCGGCTCGCTGGTGCCGGAAGCGGTCATCGCCGATGCGCCGCGCGACGCGCTGGTGGTCGATACCGCGCCGCTCACCCTCGACGAGATCCTCGCCCATATCGAGGCGGCGCACGCGAAGGGCCAGGATGTGGCGCGGGTCCATTCCGGCGATCCCTCGATCTATGGCGCGATCGCCGAGCAGATGCGCCGGCTCGATGCGCTCGGCATTCCTTACGAGGTGGTGCCCGGCGTGCCGGCCTTCGCCGCCGCGGCGGCGCTGCTCAAGACCGAGCTCACCTTGCCGGAGGTGAGCCAGACCATCATCCTCACCCGCACGGCAGGCAAGGCCTCGCCCATGCCGCCGGGCGAGGACCTGGCGACGCTCGGCCGGTCGCGCGCGACGCTCGCCATCCATCTCTCGGTGCGCAATCTCGGCCTCGTGGTGCGCGAGCTTGCGCCGCATTACGGCGGCGATTGCCCGGTGGTGGTGGTCTATCGGGTCGGCTGGCCGGATGCGGTGGTGCATCGCGGGACGCTCGACACCATCCGCGCCGTGGTGAAGGCGGCGAAGATCACCCGCACCGCGCTCATCTTCGTGGGCCGCGTCTTCGGCGAGAGCGGCTTCACCGACAGCCGGCTGTATCATCCGCAGCACCGGCATATATTGCGACCGGGGAAGGCTAGGGCGAAGGCCTGAGGCCGGCGGGCGGCCCGCCTCGCGGGGAACGCGGGAGCCGACGGCCGGGTTGATCGGCGGGGTGGCGGCCAGGGGGCTTTGATGTTCCACGGGTTCGAGACGCGCAAGATCCAGACCCGCGATGCCGAGATCCATCTCCGGATGGCGGGCAAGGGCGCACCGCTTCTGATGCTGCACGGCTATCCGCAGACCCATGTCTGCTGGCACGCGGTGGCGCCCGCCCTGACGGAGGATTTCACCGTCGTGCTGCCCGACCTTCGCGGCTATGGCGAAAGCACGGGCCCCGAGCCCGATCCCGCGCACCGCAACTATTCGAAGCGCGTCATGGCGGCGGACATGGTGGGGGTGATGGCGGCGCTCGGCCATGAGAGCTTTCATCTCGCGGGGCATGACCGCGGCGCCCGCGTCGCCTACCGCCTCGCGCTCGATCACCCGGAACAGGTCCGCCGCCTCGCCGTGCTCGACATCGTGCCGACGCTCGACGTCTGGGAGCAGATGACCTGGCAGAGCGCGCTCGCGACCTATCACTGGCCGTTCCTCGCCGTGCCGGCGCCGGTGCCGGAAAAGCTCATCGGCAGCGATCCGGTGTTCTACCTGCATCATCTGCTGCAGCGCTGGGCGGAGAAGAAGGACTGTTTCCATCCCGACGCCCTCGCGGCCTATGAGCGGAGCTTCAGCAAGCCTTCCGTCATCGCCGCCACCTGCGCCGACTATCGCGCCGGCGCATCGGTCGATGTGGCGGATGATCGCGCCGATCGGGAGAAGGGGCGGCGCATCGCCTGTCCGGTGCTGTCGATCTGGTCGCGCGACTATCTCAAGGACAAGATCGACACGCCGAGCAGCGTCTGGCGGCGCTGGGCCGAGGATGTGAGCGAGCTGCCGCTCGATTGCGGCCATTTCCTCGCCGAGGAAGCGCCGGCCGAGACCGCGGCGGCGCTCCGCGAGTTCTTCATAGGGTAACGCTCAGGCGATCGCGTTCTCGATCCAGGCCCGCGCATCGGCCGCGGTCTCGACCGTGGCGGCGGGCGCATAGCCGGTCGGCGGTGCGGGGCGACGCTGCAGGATGACGGGCAGCCGGAGCGTCCGCGCGGCCGCGATCTTGCCGTAGGTCGCCTGGCCGCCGCTCTGCTTCGCGATCACGAGATCGATCTTGTGCGCGCGGAGGAGCTGCAGCTCGTCGGCCTCGTCGAACGGGCCGCGCTCCAGCAGCAAATGATAGTCGGCGAGCGGCAGCGGGGTCGCCGGCGGCTCGACCAGCCGCACGAGATAATGCACCGCCGGCTGATCGGCGAAGGCCGCGATCTCCCTGCGGCCGACCGTGAGGAAGGCGCGACGGCCAAGCTTCGGCGCGAGCGCCGCGGCGGCAGGAAGATTCTCGACCTCGTGCCAGCGGTCGCCGCGCTGCTTCGCCCAGGCCGGCCGCTCGAGGCGGAGCAGCGCCACGCCCGTCGCCGCCGCCGCTTCGGCCGCATGGCGCCTGATCTGCGCGGCGAAGGGATGGGTCGCATCGACGAGGAGGCGGGGGCCGGCCTCGCGGAGATAGGCGACGAGCCCCTCGACGCCGCCGAAGCCGCCGACGCGAACCTCGCCCGTGAGCGTCGCGGGCTTCGCCGTGCGCCCCGCAAGCGCGGTGACCGGCGCGAAGCGCGGATCGGCCGCGAGCGCCGCCGCAAGCTGCGCCGCTTCGCCGGTGCCGCCGAGGATGAGGATTCGTGCGGGCGCTGCGGCGCTTCCCATGGCGCTATTCTAAGAATGCAGGTCTCGATTTGACTAGCCGCGCGGGCCCACATTCCTAGAATGGCGGCCATGGATCTTGCAGGACTTTCCTTGCCGTCGCTGGTCTTGCCCTCGCTGGAGCCGGGCACGGTCTGGCTCGCGGGCGCGGGCCCGGGCGATCCCGGGCTGCTGACGCTGCTGGCGCTGAAGGGGCTCGCCGAGGCCGATGTCGTCGTCTATGACGCGCTGGTGGGCGAGGGCGTGCTCGCGCTCGCGAACCCGAAGGCGATCCTCGAATATGCCGGCAAGCGCGGCGGCAAGCCCTCGGCGAAGCAGCCGGGCATCTCGCTGCGGCTCGTGCAGCTCGCCCGCGAGGGCAAGCGCGTGCTGCGGCTCAAGGGCGGCGATCCGCTGGTCTTCGGGCGCGGCGGCGAGGAGGCGTTGGCGCTGGTCGCGGCGCGCGTGCCGTTCCGCTTCGTGCCGGGCATCAGCGCCGGGCTCGGCGGGCTCGCCTATGCCGGCATCCCGCTCACCCATCGCGACACCAACTCGGCGGTGACCTTCATCACCGGCCATGACGCGAGCGGCGACGTGCCGGACGCGGTCGACTGGGCGGGGCTCGCGCGGAGCTCGCCGGTGCTGGTGGTCTATATGGCGCTCAAGCATCTGGCGCGGATCGCCGGGCTGCTGCGCGAGGCCGGCCGTCCGGCGGCGGAGCCGGTTGCCCTCGTGAGCCACGCCACTTTGCCCGAGCAGCGCGTGGTGGAGACGACGCTTGGCACCTGCGTCGCCGACGCGGAGGCGGCGGGGCTCGAGCCGCCCGCGATCCTCGTGGTGGGCGATGTGGTACGGATGCGCGCCGCGCTCGACTGGCTGGGCGCGCTCGCGGGGCGCACGCTCGTCGCCGACCCGCTCGGCCGGGA
>CAZMUZ010000009.1:0-3592 GCA_964569315.1 uncultured Rhodospirillaceae bacterium | reverse complement strand
CCCATGTCCGGTCCGCGCGGCCTCGTCATCGCGGCGCCCGCCTCGGGCAGCGGCAAGACGGTCCTCACTCTCGGCCTCCTGCGCGCCCTCCGCCGGCGGGCTTGCGCGGTCGCGAGCTTCAAGGCGGGGCCGGACTATATCGATCCGGCCTTCCATTCGGCGGCGACGGGCGCGCCCTGCCGCAATCTCGATCCCTGGGCCATGCGGCCCGGCACGCTCGCGCGGCTGATCGCACGGGCCGGGGGCAGCGAGCTCGCGATCCTCGAAGGGGCGATGGGGCTCTTCGACGGCGCGCAGGACGGCAGCGGCTCGACCGCCGATCTCGCGGCGCTCACCGGCTGGCCGGTGCTGCTGGTGGCGGATGTGCGCGGCCAGGCGGGGTCGGCGGCGGCGCTGCTGCGGGGCTTCATGACGCACCGCGCCGACATCGTCGTGGCGGGCGCGGTGCTGAACCGCGTCGGCAGCGAGCGCCATGCGGCGATGCTGCGCCGCGCGATCGCGCCGCTCGGCCTGCCGATCCTCGGACTTCTGCCGCAGGATGCGCGGCTCGGCCTGCCGGAACGCCATCTCGGCCTCGTGCAGGCGAGCGAGCATGGCGCGCTCGAAACCTTCCTCGACGAGGCGGCCGGGCTGGTCGAGGCCAGCATCGATCTTCCGGCGCTGATGGCCCTCGCGAAGCCGGCGCGGGCCAGCGCCGCCGGGATCGCACCGGAGACGATGCTGCCGCCGCTCGGCCGGCGCATCGCGGTCGCGCGCGACGATGCCTTCCGCTTCGCCTATCCGGCCCTGCTGGAGCAATGGCGGGAGGCCGGCGCCGCGATCGATTTCTTCTCGCCCCTTGCCGACGAGGCGCCCTCGGGCGAGGCCGACGCCGTCTTCCTGCCGGGCGGCTATCCCGAGCTCCATGCCGGCCGGCTCGCCGGCAATGCGCGACTGCGGCAGGGGCTGGGCGAGGCCGCGGCGCGCGGCGCCACGATCTATGGCGAATGCGGCGGCTACATGCTGCTGGGCGAGGGGCTGGTCGACGAGGCGGGTATATCGCACCGGATGGCGGGATTGCTGCCGGTCGAAACCTCCTTCGCGACGCGCAAGCGTCATCTCGGCTATCGCGCGCTGCGGCTCTCGGGCGACGGGCCGCTCGGCCGTGCGGGGGCGCGGTTCCGCGGCCATGAATTCCACTATGCGACGATCGTCCGGGAAGGCGAGGGCGAGCCGCTCTTCGCCGTGGCCGACGCCGAGGGGCGCGCGCTCGGCGCCATGGGCCGGCGCCGGGGCAAGGTCTTCGGCTCCTTCCTGCATCTGATCGACCGGAGCGACGCCGAACTGGCGTGACGCCATCAGAGATGGGACGTGACGCCTCGGCCATGCGGGGTGGCGCGGCGCTTCAGGTGTGCGGCGGCGCGAGCGGACGGCGCGTGCCGACGAGCGCGACGCCGGCCACCAGCAACAGCAGCGCCGCCCAGATCCAGACCGAATGCACTTCGCCGAAGAAGACGAAGCCCCAGAGCATCCCGAAGAAGGTGACCATATAGGCGGTCATCGAGGTGAAGACGGGCCCCGCGACGCGGATCATCCAGAGGAAGATCACGGTGCATACGGCGTTGATCAGTGCGACGCCCAGCACCGCCCATTGCGTCGGCCCCCAGCTTCCCCAGAGCGACACGCCGCTATCGGTCAGGATCAGCGGCGGCAGCAGCATGGCGCCGCCGAAGAGGAGCGTGCCCGTGGACATCGCCATGGGCGTCATGCCGAAGGGCGTCGCGCGGGCCACATAGACGTTCTGGATGGCGTAGGCGAGCGTCGAGCCGAAGGCGATCGCCGCAAAGCCCGTCATGGCGGGATCGGGGAAGCTGGTATCGGGCAGCAGCACGAGGGAGAGGCCGACGAAGCCGGCGAGGATGCCGGCGGCGCGGACCAGGCTGAAGCCTTCGACGCGGCAGAGGATGGACAGCGCATAGGTCAGGATCGGCGCCATCACCATGGTCATGGCGAGCACGCCGACCGGCAGGTATCCCGCCGACCAGGCGACGAAGCTCGCCGGCAGGCCGATCCCGAAGAAGCCGGTGACGGTGTAGAAGACGATCGACCGGCGATCCATCGGCATCGCCATGCGGCCGGCCAGCATGACCGCGAGCAGCATGAGCCCGGCGCCGAAGCCTTCCCAGAAGGCGATGCCGATCGCGGCCCCGCCGTCGAGCCGCGCGAGCCGCAGCAGGTAGAAGGCGCCCCCCCAGCCCGCGCCCATCACGACCAGCGCCGCGAAATGCAGCGCCGGGCGGTGCAGCAGGGGCGTTGCCGCCGACAGGGCGAGCTTCGTCATGGACGGGCTAGCAGCCTGTTGAAAAAGGTTTTTAGGGTCATGTCGACAGGCAACATCGATATCCGGAGCGTCCCGATTCCTCGCGTTTCAGCTTGGGCTATGACCTTGCCCAAGCCGTCGTCCGAGAGCAATCTGGACACGGAAAGCTAGGCATCCAGTGCATGTCGATCCGGTGAAAAGGAGTATGGCATGGCGCGCGACTGGTTGATCGAAGGCAAGTACATCGAATATTGCAGCTGCGATCTCGGCTGTCCGTGCGAATCGATGGCCGATCCGACCCATGGCCATTGCACGGGCCTGGTCGGTTTCAGGATCGACAAGGGCCATTGCGACGGTGTGAAGCTCGATGGCCTGTCGGTCCTCGCCACTTTCTACTTCCCGCGCGCCATCCATCATGGCCAGGGAGTCATGCATCCGATCATAGACGAGCGGGCCAGCGACGCACAAAAGGACGCATTGTTTTATATCCTGTCCGGCGCGGACCAGAAGGTCGGCACCATGTTCCAGATTTTCTCGGTCATCATCGAGACGATCAAAGATCCGCTCTTCGCCCCCATCACCTTCGATTGGGACCTGGATAAGCGGCGCGCTCGCATCGAGGTTCCGACGGCGGTGCGCGCGCATAGCGAGCCGATTCGCAATCCCGTTACCGACGCAGAGCATCGAATGATCACCGTGCTTCCGGACGGCTGGGTTTTTCACGAGGCCGAGAACGTTGCCGGTTTCGCCAAGAGTACCGACGTCATCAAGTTCGACCTGACCCGTCGGCATAGCTCGATGGCGCACGTCGCATGGGGTCCCAATGGCCTCGTGCATAGCTACAAAGAGTACAAGCAAAAATACGGCCGTCCCTAGACGGCGTGGAGAAGGGCTTCCTGGAAGCAGCGCTGCGGCGCGACCGATTGCTGGTGGTCGGAGCGCTGGTCGTTGTCGTGGCCATGGCATGGGGCTGGCTGCTGGCCGGCGCCGGCATGGACATGAGCGCCCTCGAGATGACCGCGATGACCGGGATGGACGGTTGGCTGATGCAGCCGGCGGTATGGACGCCCATCTATGCGGTGCTGGTCTTCACCATGTGGTGGGTGATGATGGTGGCGATGATGCTGCCGAGCGCAGCACCGACGCTGCTGCTGTTCGCACGCATCAACCACAAGCACGAGGCGGGGCCGCCTCTGGCGCCGACCGTCTTTTTCGCCGTCGGGTATCTGCTCGCCTGGGGCAGCTTTGGCATCGTCGCTACCGCGCTGCAGTGGGGACTCGAGACAGCTCGTC
>CAZMUZ010000008.1:36388-61848 GCA_964569315.1 uncultured Rhodospirillaceae bacterium | reverse complement strand
TGAAGCCGATCGTCGAGTTCATGACCTTCAACTTCGCCATGCAGGCGATCGACCAGATCATCAATTCGGCCGCGAAGACGCTCTACATGTCCGGCGGCCAGATGGGCTGCCCGATCGTGTTCCGCGGACCGAACGGTGCGGCCGCGCGCGTCGCCGCGCAGCATTCGCAATGCTATGCGAGCTGGTATGCCCATTGCCCGGGCCTCAAGGTGCTGGCGCCCTGGTCGGCGGCGGACGCGAAGGGGCTGCTCAAGGCCGCCATTCGCGATCCCAACCCGGTAATCTTCCTCGAGAACGAGATCCTCTACGGCCAGAGCTTCCCCGTGCCGACCAGCGCCGAGTACGTGCTGCCGATCGGCCGCGCCAAGATCGAGCGCCCGGGCGAGCACGTCACCATCACCGCCTTCTCGCTGCAGGTCGGGATGGCGCTCGCCGCCGCCGAGACGCTGAAGGCCGAGGGCATCGAGGCCGAGGTCATCAACCTGCGTTCCCTCAGGCCGCTCGACACCGAGACCATCGTGCAGTCGGTCAAGAAGACCAACCGCCTCGTCACGGTCGAGGAGGGCTGGCCCTTCGCCGGCATCGGCGCCGAGATCGGCATGCAGATGATGGAGCAGTGCTTCGACTGGCTCGACGCGCCGGTGACGCGCGTCACCGGGCTCGACGTGCCGCTGCCCTATGCGGCGAACCTCGAGAAGCTCGCCTTGCCGCACCCCGACACGATCGTCGAGGCGGCGCGGCGCGTCTGCAACCGCTAGGAGGGGAGAGCACCCATGCCCACTCCCATCCTGATGCCGGCCCTCTCGCCGACCATGACGGAAGGCAAGCTCGCCAAATGGCTCAAGAACGAGGGCGAGACCGTGAAGGCCGGCGACGTGGTCGCCGAGATCGAGACCGACAAGGCGACCATGGAGGTCGAGGCGGTCGATGAGGGCAAGCTCGGCAAGATCCTGGTGCCGGCCGGTACGGACAATGTCGCGATCAACACACCGATCGCCCTCATCCTGAACGAGGGCGAGGATGCGAGCGCGCTCGCGAGCGCCGCTGTCGCGAAACCGGCAGCGCCGGCGGCCAGGCCCGCCTCCGAGGCGGCGAAGCCCGCAGCGAAAGCCGAGGCGACGGCGGCCCCGCCGGCCATGCCATCGGCGCCTGCCGCCGCCCCGGCCCAGCCGGTCGCCGCGCCGCCGCAACAGGCGCCGAGGCCGGCAGCCGAGCGCAGAGGCGACGGCGAGCGCATCTTTGCAAGCCCGCTCGCGCGCCGTCTTGCCGCCGAAGCCGGCATCGACCTGAAGAGCGTCGCCGGCAGCGGCCCGAACGGCCGCATCGTCAAGGCCGACATCGAAAGCGCGAAAGCCTCGCCGCGCGCCGCGGCGGCACCCGCGCCGAAGGCGCCGGCTGCGGGCGTACCCGCGCAAGCGCCGGTGCAGATGCCGGCCGGCCTCACCCCGATCCCGCCCGGCGACTATACCGAACTCGCGCTCAGCACCATGCGCAAGGTGATCGCGAAGCGGCTGCAGGAATCGAAGCAGAGCATCCCGCATTTCTACCTGACGGTGGATTGCGAGATCGACGGGCTGCTCGCGCTGCGCCAGCAGCTCAACGCCAAGTCCGACAGCTACAAGCTCTCGGTCAACGACTTCGTTATCAAGGCCTGCGGCATGGCGCTCGCCAAGGTGCCGCGCGCCAATGCGCTCTGGGGCGGCGACCGCATCTATCTCAATAACAGTTGCGACGTGTCGGTCGCAGTGGCGCTCGATGACGGGCTCATCACGCCGGTGATCCGCGCGGCGGACGGGAAGGGGCTTGCCGTCATCTCGAACGAGATGAAGGAGCTCGCGGCCCGTGCGCGCAAGGGCAAGTTGATGCCGGAGGAGTATCAGGGCGGCGCCTTCTCGCTCTCCAACCTCGGCATGTTCGGCATCAAGGATTTCGCGGCCGTCATCAATCCGCCGCAGGGCGCGATCCTCGCCGTCGGCATGGGCGAGCAGCGCCCCGTGGTGAAGAACGGCGCGCTCGGCATCGCGACGGTGATGACCTGCACGATCTCCTGCGATCACCGGGTGATCGACGGCGCGGTGGGCGCGCAGCTTCTCGACGCCATCAAGAAGCTGCTCGAAGATCCCCTGACGATGCTGCTCTAGGAGAGGCGTTATGGAGCAACGGGTGGCGGCGAAGGCCAAGCGGACGAAGGCGGCGGCGAAGCGGAAGCCGGCGAAACGTTCCGCGCGAAAGTCCGCCGCGGCCCCGAAGAGCCGGCACTACCGGCTCTATGGCTGCCACCGCTGCGGCTCGATGGTGGTGGAGGCGGCGCTGGAGGAGATCGGCGCGCCCTACGATCTTGTGGAGCTCGAATATAACGGGCCGGAACATCGCAGCGAGCAGTATCGCAAGCTGAACCCGATCGCCCGCGTGCCGGTCCTGATGCTGCCGGACGGCACGGTGGTCACGGAATCGGCCGCGATCCTCCTGGCGCTCGCCCATCGCCATCCGAAGGCGACATTGCTGCCGCCCGCGGGCTCGCCCGAGATGGCAACCATGCTGCGCTGGTTGCTGTTCCTCTCCAACAACGTCTATGAGGCGGTCGGCCGCGACGACTACCCCGAGCGCTACGTCACGAGCGAGAGCGCCCGGCCCGAGGTGCGCGAGCGGGCCGTCGCCGACTTGAAGCGCTTCTGGATGATGGTTGAGCAAAATCTGAAGCCGTCGCCCTTCGCGCTCGGTAGGCGCTTCTCCGCCCTCGATCTCTATATCGCCAACCTCAGCGAGTGGATCGTGCGCGACTGGATCCACGCGAACTGCCCGCGCATCCGGCGTCTCGTCGAGCTCACCGCGAAGCGTCCCCGCGTGAAGCCGGTCTGGCGGCGGCATTTCATCGAGAAGGCACCGCAATAATGACCGACAGCTTCGATCTCATCGTGGTGGGCGGCGGGCCGGGCGGCTATGTCGCGGCGATCCGCGCGGCGCAGCTCGGGCTCAAGACCGCGGTGGTGGAGCGCGAGAACCTCGGCGGCATCTGCCTCAACTGGGGCTGCATCCCGACCAAGGCGCTGCTGCGCACCGCCGAGGTCTATCACAACATGCAGAACGCCGCGGCCTTCGGGCTTACCGTCGAGAAAATCGGCGTCGATTTCGCGAAGGTGGTGGCACGCAGCCGCAAGGTCGCGGCCCAGCTTTCCGGCGGCGTGAAGCATCTGATGAAGAAGCACAAGATCGCCGTCTATGACGGGCAGGGGAAGCTTACCGGGCCCGGCAGGCTCGCGGTCGAGAAGGACGGCAAGCCGGTTGCCGATCTCGCGGCGAAGCACATCATCCTCGCCACGGGCGCGCGCGCCCGCGCGCTGCCGGGGCTCGAGCCGGACGGCAAGCTCGTCTGGACCTATCGCGAGGCGATGGTGCCGCTGGCCATGCCGAAATCGCTGCTGGTCATCGGCAGCGGCGCCATCGGCATCGAGTTCGCGAGCTTCTACCGCACGCTCGGCGCCGAGGTGACCGTGGTCGAGGTGCTGGACCGCGTCCTGCCGGTCGAGGATGCCGACATCTCCGCCTTCGCGAAGAAGGCGTTCGAGAAGCAGGGCATGAAGATCCTCACCTCGGCCGGCGTGAAGTCGCTAAAAAAGGGCGCCGACAGCGTGACCGCGACGATCGATGTCGGCGGCAAGACGAGCGAGATCACCGTCGATCGCGTGATCCTCGCCGTCGGCATCGTCGGCAATGTCGAAAACCTCGGTCTCGAGGCGACGAAGGTCAAGGTCGAGAAGACCCATGTCGTGACCGACGGCTATGGCGCGACGGGGGAGCCCGGGCTCTATGCCATCGGCGATCTCACCGGCCCGCCCTGGCTCGCCCACAAGGCGATGCATGAGGGCGTGATCTGCGTCGAGAAGATCGCCGGGGTGAAGGGCGTGCATCCGCTCGATACGAAGAACATCCCCGGCTGCACCTACTGCATGCCGCAGGTCGCGAGCGTCGGCCTCACCGAGGCGCAGGCGAAGGAGGGCGGGCGCGCCCTCAAGGTCGGCCGCTTCCCCTTCATCGGCAACGGCAAGGCCATCGCGCTCGGCGAGCCGGAGGGGCTGGTGAAGACGATCTTCGACGCCAAGACCGGCGAGCTGCTCGGCGCGCACATGATCGGCGCCGAGGTCACGGAGCTGATCCAGGGCTATGCGATCGGGCGCACGCTGGAAACCACGGAGGCCGAGCTCATGGCGACCGTCTTCCCGCATCCGACGATCTCCGAGACGATGCACGAAGCGGTGCTGGACGCCTATGGGCGGGCGCTCCATATATAGAAACCCGAATGACCTCATCCTTCGACAGGCTCAGGATGAGGGACCATGCGCTATGAGGCCGCCTTGCTTACGAAACTGCCTCATGGTGAGCCTGTCGAACCATGAGGCGCCGAACGGCGCGAAGGAACAGCCGAATTGAGCAGCGTCGAACCCGCCGCCAAACTTCGCCATCCCGAGAAGGCGCACCTGCCGGACAAGCCGCCCTTGCGGAAGCCGGAATGGATTCGCGTCAAGGCGCCGATGTCGCGCGAGTATCAGGAGACGCGCGAGCTGATGCGGCGCCTCGGGCTCAACACGGTCTGCGAGGAAGCGGCCTGCCCCAATATCGGCGAATGCTGGAAGCAGAAGCATGCGACCGTGATGATCCTGGGCTCGGTCTGCACGCGCGCCTGCGCCTTCTGCAACGTCGCAACCGGCCGGCCGGACCTGCTCGATCCGCACGAGCCGGCGCATGTGGCCGAGGCCGTGGGCAAGCTCGGGCTCGCCCATATCGTGGTGACCTCGGTCGATCGCGATGACCTCGAGGACGGCGGTGCTGCGCATTTCGCCGAAACCATCCGGCGCATCCGCGACGCCGCACCCGCCACCACGATCGAGGTGCTGACGCCGGATTTCCTGCGCAAACCCGGCGCGCTCGAGACCGTCGTGACCGCGAAGCCCGACGTCTATAACCACAATCTCGAAACGGTCGAGCGGCTTTATCGCCCCGTGCGTCCCGGCGCGCGCTACACGCATTCGCTCGAGCTCCTGCGCCGCGCGAAGGAAATCGATCCTTCGCTCTTCACGAAATCCGGCATCATGGTCGGGCTCGGCGAAGAGCGCGAGGAGGTGCTGGCGCTGATGGACGACCTGCGCGCGGCCGACGTCGATTTCATGACCATCGGCCAGTATCTGCAGCCGACCCCGAAGCATCACGGCGTGGCGCGCTTCGTCACGCCCGCCGAGTTCGCCGACTATCGCGCCGAGGCGATGGCGAAGGGCTTCCTGCTCGCCGCCAGCTCGCCGCTGACCCGCTCCTCCTATCATGCGGGCGAGGATTTCGAGCGGCTCAGGGCCGCCCGCCAGGCGAAGCTCGCCGGCACGGCCTAGATGATCCGCCGCGCCGGCTGACGATGCCGACCCATGCCGAGCAGCGGCTGCTGCCCTATACGCCGGAGCAGCTCTTCGATCTCGTCGCCGACATCGAGCGTTACCCGGAGTTCCTGCCCTGGTGCGTCGGCGCGCGCATCAAGTCGCGCGAGGAGAACCTGCTGATCGCCGACCTGGTGATCGGCTTCAAGATGATCCGCGAGCGCTTCACCAGCCGCGTCGCGCTCGACCGCCCCAACCTCCGCATCGATGTGACCTACACCGAGGGGCCGTTCCGCTATCTCGACAATCACTGGACATTCCGACCCGAACCGGGCGGCAACACCCGGCTCGATTTCTTCGTGGATTTCGAGTTCAAGTCGATCCTGCTGCAGAAGATCATCGGCGCGCTCTTCAACGAGGCGGTGCGCCGCATGGTGGCCGCCTTCGAGGCGCGCGCGAAGCAGCTCTATGGCAGCCACGTCGCGTAGTTCCACGAGAGATCTCGATGCCAACCGCCGCCGCGGGGCTTACCGCAGCGCAAAGACGATCGGCACCACGTAGTTGCGCGCCACGCCGGGCGGCGGCGCGGGCAGGGGGGTCGCGCGGTCGATGAGCGCCGTCACCTCTTCGTCGAGCAACGGATAGCCCGAGCCCTCCACGATCCTGTGGTGGAGCACGCGACCTTCGGCATCGATCTCGAACGCGAACACCACGACGCCTTCCTGGTTCTTGCGGCGGGCGCGCTCCGGATAACGCTTGTGCTCGTCGAGCCATGCCGCAAGCAGCGCCGCATAGTCCTCCGAGGCGGCGCCGCCGCCCGCCGGGCCCGCCTCGCCATTGCCGGCCTCGCCGCCGCCGGTCGACGCCGGCAGGTCGTCGCTCGCGCTCGGCAAGGACGCCGACTGCACGTCGCTCGTGCTGCCGCCGGATACCGTCTGCCGCGTCACCGTCTGCGTGGGATCGCTGTGCGCGATCTGCGTATCGGTCGGCGAAGGCGCCGGCCGAGAAGCGGGCGCCGCCGGTTCCGGAGGTGCCGGCGCCTTCTCGACCGTGGGCTCGGGCGGCCGCACCTCCTCCGGCAAATCGGCCTCGAGGACCGGTTGCTCGGGCTTGAGCTTCGGCAAGGGCAAGGGCTTCGGCGGCACGATCTCGACCTGTTGCGCGACCGGCGGATCGGGCGTCGGTTCGACCTTTCGTTCGACAGGCTGGGGCAGCGCCGCGAGCTGGACCGGAGGCTTCTCCGGACGGTCCGGCTTCGCGGTTTCCGGCGGGGCTGGGACGGGAGCCTCATCGGGCGCATCGACCGATGGCGCGGGCGCCGGCGGCGTGTCGCTGGCGCGCGCGTGCTGCATGCCGGTCTCTGTCGGCCCCGGCGCGGCGTTGTCGCCGCCATGGCCGGCCGCCGGGGCGGGCGGGGCGACGAACAGGATGTTCACCGCCTCGACGCCCGGCACCTCGTTGGCGTCGAGCGCCTGCTGCGTCCAGAGCAGGGCCAGGATGACGGCAAGATGCGCCCCCGCCGAAACGATCGAACTTGCGCGCATCCCGCCCAGAACCTTCCGAAAGGATTCTCGCCGCCTATAGAAACGATTAGCTGTTGCAATTGCAAATGATTTGCATTACCACCGGAAAGCTCTGGATTTTTGGAGCCGGGGAAGCCCTGTCGCGACCCGGCTTCGGAGCTGAGTGGAGGGGGCATGACGACATCCGACGACGGCTACTCGATGCCGATGCGGCAGCCGGAACCGGTCCGCGGCGGCGAGACTTACGAAGTGCCGAGCATCAACAGCGCAGCGCTGCTCCGCGGTCATCCGGAGCTGCGCATCGAGCATGGCGACGGCACGATCTATCGGCTGCGCGTCACCGGTCGCGGAAAGCTGATCCTGACGAAGTAGGTTTTGCGCGGGAGCAACCGGTCTCCCGCGCCGATTTTCACATCAGAACATCCTAGCCAGCCAGAGCGGATCCCGCCGAGGGACCCGTCCGCCAGCCCCGGATGAGACATCGAGCGTGCGGCTCGATAGGGGGAAGAAGGGCATGGCTACGAAGTTCGGGCGATTGGGTTGGGCGGCGATGTTGGCGATCGCATTGGCACCCCTGACCGGAAGCGATGAGGCCTCGGCCGAGGATGTGAACGTGCGCACGCGCCCGGTGACCATCACGGCCACGAAAAATCCGATCACCACCTTCGAATATCCCGGCAGCGTGACGGTGATCGACCAGCAGGAAATCGACGAGCGGATCCCGTCCACCATCGACGACGTGATCGAAGGCGTGCCCAACACCACCTCGGCCGGCGGCCCGCGCCGCAACGGCGAGAGCCCGATCATCCGGGGCTTCTCCAATCAGGACGTCATCGTCCTGCTGGACGGCACGCGGCAGAACTTCAACTCCGCCCATGACGGCCGCTTCTTTCTCGATCCTTCGCTCCTGAAGCAGGTCGAGGTCGTCCGCGGCGCAGGATCGGCGCTCTACGGCTCCGGCGGTCTCGGCGGCGTGATGGAAGTCCGCACCAAGGACGCGAGCGACTACCTGGCGCCCGGCGAGAGCTTCGGCGCCAATGTCTTCTTCGGCGCCCAGAGCGTGAACGGCGAGATTTCGCCCGGCATCACGCTCTTCGGCGCGCCGAGCGAGAACCTCGACCTCGTCGGCAGCTTCATCTACCGGGATTCGGGCGACATCGAGCTCGGCAACGGCGCCGAACTCGAAGCCGACGACGACATCATCTCCGGCATGGCCAAGGCGACCTTCACCGAAGGGCCGCACAGCCTGGAAGGCGCCTGGATCCGTTACGACGCCAGCGCGATCGAGCCGAACAACGCCCAGACCGATACCACCACCGACTTCGCCGACAAGGACATCCTGTCCCAGACCTGGCGCGCCACCTATGGCTACAGCGATCCGGACAACGATTGGGTCAATCTCGATGCCACGGTCTACTTCACACAGTTCGAGGTGGACGAGAAGCGGCTCGACGGACCGGATGACGGCGAAGACCTCAAGCGCGACGTCGACACCTACGGCCTCCGGTTCGACAACCGGTCGAAGGTCGAGATCGACACCGAAAACAGCATCCTCTTTACCTACGGCATCGATGCCTTCCGCGACGTGCAGGACGGCGACGCCGACGGCGGCGATCGCGAGGGCGTGCCGGACGCCGATTCCAACTCCGTCGGCATCTTCCTGCAGTCGGAAGTCAACGTGGCGGCGCCCTTCGGCATGCCGGGCGACTTCCTGATCATTCCCGGGGTCCGCTTCGACTATTACGACGCCAGCAGCGACCTTTCCGACAAGAACGTCGATACCGCGGTGTCGCCGAAGATCGGCGTCAGCTACCTGCCGACCGACTGGCTCATGTTCTACGGCAGCTACGCCCACGCCTTCTCCGCGCCGAACATCAACGACCTCTATCTGACCGGGGTGCATTTCGAGATCCCGCTCGGGCCGCCCTTCGGCACGGTCGTCAACCGCTTCGTGCCGAACCCGGACCTGAAGCCGCAGCGCACCAAGACCATCGAGGCCGGCGCCGGCTTCCAGTTCGAAGACGTGCTGAGAGAGGGCGACGACCTCCACGCGAAGGGCGGCTGGTTCCTGACTTACGGCAAGGACTTCATCTCGCGCACGGTCGACCAGCCCGCCCTGTTCGTGGATTGCAACCCCGCCATTCCCGGCGATTGCGACGGCACCACCATCATCGACAACGTCAACAGGGCGAAACTCGACGGCGTGGAGGTCGAAGCCGGCTACGAGAACGACTTCATGATCTTCGACTTCGCCTACTCGCACATCAACGGCATCGATCGCGACACCGGCGACACGCTCGGCCTGCTGCAGCCGGACACCTGGGCGCTGCATGCCGCGGCCAAGCTCGGTTTCATGGACACCCAGATCGGCTGGCGCACGATCATCGCCGAGAAGTTCGAAGACACCGGCGACCCTACGGCCGATCGCGACGGCTACACCCTGCACGATATCTACGCGATCTGGCGGCCGCGCTTCGAGCCGATCCGCGGCCTGTCGCTGTCGGCCGGCATCGACAATCTTTTCGACGAAGCCTACACGCGCGTCTGGACGGGCGCTTACGAGGCGGGTCGCGACTACAAAGGCTGGATTTCCTACACCCTGGCCTGGTGACGACAGAAAACCAAGGAGACTGCAATGCCCGATGACGCCACGACAACGCGACGCAGCGACCCGACGGCGCTGGCCACCGCCTGGAAGGGCTATCGGGATGCCAATCCGAAAACACGTGTCCGCGACGCGGCAACGGCGCTCGGCGTGAGCGAGGGCGAGCTCGTCGCCACCGGCGTCGGCACGACCGCGACGCGGCTGCGCCCGGAATGGAAGGATCTTATCGAAGCGATGCCGGCGCTCGGCACGGTGATGGCGCTCACCCGCAACGAATATGCGGTGCATGAGAAGACCGGTCGCTATGACGAGATCCAGGTCAACGAGCGGGGCGGGGTCACCTTGGCGCCGGACATCGACCTGCGGCTCTTCTTCAATCGCTGGCGTCACGGCTTCGCCCTATCGGAGCCGACCCAGGATGGCCCGCGCCGCAGCCTGCAGATGTTCGACGCCGATGGCACCGCGGTGCACAAGATCTTCCTGAAGCCGGCGAGCGATGCTGCGGCCTATGAGGCGCTGGTTGCGCGGTTCAAGGCGGCCGACCAGAGCGCCGGTGTGCCCGTCGAGCCGAGCCCGAAGCCGGCGAGCGAGCGGGCGGACAGCGAGGTCGATGCAGCGGGCCTGCATCAACGTTGGCTCGCGCTGCAGGACACGCACGATTTCTTTCCGTTGCTGCGCGATTTCAAAGTTGGCCGCACCCAGGCCTTCCGGCTCGTCCCGGACGATCTCGCGCGGCAGGTACCGAACGGCAGCTTCTCGCGCGCCCTCGAGCTTGCGGCCGCGGATGGCCTTCCCATCATGGTCTTCGTCGGCTCGCCCGGCTGCATCCAGATCCATACCGGTCCGGTCTCGACGGTAAAGCGCATGGGCCCCTGGCAGAACGTGCTCGACCCGACCTTCAACCTGCATCTCCGCGAGGACGGGATCGCGACCTGCTGGCATGTGCGCAAGCCGACCCGCGACGGCTGGGTCACGTCCGTCGAACTGTTCGACGCGGCCGGGCAGCAGATCGCCTGGATGTTCGGCAAGCGCAAGCCGGGGCAGGCCGAAGACAACGCCTGGCCGAGCCTTGCGCTCCGCGCCGTGGCCGAGGCGGCCTGACCCCATGCGTCTCGCCGCAATTGCCTTCGCCGCGACGCTGCTGCTCGCCGTTCAGGCGACGGCGGCCGAGCGGATCGTCTCCATCGGCGGCGCCGTGACCGAGATCCTGTTCGCCCTCGGCCTCGGCGACCGCATCATCGCGGTGGACACCACGAGCCTCTATCCCGACGCCGCGCTCGCCTTGCCGAAGGTCGGCTACATGCGGACGCTCGCCGCGGAGCCGATCGTCGCTCTCGCGCCCGATCTCGTCGTCACGGTCGATCATGCCGGCCCGCGCCAGGTGCTGGACCAGGTCGCAGCGGCGGGATTCTCCGTCGCCATGGTATCGGACGGCTACGACGCGCCCGGCGTCATCGAGAAGATCGAGGAAGTGGCCGCGGCGGTCGGCGAAGAGGAAGCCGGCGCCGCGCTCGTCGGGAAGGTCGGTGCCGATCTCGATCGCGTGGCGGCGATCGTGCAGCGCGCGCCGTCGCATCCCTCGGTGCTCTTCATCCTGACGGCCTCCTCCGGCGCGCCGCTCGCCGCCGGCGCCAAGACCGCTGCCGACGGCATGATTGCCCTCGCTGGCGGCACCAACGCAGTGCAGGGCTATGAGGGGTACAAGCCGCTCTCGCCCGAGGCCGCGATCGATATCGATCCCGACCTGGTGCTGATCTCGGAGCATGGGATGGCGCTGCTGGGCGGCCTCGAAGGGCTCTCGGCGCGGCCCGATCTCGGCCTGCTCCCCGCGGTCCGCGACGGCCGCGTCATGGTGATGGAGGCGAACTACCTGCTGGGCTTCGGCCCGCGCGCGGCCGAGGCCGCGGCGGAGCTGGCGCAGCGGTTGCATCCGACATTGGCGGCCGAGCTGGCGCAATGAGCCTTCCCGCCATGGCCCTCCCGCAGCGCCGTCGGCGCGAGCGGTTGCCGCTCCTCGCCCTTTTCCTGCTGCTGGGCGTGGCTCTGCTGCTCGCTCTCGGCATCGGCGCCGTGCCGATCACGCCGATCCAGATCCTCTCCATCCTCGCGGAACGCATCGGTCTCCCCGGCTTCGCCGAGACCTCGACGGCCGAGACCGCCGTCATGCTCTCGATCCGCATGCCGCGCGTGGTGCTCGCCGTTGTGGTGGGGGCGGGGCTCGCGGTCTCGGGCGCGGCCCTGCAGGGCCTCTTCCGCAACCCGCTCGCCGATCCGGCCCTGCTCGGCGTCACCGGCGGCGCCGGGCTTGCCGCTGCCACCGCGATCCTCTTCGGCGGCGGGCTGCTCGCGACGCTGCCCGCGGCCGTCGCGCCCTGGTTCCTGCCCGGCGCCGCCTTCCTCGGCGCACTCGCCGTCACGGCGCTCGTCTACGGCATCGCCATGCGGCGCGAAGGCATGGATCTCGGCACCTTGCTGCTGGCCGGCATCGCGCTCAATGCGCTCGCCGGGGCCGGGCTCGGCCTGATCACCTTCGTCAGCGAGGACCGCCAGCTCCGCGACATCACCTTCTGGATGCTGGGCAGCCTCGCCGGTACCGCCTGGCCGCAGCTTTTGCCGGTCGCCGGCATGATCTCGATCGCGCTCGCGCTGCTCTTCCGTCTCGCACGCCCCCTGAACGCGATGCTGCTCGGGGAATCCGAAGCCTTCCATATCGGCTTCAAGGTCGAATCCCTGAAGCGACAGCTCGTCATCATCACCGCGCTCGCAAGCGGCGCCGCGGTGGCGCTGACCGGCACGATCGGCTTCGTCGGGCTTCTGGTTCCGCATCTCGCGCGGCTCATCGTCGGGCCGGACCATCGGCGGCTGCTGCCGGTTTCGGCGCTCTTCGGCGCGACGCTGCTGCTTTTCGCCGATCTGATCGGGCGGCTCGTGGTGCTGCCGGCGGAACTGCCGATCGGCGTCGTCACCAGCTTCGTCGGGGCGCCCTTCTTCCTGTGGCTGCTGCTGCGCGGGGAGGCGCGGAACTGATGCTGGCCCTCGAAAGCGCGACGCTCGCGCGCGGCGACCGGATCGTGCTCGAAGACATAAGCCTCGGGCTGGAGCCGGGGGAGGTGCTGGCGCTGCTGGGCCCGAATGGTTCCGGGAAATCGACCATCCTGCACGCGCTCGCCGGGGAGCTGAAACCGGCCGCCGGCGCCGCCATGCTCGACGGCCTCTCGCTCGCGGAATGGCAGCCGGCCGCGCTCGCCCGGCGGCGGGCGATGCTGGCGCAGCAGAACCGTCTCGCCTTCGGCTTCCGCGTGGCGGAGGTGGTGGCGCTCGGCCGCAGCGCGCATCATGCGACGGCGGCGGAGAACGATACCGCGGCGGCGGCGGCGCTCGATGCGGTCGGCCTCGCCGATTTTGCCGAGCGCGACTACCGCAAGCTCTCGGGCGGCGAGCAGCAGCGGGTCCATCTCGCGCGCTGCCTCGCCCAGCTCTGGACCGCCGCACGCACCGCCGAGCCGCGCTACTTGCTGCTGGACGAGCCGGTCGCCAATCTCGATCCCGCCCATCAGCAGACCGTGCTGCGCGTCGCGCGCAAGATGGCGGCGGCGGGCTGCGGCGTGGCGATCTCCATGCACGACCTCAACCTCGCGGCGACGCATGCGGATCGCCTGGTGCTGATCGAGGGACGGGGATTTGCGGGCGAGGGGAGTCCGGCCGAAGTGCTGACGCCGAACCTCGTGGAGCGCGTCTATGGCGCGCCGATGCTGCTGCTCCGGCACCCGGAATCGGGCGCGCCGATTCTCGTTCCGGCCACCGATCGCAGCGCGAAATAAACGCGGCCCTCGCGTCGCTCGGCTTCGGTGACGGGGCTGTCGTCTGATAGCGCCGCCGCGGCCGCGAGGGCCGCAACGATCGCATCGAGCGCGTCGCCGCCCGCATTCTCGACCGCTGAGGAGGCGATCGCGGCCGAGGGCGGGTGGAGCGCACCGAGCCCGACCAGCGCATCGAGGATCGCGCGCCGCTGCCGCCGGCATTCGCGCGAACGCCCCTTATAGGGCCGGTAGAGCCCGAGCGGCTTCAGCACCGAGGCGGGGCAGGTCTCGACGATCCAGCCGCGGCCTTCCATCGGCGCTTGCATCGGCCCGACCGTCGCCGCGCCGCGCGCGACGAGCGGCGCCAGCAGGTCGGCGATGCCGTGATAGGTTTGGCGATAGAGCCGCAGATTCCAGGCGCAGAACGGCGTCTTCGCCGCGATATCGGTCGGGCGCCGCAGCTCGCAGCCCTTGGCCGCGCGATGCGCAGCCGCCCGGAATGCCTCCGCCGTCGCGTGGCGCCTGGCGAAGCCGTGCAGGAAGCTCGGCCAGTCGCCGTCTTCCAGCACTGCCGTCGGCAACCCGACCGGAAAATCGCACCCGATCACCGCGTCGCGCTGCTTCGCGAGGAAAGCGACCAAGGCCGCAAGCGCCGGCGCCCGCGCGACGTCGCCGCCCGGGAGAGCGCTTGCCGGGCGGCAGGCCTCGACCGCGAGCGCGCGGTTGCGACGAATGCGCCCGTCGGCGATCCAGATCGCCTTGCCGGCATCCCGCGCGCCGCTGAAATCGACGCCGATCGCGCGGCGGCGATCGAGGGTCAAAGCGCTTCGCTCAGCAGATCGAGCGCCGTCTCCAGCGCGCTGCGACGGACCGTGCCGCGGTCGCCGGAGAAGTTGTGCCGCTCGACCCGCGTCTCCGCATCCTTGCGCGCGAGGCCGAAATAGACGAGGCCGACCGGCTTGCCGGGCGTAGCGCCGCCCGGTCCCGCGATGCCGGTGACGCTCACCGCGACGTCCGCATGCGAATGGGCGAGGGCGCCTTCGGCCATGGCGCGTGCGACCTGCAAGCTCACTGCGCCATGCTTCGCCAGCATCTCGGCCGGCACGCCCAGCAGCTCCTGCTTGGCTTCGTTCGAATAGGTGACGAAACCGCGCTCGACCACGTCGGAGGAGCCGGCAATATCGGTGAGAGCCGCGGCAACCATGCCGCCGGTGCAGGATTCCGCCGTCGCGAGGCGTCGGCCGGCGCGCCGATAGCGTTCCAGCAGCGCGGCCGGATCGCTCATGTCGGCCCGGCCGCGAACCCGGCGGGAAGGGCGACAGTCGCGGTCGCCTGGGCTGCAATGCCCTCGGCGCGCCCGGTAAAGCCGAGCCCTTCCGTCGTGGTTGCCTTGATGCTGATGCGGTCCTGCTCGAGGCGCAGGATCTCGGCGATGCGGCGGCGCATGGCCTCGCGATGCGGCCCGACCTTCGGGCGTTCGCAGATGACCGTGACGTCGAGATTGACGATGCGGCCGCCGCGGCGTGCGACGAGCTCGCTCGCATGGGCGAGGAAGCGGGCGGAATCCGCGCCCTGCCATTTCGGATCGGAGGGCGGGAAATGCTGGCCGATATCGCCGGCGCCGATCGCGCCGAGGATCGCGTCGGTCAGGGCGTGCAACCCGACATCGGCATCGGAATGGCCTTCGAGGCTCTTGTCGTGCGGCACGCGGATGCCGCAAAGCGTGATGAAATCGCCGGGCGCGAAGCGATGCACGTCATAGCCGCTCGCATTGCGATACTCCCAGGTGCCGGCGAGGACGCGCTCGGCCCGTTGCAGATCCGCCTCGCTCGTCACCTTGAAATTCTCCTCGGTTCCCTCGACCAGCTCGACCGCGAGGCCGGCTGCCTCCGCCACGGCCGCGTCGTCGGTGAGATCGGTCGCGGCCGCGGCGCGATGCGCCGCCAGGATGTCCGCAAAGCGGAATCCCTGCGGCGTCTGGGCGCGCCAAAGCCGCTCGCGGCTCGTCGTCGCCTCGATGCGCGTGCCGCTCGCCGCGGCGCGCTTCATCGTATCCACCACCGGCAGGGCCGCGATCGCGCCCGCGGAACGGCCAAGCGCGACGATCACCCGGTCGATCATCGGGGCGGCGACGAAGGGCCGCGCCGCGTCGTGGATCAGGATATGGGCCGGCGCGTCGGCCGCCAGGCTTTCGAGCCCATTGCGGACCGATTGCTGGCGGGTGTCGCCGCCCGCAACGGGCGCGAGCAGCGCGAGGCCGGCGGTTGCCTCTTCGTAAAGCGCGCGATCCAGCGGGTTGGTGACGACGCGCACCGCATCGATGGCGGGATGGGCAAGGAACCGCTCCAGGCAATGCCGCAGCAGCGGCTTGCCGGCCAGCAGCCGATACTGCTTCGGCAACTCGCCGCCGAAGCGATGGCCGCGGCCCGCCGCCACCACCAGCGCGACCGCGCCGCTCACGGGTTTCCTCTCATGGCCGCGAAGCTAGTCACTCGGCGCGCGCTTGCCAAGCATGGCTCCGGCTGGCCTCGCCCCGGGCCTGGCCTGCGGCCTGCGGGCAGGTGGCGAGGCCTTGCCGCCATCGCTATAGTCGCCCGCCATGACCGCCTCGACCATGCTCCCGCTGGCAGCACTGGCGGCGCTGCTGCCGGCGAGCATTCTCGCCTGGCGCCGCCCCGCCGCGGCCGATCTGCTGTTCTGGATGCTGCTCGGCGTCGCCTTCGCCGGATCGGCGCTGGTAATCGGCGTTCGCATTCCGGGCGGCTGGAGCCCGGGCCTCGGCGAAGCCCTGTGGGCCACCATCGCGACGGTGCTGCTGATCTTCGCGCTCCTGCTGTGGCGCGCGCCCGTCGCGGCACGGCTCGGCGCGCTGCTCTTTCCCTATCTGCTCCTGATGGCAGCCGCGGCGCTGCTGATCGGGCGAAGCGGCGCCGAGACCGCTGCGGCCGGCGCGGCCGTGGCCTGGCTCGATCTCCACATCGTCGTCTCGCTCGCGACCTATGCGCTGGTGACGCTGGCCGCCGTTGCCGGCCTCGCCGTGCTCCTCCAGGAGCGTGCGCTGAAGCGGCGGGCGCCCACGGCCCTCAGCCGGCGGCTGCCGCCGGTGGCCGACGGCGAGCGCCTCGAGCTCCGGCTCATGGCCATCGCGGCATTCGTGCTCGGCATCGGCCTCCTGACCGGCATGGCGACGGCCTGGCTCGAGATCGGCCGCGCCTTCCTCTTCGATCACAAGACGATCTTCGCGGTCGCCGCTTTCTTCGTGATCCTGCTGCTGCTCTGGCTTCGGCGTTCGAGCGGACTCCGCGGACGCCGGGCGGCGCGGATCGCGCTGCTCGCCTATCTGCTGCTGACCCTTGCCTATCTCGGGGTGAAGGTCGTAACTCAGATTATGCTCGGCCGTTAACTTATAGAGATTTCAGAGTTTTCCGGATATTATTGCGACGCAGCACATCGCGCGATTAGAATGCGCTGCTCAATTTCTAGGCACAGTCTGAGGTTGCTCAAACCATGGGCATTGCGATCGGAAACCTGACCATCGACGATCCGGTGATCCTCGCGCCCATGTCCGGCGTGACCGATCTGCCGTTTCGGCGTCTGGTGAAGCAATCGGGCGCGGGGCTCGTGGTCTCCGAGATGATCGCGAGCCAGGCGATGATCCGGCAGTCGCGCCAGTCCCTGAAGATGGCCGAGACCGTGCCGGAGGAGTTCCCGATGGCGGTGCAGCTCGCCGGCTGCGAGCCTGAGGTCATGGCGGAAGCGGCGAAGCTGAATGCCGACCAAGGCGCCGCGCTGATCGACATCAATTTCGGTTGCCCCGTGAAGAAGGTGGTGAACGGAGAGGCCGGCTCCGCCCTGATGCGCGACGAGCGCCAAGCCGCGCGCATCCTCGAGGCGACGGTGAAGGCGGTGTCTTTGCCGGTCACGCTCAAGATGCGCACGGGCTGGGACGACGCCAACCGCAACGCGCCGAACCTCGCGCGCATCGCCGAGGATTGCGGCATCCGGATGATCACCATCCATGGCCGCACGCGCTGCCAGTTCTATGCGGGCCGCGCCGACTGGGGCTTCATCCGGCGCGTCAAGGAAGCGGTGGGCATTCCGGTGATCGCCAACGGCGACATCACCACGCTCGAAGAGGTGGTGGAGGCGAAGACGCTCTCGGGCGCGGACGGCGTGATGATCGGCCGCGGCGCCTATGGCCGGCCCTGGTTCCTGAAGCAGGCGATGCGATATCTGCGCACCGGCGAGCGCCTGCCCGACCCGCCGCTCGCCGAGCAGCTCGCGACGCTGCTCGGCCACTATCGCGAGATGCTGCGCCACTATGGCGTCGCGGCGGGGGTCAAGATCGCGCGCAAGCATCTCGGCTGGTACAGCAAGGGGCTGCACGGATCCGCGGAGTTCCGGACGCAGGTCAATCGCACCGACGACCCGGCCACGGTCGAACGCATGGTCGAGGATTTCTATTTGCCGCTCGCCGAGCGCGAAGCCGCGGGCGAGCGGGAAGCCGCGTGAAATGACCGCGGGCCCCGCCGCGCTCGCGTCTTTTCCGGTCGCGGCGCGGCCGGATGTCGAAACGCTGCTCGATGCCCTGCCGCTGCCGATCCTCCTGCTCGATCAGGCCGGGATCCTGCGCCGCGTGAACGCCGCCGGCGAGGCGCTCTTCGCCCAGAGCGCCGCGCATCTCGAAGGTCGCCCGCTCGCCGAGCTGATCGCCGCCGACAGCCCGCTGCAGGCGCTTGCCGAGCAGGCGCGCGGCGGCGGCGCCCCGGTATCCGATCACAACCTCGTCATCGGCGGCCCCCGTCTCGCGCCGCGCGAGGTGCGGGTCGATGCGGCACCGCTTCCCGGGCGTCCGGGCTGGGTGTTGCTCGCCATCGCCGAGCGCGCCCTTGCCGGCGCGCTCGACCGCCAGCGGCAGCAGCGCGAGGCGGTCCGGCCGCTCCATGCCATGGCCGCCATGCTGGCGCACGAGATCAAGAATCCGCTCTCCGGCATCCGCGGCGCCGCGCAGCTCCTCGAAGGCGATCTTCCGGAATCGAACCGCGAGCTCACCCGGCTCATCCGCGAGGAGGTCGACCGCATCCGCGGCCTCGTCGATCGGATGGAGATGTTCGCCGAGCCGGGCTTTACCGCCCTCGCGGCGCTCAACATCCATGAGGTGCTCGATCACGTCCGCCGCGTCGCGGAGAGCGGATTCGCCGCCGACCGTCGCATCGTGACGGACTACGACCCCTCGCTGCCGGATGTCGCCGGCCATCGCGACCTGCTGATCCAGCTCTTTCTCAACCTCGTGAAGAACGCGGCGGAGGCGACCGAGCCGGGCAGGGGAAGCATCACCCTCTCGACCCGCTACCGCCAGGGCGCGAAGCTCGCGGGCGGTGCGGCGGGGCAGCGCGCGCATCTGCCGCTCGTGGTGACCGTCGCCGACAACGGCGCCGGCGTGCCGGATGCGCTCAAGGCCCGGATCTTCGATCCCTTCGTCAGCGGCCGGAACGGCGGCAAGGGGCTCGGCCTCGCCCTCGCCGCCAAGATCGCGGGCGACCATGGCGGCGCCCTCGAGTTCGAGAGCGAGCCCGGCCGCACCGCCTTCGCCGTGCTGCTGCCGATCGCGACGGCGGCCGCGCGATGAATGCGACCATCCTCGTCGCGGACGACGATCGCGCCATCCGTACCGTGCTGTCCCAGGCCCTGACGCGCGCCGGCCATGACGTGCGCATGGCAGCCGATGCGGCAACGCTCTGGCGCTGGGTCGCGGACGGGCTGGGCGACCTCGTCATCACCGACGTGGTGATGCCGGACGAGAACGGCCTCGACCTGATCCCGCGCATCCGGAAGCTGCGGCCGAACCTCCGCGTCATCGCGATGAGCGCCCGGAATACCCTCCTGACGGCGGTGAAGGCGACCGAGCGCGGCGCCTTCGACTATCTCGCGAAGCCCTTCGATCTCGGCGACCTGACGGCGGCCGTGTCGCGCGCCCTGACGCAGCCCGGCCCCGCGGCCGCCGGCGACCGGACCCCGGAGGAAGAGGCGCTGCCGATCGTCGGACGGTCGCCCGCGATGCAGGAGATCTACCGCGTGCTGGCGCGGCTGATGGCGAGCGACCTCACCGTGCTGATCGCGGGCGAATCCGGCACCGGCAAGGAGCTGGTCGCCCGCGCGCTGCATGATTTCGGCCGGCGCAAGCGCGGGCGCTTCGTCGCCCTCAGCATGGCCTCGATCCCGCGCGACATGATCGAGAGCGAGCTCTTCGGGCACGAAACCGCCGGGGTTTCCGGTGCCGCCGTTCTTTCGACCGGGCGCTTCCAGGAAGCGAACGGCGGCACGCTCTTCCTCGACGAGATCGGCGACATGCCGCTCGAGGCGCAGACGCGCCTGCTGCGCGTGCTGCAGGAGGGGGAATTTACGGCGGTCGGCGCGCGGGCGCCGGTTCGCGCCAATGTGCGGATCCTGGCGGCGACCCATCGGGATTTGCGCCAGCTCATCCGCCAGGGCCTGTTCCGCGAGGATCTCTATTACCGGCTCAATGTCGTGCCGCTGCGGCTGCCCGCGCTGCGCGAGCGGGTCGAGGACATCCCCGACCTCGTCAGGCATTTCCTCAACCGCCTCGCCGCGGCCGGCGGCGGCGCCAAGATCTTCGATGCGGGCGCGCTCGAGCGGCTGCAGCGCTACGACTGGCCGGGCAATGTGCGCGAGCTCGAGAACCTGGTGCGGCGCATCGCCGCGCTCTATGCGGAGGACGTGATCGGCAGCCCGATCGTCGAGGCCGAGCTGGCGTCGGCGGCGCCCGCCGCTTCGGCGGGGCGCCCGACCGAATCGCTCGGGGCGGCGGCCGAGCGCCACTTGCGCGAGTTCTTTTCGGCGCACACCCACGGCCTTCCTTCGCGCGGCCTATACGACAGGGTCGTGCGCGAGATCGAACGGCCGCTCATCGCCATCTCGCTCGAGGCCACGCGCGGCAACCAGATCCGCGCCGCCGAGCTGCTCGGTCTCAACCGCAACACGCTGCGCAAGAAGATCCGGGAGTTGGACATCCCCGTGATTCGGGGCGTAAAGTGAGCGGCGCGAGGATGTCGGACATGCCGGCCGAAAATACCACCGTCCAGCCTGCGCGATCCTTCGCCATCGAGCCCCTTTATCGACGCGTGCTGGATTGGGCGCGGCGCAACAGGGTGGAGCGCAAGCTCTCGATCCTGCTGCTGGCCATGGCGCTGATCTCCGGCGTCGCGACCTATCTTTCGATGAGCGGCAGCCTCGGAATCCGGGTCAATCCGAGCACCGTTCTCCTGCTGCTGATCGCCGACCTGATCGTGCTCCTCCTGCTGGGCACGGTGGTGGCGCGGCGCCTGGTGCTGCTTTGGGCAGAGCGCCGCCGCGGCCTCGCCGGATCGCGGCTGCATTCGCGCCTGGTCTTCCTGTTCAGCCTGGTCGCGGTGACGCCGACCATCGTCGTCGCGTTGTTCTCGACGCTCTTCCTCAATCTCGGCATGGATGCCTGGTTCAGCGACCGGGTCCGCACCGCGGTGCACGACTCTCTCGTCGTGGCCCGCTCCTATCTCGAGGAGCATCAGCGAAACATCGGCGGCGACGCGCTCGCCATGGCGGCCGACCTCCGCCGCGAGGGGCCGATCCTGCTCGCCGGCCGGCAACGCATCGAGCAGGTGATGACGGCCCAGGTCCGCGTGCGCGGCCTGAACGAGGCGGTGCTCATCAACGGCCAGCGCCAGATCCTGGCCAGTGCCGGCTTCAACCTCGTGATGTCCTTCGATCCGGGCCTGCCGGAATGGGCGCTGGCCCGCGCGCGCGAAGGCGATCTGGTGCTGCTGCCGAGCGACACCGGCGACCGGGTGCGGGCCTTGCTCCAGATCTCGCCCGAGAGCGACGTCTATCTCTATGTCGGGCGGCTGGTCGATCCGAAGGTGGTCGGACACGTCAACGCCTCCGAAGGGGCCGCGCAGCTTTACGAGCAGCTCGAAGGCCGGCGATCCGGCCTGCAGATCACCTTCGTGCTGATCTTCTTCGTGGTGGCGCTGCTGATTCTTCTTGCCGCGATCTGGATCGCCCTCATCGTGGCGACCCAGCTCGCCCGGCCGATCGGCAGCCTGGTGAGCGCCGCCGAACGGATCTCGGAAGGCGATCTCGACGTGCGCGTGGCGGAGGGGCCGTCGAACGACGAGGTCGGCGCCTTGAGCCGGGCTTTCAACCGCATGACCACGGAAGTCGCCAATCAACGGAGCGAGCTCCTCGAGGCGAACAACGAGCTCGACGAACGGCGTCGCTTCACCGAGCTGGTGCTGGCCGGCGTCTCGGCCGGCGTGATCGGCCTCGACGACGAGGCCCGCATCCAGCTCCCGAACCGGTCGGCCTCGGTACTGCTCGGCACCGACCTCGCGAGCGCGATCGGGCGGCCGCTCGCGGGGATCGTGCCGGAGATGGCGACGCTGGTCGAGCAGGCGCGGCGCCGCAACGGCCGCGCGGCCGAGGGCCAGATCCATCTCACCCGCGGCACGGAAACCCGGACCCTCGTGGTGCGGGTGGTAAGCGAGCTCGATGCGGGCGACCTCATCCGGCTGGTCGTCACCTTCGACGATGTGACCGAGCTCATGTCGGCGCAGCGCAAGGCCGCCTGGGCGGACGTGGCGCGCCGCATCGCGCACGAGATCAAGAACCCGCTGACGCCGATCCAGCTCTCGGCGGAGCGGCTCAAGCGAAAATATCTGAAGGAAATCACGAGCGATCCCGAAACCTTCAAGATCTGCACCGACACGATCGTCCGGCAGGTCGGCGATATCGGCCGCATGGTGGACGAGTTCTCCTCGTTCGCGCGGATGCCGGCGCCGGTGCTTCATCCGGAGAACATGCTGGAGCTCTGCCGGCAAGCCCTCTTCCTCCAGCAGAACGCGCACCCCGAAATCACCTTCCGGACGCACCTTCCGGCCGGCGGCGTCACGGTGCTGTGCGATGCGCGGCAGATCGGCCAGGCACTCACCAATCTCCTGAAGAACGCCGAGGAGGCGATCGAAGCGCGGATGGCGGATCAGCCGCTGCCCGCCGGCGAGATCGAGCTCGCTCTCCGGGAGGAGGGCGACCGCATCCTGGTGCAGGTCAGCGACAATGGCCGCGGCCTGCCGAAGAGCGGCCGCGAACGGTTGACCGAGCCCTACGTCACCACCCGCGTCAAAGGCACCGGCCTCGGCCTCGCCATCGTGAAGAAGATCATGGAGGATCATGGCGGACAGCTCCATCTGGCCGACCGCCCCGGCGGCGGGGCGGTGGTGACGCTCCTCTTCCTGCGCCGCGCCGATGCGATGCCGGACTCCGCGCCGGAGAGCGAAGAACCGAGGACCGCCGCGCATGGCGCGTGACATTCTGATCGTCGACGACGAGGCGGACATCCGCCTGCTCCTGGCCGGCGTGCTGAAGGACGAAGGCTACGAGACGCGCGAGGCGGCGCATAGCGACGGCGCGCTCGACGCCATCCGCGACCGCCGGCCGAACCTCCTGCTGCTCGACATCTGGCTGCAGGGGAGCGCGCTGGACGGCATGCAGATCCTCGAGATCGTGAAGCGCGAACACCCGAACGTGCCGGTGGTGATGATCAGCGGCCACGGCAACGTCGAGACCGCCGTCGCCGCCATCAAGCAGGGCGCCTACGATTTCATCGAGAAGCCCTTCAAGGCCGACCGGCTGCTGCTGGTGGTCGAGCGCGCGATCGAGGCGATGCGCCTCAAGCGCGAATACGAGGAGCTTCGCCAGCGCGCCGGCGGCGAGGGCGAGCTGGTCGGCCAGTCGGTCGTGATGACGCAGCTCCGCCAGGCGATCGAGCGGGTGGCGCCGACCGGCAGCCGCGTCCTCATCAGCGGTCCGGCCGGCTCCGGCAAGGAAGTGGCGGCGCGCATGATGCATCGCCTGTCGCGCCGCGCCGACGGGCCGTTCGTCGCGCTCAACTGCGCGACCATGCACCCCGACCGGCTCGAGGTGGAGCTCTTCGGCGAGGAGGAGCAGGCCGAGGGCGGCGACGGGCGCCTCAAGATCGGCACCCTCGAGCAGGCCCATGGCGGTACCTTGCTGCTCGACGAAGTCGCGGACATGCCGATCGAAACGCAAGGCAAGATCGTCCGCGTCCTGCAGGAGCAGACCTTCACGCGGGTCGGCGGCAATCGTCGGGTGCAGGTCGACGTGCGCGTGATCGCCTCGACCAATCGCGACTTGGCGCAGGAAATGTCCAACGGGCGCTTCCGGCAGGATCTCTATTACCGGCTCAATGTCGTGCCGCTGCGCGTGCCGGCGCTTCGCGAGCATCGCGAGGATATTCCGCTGCTGGTCGACTACCTGATGAGCCGCTCCGCCGAGGCTTCCGGCGGCGCCATCCGGCGGCTCGCGGAAGACGCGGTCGTCGCGCTGCAGACCTATGTCTGGCCCGGCAACGTCCGCCAGCTTCGCAACATGATCGACTGGCTCTTGATCATGGCGCCCGGCGATGCCGGCGAGCCGGTCGGCGCGCGGCATCTTCCGCCCGACATCGCCGGCCGGTCGAGCGCCACCATCGGCGCCATGGGCAATGGCGAGCTGATGGGGCTGCCGCTGCGCGAGGCGCGCGAGCTGTTCGAAAAGCACTATCTCGATGCCCAGGTCGCGCGCTTCGGCGGCAACATCTCGCGCACTGCGACCTTCATCGGCATGGAGCGATCGGCGCTGCATCGCAAACTGCGCTCCCTCGGCCTCGCGGCTCCCGAGCGCGGCGAGAAGGCCGAAGGCTGAGCTTCACCGGACCCGTTCCTTCATGAAAGTCATCATCTGCGGCGGCGGCCAGGTCGGCTTCAACATCGCGCAATATCTCGCGCGCGAGGACAACGACGTCACCGTCATCGACATCCAGGAATCGCTGATCAACCGCATCAGCGACACGCTCGACGTGCAGGGCGTGGTGGGCTACGCCTCGCATCCGGACGTGCTCGACCAGGCGGGCGCGCGCGATGCCGACCTCCTCATCGCCGTCACCCATATGGACGAGGTCAACATGGTGGCCTGCGAGGTGGCGCATGCGCTGTTCGAGGTGCCGCGCCGCATCGCCCGCATCCGGGCGCAGAGCTACCTGGCGCCGCACTGGAGCGAGCTATTCGGCCGGGGCGCCATTCCGGTGGACAGCATCATCTCGCCGGAGATCGAGGTGGCGCGCGCGATCGAGCGTCGCCTGCGAATCCCGGGCGCGTTCGATGCGATCCCGCTCTCCGACGGGAAGATCACGCTGGTGGGCGTGCGCTGCGATGCGGATTGCCCGGTCATCGACACGCCGCTCCGTCAGCTCTCGGATCTGTTTCCCGAGCTAAATATCTCGGTGATGGTGATCGTGCGCAACGATCGCCGGATCGTGCCCTCGGCCGAGGACCAGATGCTGGCGGGGGACGAAGTCTATTTCGTCGCCGACAGCACGCATCTCTCCCGCGCGCTCGCCGCCTTCGGCCACGAGGAGCCGGAAGCGCGGCGGATCATCCTGGTCGGCGGCGGACATATCGGGCGCTTCCTCGCCGAGCAGATCGAGGAGAAGCACCCCAAGGTCGGGATCAAGCTGATCGAGATCGACCGGCGGCGCGCCGAGCTCGTCGCCCGGAGCCTGAAGCGCACCATCATCATCAACGGCGACGCGCTCGACCCCGAGATCCTGGCGGAAGCGAACGTCAAGGCGACGGAATCCATCATCGCGGTCAGCAATGACGACGAGACCAACATCCTCTCCTCGCTGCTCGCCAAGCGGCACGGCTGCAAACGCTCGATCACCCTCATCAACAAGACCGCCTACGGGCCGCTGCTCGGATCGCTCGGCATCGACGCCGTGGTGAGCCCGCGCGCCATCACCGTCTCCAGCATTCTTCAGCATATCCGCCGCGGCCGGATCCGCTCGGTCTACAGCCTCAGCGACGGCTTCGGCGAGGTCATCGAGGCCGATGCGCTCGCGACCTCGAGCCTCGTCGGCGTCAAGCTGCGCGAGGCGAAGCTGCCGGCGGGGGTGCTGGTCGGCGCCCTCGTGCGCGGCGACGAGGTGATCGTCGCCCGCGGCGACACGATCATCCGGCCGGAAGACCGGGTGGTAATCTTCGCCGTTGCCGAGGCCGTGCCGCAGGTGGAAAAGATGTTCTCGGTCAAGCTCGAGTTCTTCTAGAAGCGCCCGCTTCCT